>JBEBAG010000112.1:0-7107 GCA_041159065.1 Verrucomicrobiota bacterium | reverse complement strand
GCGGTGCTGGAATCCGTGGCGCTTGAGTACGCCGTCTACCGGAAGGCGCTTCAGCGGTTGTGGCCTGAGGCTCGACTCTCGGATTTGCGGATCACGGGAGGGGGTGAGAAGAGCGCATTCTGGAACCAGATCAAGGCGGACGTTCTGGGGATTCCGATCGTCCAGATTCAGGAGGGAGGCGGAGCGCCGATGGGCGTGGCCCTGCTCGCCGGAGTGGGCGCAGGGATTCTGCCTGGGGTGGCGGAGGCTGCTGCGGATTGGGTGCGTCTGGGGCGCACCTACGAGCCTCAGAGCGAGCAGGCGGCCTACTATGCCGGGCGCTTGGAACGCTACGAGTCCCTGCTGCGCGCGCTCTCGGATTGGGGGCGTCGGGAGTCCTGAGGAGTTTTTATGTCATACGCACGCTGCACACAGCCAACGATGTTCTTCATCGGCGTGACGACCGCGAAGTCGTCCATCAACAAGGTCTTTCCGCGGTGGGCGGAGCATCTCGGCCTCGGGCCGTGTGAACTGCGCGGAATGGATTTTCCGCTGCACGCCGAGCCGGAGCGGTATCGCGAGGCGGTGGAGTTCCTGCGGAACGATCCGCTGGCCTTGGGCGCGCTCGTGACCACCCATAAAATCGATCTCTGCAATGCGTGCCGGGATCAGTTTGACGAACTCGAACCGTTGTCGGCCGCGATGGGGGAGCTGAGCAGCATCTTCAAACGGGAGGGCAAGCTGCACGCGCGGGCTGCGGATCCGTGGACGGTGGGGTATTCCCTTGAGGCGTTTCTGCCGGCGGATCACTGGCGCAAAACGGGAGCGGAGGCGTTGATTCTTGGCGCGGGCGGATCGGCCATGGCCCTGGCGTGGCATTTGACCAAGGGCGAGCACGGCGCCAACCGGCCCGCGCGAGTGCATGTTGCCAACCGAAGCACGCCGCGCCTTGAGCATTTGCGGAGGCTGCACGCGGACTGGTCCACGGGTATCCCGCTGGAGACGCATCATGTTCCGGAACCGGCCTTGGCGGACCGGGTTCTGGCCGGTCTACCTCCGGGATCCTTGGTCGTGAACGCCACGGGGCTTGGCAAGGACGCACCGGGATCCCCCCTGACAGATGCCGCCCGTTTCCCGCAAAACAGTTTGGTTTGGGAGTTTAACTACCGCGGCGATCTGCTTTTCCTCGAGCAGGCAAAAGCGCAGAAGACCGTCTCCGATCTGCACGTGGAGGATGGTTGGAACTACTTTCTGCACGGATGGACCCGCGTGATCTCGGACGTGTTCCACGTGGAGATTCCCACAAGCGGTCCCGCATTGGATGCGCTTTCCCAGATCGCAGCCTCGACACGGTGAGAGTCGAGAATCGTTAGAGCTCAGAAACTGAAACAATCCATCGCATGAATACCACCTTGGAAAACCAAGAGACCACCTTCATTGAGCCCTTCTCGGTCGACTTCGACCTCGTGGAGGGCGTGATGAAAAATCCGACAAACCACATCGTGCGTCGCGCGGCGGATATGCGCGGCCACTATCGGGACGCTGCCGCGCTGCAGCGCCTCGTCGATTCCGGAAATCCCGTGCACTACGAGGTCTTTGAGCGGCCTGTTCCGGAGCAGTACGGGCACCTGATGTTTTGTATCAGCGATCTGCGTCCGGGCACGGTGGGCGAGGAGTGCTTCATGACCAAAGGGCATTATCACACGCGCTTGAACACCGGGGAGATCTACCTCGCGCTGCGTGGCCGCGGTTACATGATGATGAAGACGGCGGACGGCCGGTGCCGCTACGAGGAGTTTGCGCCGGGGCGCATGGTGTATGTGCCGCCCTACTGGGGCCATCGCAGCATCAATACGGGATCCGAGCCTCTGATCTCTTTCTGTGTCTATCCTGGAGATGCCGGTCACAATTATGGGGACATCGAGCGTGAGGGTTTTCCTTGCCGCGTCTTTGTTCGGAACGGGAAGATTCACGTCGAGTAAATCATGAAGATTCTCGTGACACCCCGCTCCGTGACCCGCTCCGGGCATCCTGCCCTGGGCCGGATTGAGCAGGCCGGTTATCAGGTGGTGCTTTGCACCCCGGGAGAGCAACCCGCAGAGCAGGAGCTTCGCGCTCTGTTGCCGGGGTGTGTGGGATACCTCGCCGGAGTGGAGCCCGTGAGCGCCGCGGTGTTGGAGACCGCGACGGAACTCCGCGTGATTAGCCGCAATGGGACGGGCACCGATACGGTGGACCTCGAAGCGGCTCGTCGACGCGGGATTGTCGTGCTGCGCGCGGAGGGCGCCAACGCCCGCGGCGTTGCCGAGCTGACGATCGGTCACATCCTTGGGTTAGCGCGACATTGTGCCGCGTACGACGCCTCGTTGAAATCCGGCGCGTGGAAGCGTGCCCAGCCCGGTATCGAGCTCGAGGGACGCACCCTCGGGATTCTCGGCTGTGGCCGGATCGGAAAACTGGTGGCTCGGATGGCGCTTGGCTTGGGGATGCGGGTGCTCGCGTTTGATCAGTTCCCGGATTCGACCTTCTCGCCGGCGCCGGAGTTCCGGTACGCGGGATGGGACGAGGTGCTTGCGGAGGCGGACTTCCTGAGTCTCCATTGCCCGCCGAATGCGGATGGGCGTCCGGTGTTGAGTCGCGAGGCGTTGGACAGGTTGAAGCGGGGCTGTCGGCTGGTGAACACGGCGCGTTCCGATGTCATGGATTCGGAGGCGGTTCTGGAGGCGTTGGATTCCGGGCGTCTTTCGGGGCTTGCGCTCGATGTGTTCGAGACGGAACCCCCCTCCGACTGGAGGCTGGCCAAGCATCCGCGGGTGATTGCGACGCCCCACACCGGCGGGTTCACCGAGGAAAGCGTTGACCGTGCGATGAGCCAGGCGGTGGAGAACCTGCTTCGCAGTTTGGATTCCCTTGGCGAGGGTCGTGGAGAAAGGAGGAGCGCGTGAGCCACTCCGAAGAGCAGGCGGTGTTCGCCCGGCTGAGTCGCGCCTGTATTGTGGCGGTCACCGTGGTCGATCGCCCGGAGGACGCCGTGCCTCTTGCGGAGGCGCTGATGGCGGGGGGAGTGACGGCCATGGAACTGACCCTGCGCACGGACTCCGCAGTTGAATCGCTGCGGTTGCTGCGCCGGGACGCACCCGGAATGCTGGTGGGGGCGGGGACGGTGCTCACGCCGGACCAGGCGCGATTGGTTCGCGACCATGGCGCAGAATTCGGGGTTGCTCCCGGGATGAATCCCCGGGTCATTGAGGCGGCCCTCGCCGCCGGACTGCCCTTTGCTCCCGGGGTTTGCACCCCGAGTGATATCGAGCGTGCACTCGAGTTTGACCGGCGGCTCCTGAAGCTTTTTCCAGCCGAACCCTGTGGCGGTTTGAGTTACCTGCGGGCGGTTGCCGCTCCCTATGCCCACCTTGGAATCCGCTACATTCCGTTGGGCGGACTCACCCAACAGAATCTTCCGGATTACCTCCGCGAACCGGTGGTGGGAGGCATTGGTGGTTCTTGGATTGCACCCCGGGATTGGATCCGGTCAAAAAACTGGGCTGCAATTACCGAGGCGGCCCGCAAGGCCATCGGTGCGAGAGACGAGGAGCGGCCTGAGCAGCGCCCCTGACGTAACACGATTCCCCGCCACGATTCCCCGCAATGAGCGCCCTGAAATCCAAGCGGAAGCCGCGCGTGGCGCTGATCGTGGAGACCTCCAAGGCGTATGGGCGGGAAATTCTGCTGGGAATCAGCCGGTACCTGACGCTGCACGGACCTTGGAATGTATTCATTCACGAGCGGGGCCAGAATGATCCCGATCCGCCGTGGCTTGCCCGATGGGAGGGGGACGGCATCATTACGCGGAGCTTCGATTTCAAGCTGTGCCGAAGGGCCCAAAAGCGAGGGCTGCCTGTAGTGAGTCTCCGGCACCTCCACGAGAAGCCGGAGTTCCCCACGCTGTTTCCCGACCAGCGACTCATCGCGGAACGGATTGCGGCCCATTTTCTCAGCCGCGGCTTTCGGCATTTCGGCTACTGTGGAATTGCGGGAAACAAGCTGTGGGAGCGGCGCCGGCACGCGGCGTTTCTGCGGATGGTGGAGCAGCACGGAGGGGACTGCGCGGAATACAAACCCACCTACATGGTGGACGCCGAAAAGAACTGGGAGAAGGAGCAGGAATCCATGGTGGAATGGCTGGAGGGGCTTCCCAAGCCGGTGGCCATCATGACGGCGCATGACAGCCAGGGCGTTCAGGTGTTGGACGCCTGTTCCCGGGCGGGGATTCCGGTCCCGGACGAGGTGGCGGTGGTGAGCGTCGACAACGACCGGGTGCTGTGTGAGTTATCCACGCCTGCACTTTCCAGCCTCGATCAGAACGCCCAGCAACTGGGTTTCGAGGCGGCTGCGTTGCTGGACCGCATGATGCACGGGGAGAAAATCCCGCCCCAGAACCTCTATCTCGAACCGGGTGAAGTGGTGACCCGGCAGTCTTCGGACACCATTGCGGTAAGAGACTCCAACGTGGCGAAGGCGATTCGGTATATTCGGGAGAATGCGTTTGCTGAAATCGGGAGTGCGGCCATTGCGCGTGCCGCGGGGCTCTCCCGGCGCGCGCTGGAAAAGCGTTTCCGCCTTTGCACCGGTCGCACGCCGATGGAGGAGGTGAATGCCCTCCGGTTGCGCCGCATCAAGCAACTGCTGTCGGAGACCTCCTGCATTCTGCCCGTCATCGCTGAGCAGTCCGGTTTTGCCTACCACGAGTACATGTCGCGTTTTTTTAAGAAACACACCGGCCAGACCCCCGGCGATTACCGCCGCAGTTTTCACCAGACCTAGGCCCGCGGCGGGGCCAGCCGCCAAGGAGCGCCAGTTGGGAAAGCGTGCGCTCCGGTGTAATCCTTCCGTTCTTCCGGAACTCGGCGTGGGGAGTCGATTTTGGTTTCGAGCCTTTGGAGCCGGTTAGGCCGTGTGCGGGGAAGCCCCTGAAAAAGGCGTTGGACCGGTTCTCCCGCGGGGCATTGCGCTCAAAAGAGTCCGCTATCCAGTCGAGGCAGCCCCTCGGGAAAGGGTTCGCTAAAGTATAATACCATTCCCCTCCAGTGCATTTCGTGTGCGTGTCCGCTCGGGTAGTCTTCCGTTGCTCTCCGAGCGGAGAGCCCTTCACGCAGCGAGCCCGCCCTCTCTCTCCCTTTTATGAAAGTTGGAATCGACAGCTATTGTTACCACCGGTTTCTCGGTGAAGTGTATCCCGGCCAGACCCCCGCCAAGCATCCGTACACGATGGAGTCGATCCTCCAGCGGGCGAGGGATTTGGGATGTGATGGGGTTTCGCTGGAATCGTGTTTTTTTCCGGAGTTCAGCCCCGGCTACCTCGACGGGCTGAGGCGGCGGCTCGATGCGCTTGGCATGGATCGAGTGTACGCGTGGGGTCACCCGGACGGATTGGAGGCCGGAGGGAACCCCTCCGCCAGGGACGAGATGATCGCGCACATTGCGCATGCGAAGGCGATTGGCGCGAGCGTGATGCGGGTGGTTGGCAGCAGTCTGCGATTTCGTTTCGGCCCGCATGAGGTGCAGTTGGCGAAACTCGCGGAATGGTTCCGTGAAGCCACGGCAATCGCCGCCCGGTCCGGGATCCGGTTGGCGGTGGAGAACCACATTGACTACAATGCGGACGAGATTCTTTGGCTCGTCGAGCAGGTGGGCTCGGAGTTTTTTGGGGTGAATCTGGATACGGCGAATTTTCTGCGCGTTTTGGATGATCCGGTGGAGGCGACGCGGAAACTGGCGAAGCATGTGTATGCGACGCACGTGAAGGATCTTTTGCCGGTGAAGGGGGTGGATGTCCGGGAGTGGTGTTATTTCTCCTGTGTACCCGCCGGGGAGGGGTTGGTGGAGATTTCCAAGATTGCACAGGTGCTCAAGGACAATGGTTATCAGGGTTTTCTGGCATTCGAGACGGACATGCCGCACCCGGACTGGACGGACCGGGAGGAGGAGATGGTGGCGCGGAGCGTGGCGTATTTGAAGGGCGTGGCCTCGGAACTCAACTGAATGCCTGCGATGAAAAATAACGAACTACGTGTGGCCATTTTGGGGCACCAATTCATGGGCCGCGCCCATAGCAACGCGTGGCTGCAAGCCTCGCGATTTTTTGATCTTCCGGTTCGTCCCGTCCTGCAGGTTGCCTGCGGACGCAACGAGCAAGCAGTGCGGACGTTCGCGGACACCTGGGGCTGGAAGCATGTGGAAACGGATTGGCGGAAGGTGTTGGAGCGGGACGACGTGGACGTGGTGGACATTTCGCTTCCGCAGCATCTGCACCATGAGGTGGCGGTCGCTGCGGCGCGTGCCGGGAAACATCTGTTTTGTGAGAAACCCATGGCGCTGCGGGCGGTGGATGCGGAGGAGATGTTGGCTGCGGCGGACGCGGCGGGAGTGCGGCATTACGTGAACCACAACTACCGGCGGACACCGGCGGTGCGTCTCGCGAGGCAGCTGATTGAGGAGGGGCGGATTGGCCGGGTGTTCCACTGGCGGGGCGCCTACCAGCAGGACTGGATTGTGGATCCGGAGTTTCCGTTGACGTGGCATTTGCAGAAGGAGATGGCGGGGAGCGGTCCGCATGGGGATCTGAATTCGCACAGCGTGGACCTTGCGCACTACCTGGTGGGGGAGATCCGGAGTGTTTCGTGCCTGACTGCGCAGTTCATTGGGGAAAGGCCACTTCCGGGCGATGGGGCCGCCACGTTCAAGGCCGGAGCGGGTGGGGCTGGGAAAGGGCGTGTGACCGTAGAGGACGCCTCGTTGATGCAGGTGGAGTTTGCCTCGGGGGCGGTGGGCTCGTTCGAGGCGACGCGATTCGCCACGGGCCGCAAGAACCGCAACACGTTTGAGATCTATGGAAGCGAGGGAGCGCTCTGTTTCAACCTGGAGCGCATGAATGAGTTGGAGCTCCATTCCCGGAATGACCCCGCTCATGCGCAGGGGTTCCGGACCATTCTGGCGACGGAGCCCTCGCATCCCTACATCCGCAACTGGTGGCCTCCCGGGCACTTGATTGGGTACGAACACGGTTTTGTGCACGCCGTTGCGGATTTCGTCGAGGCCGTGGTCAATGGCACCCCGATCGATCCGGACTTC
>JBEBAG010000111.1:0-10734 GCA_041159065.1 Verrucomicrobiota bacterium | reverse complement strand
GCATCAGCCCGCTCTTCGTTCCCGGCGAATCGCTGGGACGCCCCGCCTGAATCACACCGCGATCACACACGGTCCATTCGCCGATTGCGAAGAACCGCCGTTCATCGCTTCGGGGTCACCGCAGCATGGCTGAACCCAAGCTCAGCCCGGACACGCCCTTTCCCTACTTCGAATCGGGGTCGAGCCAGTTCCCCCCAATCTGCTCACGGCGCGCCTGCATCAAGGCCTCCAAACGGGCCTGCATCAGCGCATCCGAAGCATACGCGAGGTCGTAACGCACTTCCGGAAAGAGCCGTGTGATATTCTCAAAATCCGAGAGATTCAGGCTGAAGGTCACCACGGGCGTCTCGGCAAAAACACTCGCACGCCGACGCTTGGTGTCGCTCAACAACGCGATTTCGCCAAACACATCCCCCGCATGCATGTGACCCAAGTTCACCTCGCCCTTCGCCGAGTGCACCGAAACTCCGACGGTGCCGCGCTCGATCACGTACATCCGATCCCCCACCTGACTCTCCCGAACGATGATCTGACCAACCGCAAAGCGCTCCTCAACAAGTGCTTCCGCAACACGCATCAACGCCTCATCGGGAAGCGTCTCAAAACTCGGCAACGCCTTGAGCAGCGCCATACGGCGTTCGCTCGGAATCGTGATATTTTCCTCACTCATACGGTTCTGTCTTTGGAACGTCCGAAGTACACTCCCCGGCCTTGGCAAAGCCAAGGATTCTTCCCTGAGTTTCTGGCAACCCCAAACACTCCCTGTCGCTCTATGCCCTCCCGTCTCCCTTCCCTCCTCTGCGGCGCCGCGCTCTGCCTCACCCTGCTGCCCCCTCAACCCCTGCTTGCGCAAAGTCCCCAACCGCCCACGACCGCTCCAGACTTCGCGCCCATCGCCCCCCGCCTCGAACTGCAGGACGGCGATACTTTTGTCTTCCTCGGCGATTCGATCACCCACCAGTGCCTCTAAACCCAGTACGTGGAGGATTTCTGCTACACCCGCTACCCAAACAAGCGCATCCACTTCCACAACGCTGGAGTCAGTGGAGACTCCGCGCGGCACGCGCTCGAGCGCTTCGAGGAAGACGTCGCAGCCTACAAACCCAAAGCCGTCTCGATCCTCCTGGGCATGAATGACGGCCGCTACCGCCCGTTCGATCAGGCCATCTTCGACACCTACCAAGCCGGAATGACCGCGCTTCTGGACAGGATCTCCGCCACCGGGGCCCTCGCCATCCCCATCACGCCGACCATGCACGACGCAAGGGCCGCACGCCTCGCCTCGAAGGCGGAGGAACCCCGGGACACCTTCTACAACGGCGTCCTCTCCCTCTTCGGTTCGTGGTTGCGCGAAATGGCCTATCAACGCGGCCTCGGCTTCGCCGACATGTACTCGCCCCTCAACCAGATCACCCTCGAGCAACGCCGCTCAGACCCCCGTTGGACCATGATCAAGGACGCCGTTCATCCGGGGCCGGTCGGCCAATTTGTCATGGCCGCCGCCCTGGTTGAGGATGCCTTCCCCAAATCCGAAGTCGGTTCCATCACCCTTCAGCTCCTGTCGGGTTCTTGGAGCGCATCCTCCCCAAACGCGCAAGTGTCCGACGTTTCAGGCGGCACCACTCCCGCCTTCACCGTCACCTACCCCTCGCTTCCGTGGGTCGTTCCACCCGACGCCGCCGAGGGCTACCAACTCGTCCACGCAGGCCATCGGATGAGCGTTGAAAAGTTCGCGGTTCAAAACCTTCCGCCCGGGAGTTACCTCGTGAAGGTGGACGGCACTGAAATCGGGACATGGAACGAGAGCGCCCTTGCGCGCGGGATCGAGACCGAGGAGATCCCCGCAACGCCCCAATACCAGCAGGCCCTGCAAGTCGCCCAAATCAACAAGCGCAGGAACGAAGAGGCTTACCGCCCCCTCCGCAATGAGTTCTCTCAATTGAAGGCCCGCCGCAAAAAAATCGAGACCTCCCCCGCAGGGCCTGAGCGCCTGAAACTCGAGGCCGAACTCGAGACATGGCGCTCGGGAATGAGGGAGCGCGTACAAGCACTGCGGACCAAAGCCCGGGAGCTGGAGGACGAGATCTACCGCATCAACCAGCCCAAACCCCGCCGGTACGAAATTCTTCCAACGCAGCCCTAGGCGCACTCCGGGCTTCCCACCCGACAGACTCAAACGCTGCGGCTCATCGCCTCCTCAATCAACAAGGTGGCCAGCCGCTGCGTAGCCTCATCCAAGGCCGCCGTGGCCCGTTTCAGATGCTGAGCCGCGCCCTCTTCCAGCGCCAAGCGAACCTCCGCGGCACACCGCTCAATTTGTTCACGTTCAGCATCATCCAACTTCGCTCCCACGCGATCTAAAGCCACGCGCACCGAGGGGAGCATTTCCTCCGCCTTGATCTTCGCCTCCGTAAACACGCGGGCGTTCATATCCTCGAAAGCGTTTTCCAGCGAATCCTCCAGCATCTTCTCCACCGCCTCATCGCTCACATCCACCGCACTGCTCATCTCCACAACGCGCTCCGCACCGGTCAGCGTGTCGCGCGCCAGCACCCGCAAGATACCGTTCGCATCGATCTCAAACTGCACCCCCACGCGCGCCTTGCCCTTCGCCATGGGCTCAAAGGGAATCTCGAATCGCCCAAGCTCCCAGTTGTCCCCAGCCAGTTCCCGCTCGCCCTGAAGCACCCGGACCAGCATGGACACCTGACCTGCCACCGCGTTCGTAAACATTTCCCCAGCCTTGCAAGGAATCGTCGTATTCCGAGGAATGATCACATTCATCAAGCCCCCAAACGTCTCAATCCCAAGTGAAAGCGGCGTCACATCCAAGAGCACCACCTCCCTCAGCTCCCCCGACAAAACCCCCGCCTGCAGCGTCGCCCCCAACGCCACCGCCTCGTCCGGATTCTGCGTCACGTCCGGCTCTCGCCCAAACACCTCCGCCACAAACTCACGCACCAGAGGCATCCGCGTGCTGCCGCCCACCAAGATCACCGCGTCCAGTTCGCCCGCGGCACTTCCCGCATCCGCCAGCGCCCTCGAGCAACAACCACGCGTCTTCTCCAAGAGGGGACGCACCAGACGATTCAACTCCTCCCGCGTGCACTCGCAGCGCGCAGATCGTCCCTCCCTCACAAAAGGCAACGCCACCTCCACCGTCTCCTTCTCCGAGAGTTGATGTTTGGTCTCTCGCGCCAACTCGCGCAAGCGCGCCGCGTGTGCGCCATCCAAGACTCCGAGCCCCATTTTCTCCGCGAGAAAATCCGCCAGACGCGCATCCACGTCATCTCCCCCTAGGCGCGTATCCCCGTTGGTGGAAAGCACCTGGAAAACCCCTCCGCTCAGCTCGAGAATCGAAATGTCAAAGGTGCCCCCGCCCAAGTCGTACACGGCAAACCGGCTGCGCTCACCGCGCCGGTCCAGACCGTAAGCCAAGGCCGCAGCCGTTGGTTCATTCAGGATCCGCACCACCTCCAAACCGGCGAGTTCGCCCGCCCGCTTCGTCGCATTGCGCTGGGCATCGTTGAAGTACGCGGGCACCGTCACGACCGCACGCTCCACCGGCCTCCCCAAGGACCGCTCGGCGTCCGCCTTCAATTTCGAAAGCACCCGCGCCGAAACCTCCTCGGGCAACCAAACGCGCTCACCCACCTGCACCCCCAGTGCGCCCCCGTCCCCACCCGCCAATCCGTATCCAAATTCCCAATCCGCAGGGGTGTCCTCCCCCTTGCGCCTGCCCATGAGCCGCTTCACTGAAACCACCGTCCTAGATGGATTGAGCCCCCGCTGACGCTGCGCCGCCCGGCCCGCCACGGGTTCCCCCGTCTCCGGGAAAAACACCACCGAGGGCGTTAACCGCTCTCCTTCCGCGTCCGCGATCAACGTCGCAAAACCCGCATCGTAAACTCCAATCAAGGAGTTGGTCGTTCCAAGGTCGATTCCAACGATCATGGATGGCATCAATCGCACCACCCCCCATCCTGGCAATCTCCGGCTTCAAAACTTTTGAGGCAACAGGCCCCCGCCTCCCCCCCCGGGGGGCCTCCTTGACGCCCTACCCGCCTCCCCCTAGGTTTCCAAGGTGACTTCCCGCGCTCTTTTATCCTCAGCGGCCCTTGCCTGCGCCCTCCTGCTGTCCACTCCGCAAAACAGCCGGGCTGACTTCGTCTACCGGGCGGGCACTGGTTGGACGCATGAAGGCGGCATGTTCGGCTCCTTCGGCTTCTCCAAGCCGGTAGCCAAAACTGCGGACCTCCAGCTTTCCCTCGCCGAGGATCTCGAGAAAAAGGGCGACTTCTCGCGCGCCCGGTCCGCGTACCGTTACCTCGTGAAAACGTACGGTTTTTCCCAGCAAGCCGCGACGGCCCGTTACCGCCTTGCGGGACTGCTGCACAAGGAGGGCCGCTTGGAAGACGCCTTCGACTCCTACAACGCCTACATCGAGAAGCATCCAGACGGCAACGACTTCCCCGCCGCGCTTGACGCGATGTTCACCATCGCGAAGCGATTCATGGACGGGGAAAAGCGGCGCCTCCTCGGCATCAAAATGTTCTCTTCCAACCAGCGCGCCGAAGAGATGTTCGACACGATCTACAAACGCGCCCCTTTCGCCCCGGATGCATGCAAGGCGCTCTATTACCGCGGCATCCTGATGGAGCGGCAGGGTAAAGACGCCGAGGCTATTTTGTCCTACCAGCTCATCCTCGAGCGCTTCCCATCCAACCCCATCGCCGAGGAGGCCCAGTATCAAATCGGCTTCGTCCGCATGCGCAGCGTGCGCACCGGTTCCTACGACAAAGCCGACCGAATCCGCGCTCAGGAATCATTCGAAGATTTCCTCTCCGCCGCGCCCTCCAACCCCAAATCCCTCCAGGCGAGACAGAACATCCAGGACATCGAGAAACGCCAGATCCACGCCCTGCTCGATGTCGCCAAGTTCTACGAAAAGTCCGGCAAACTGAAGGCCGCGACAATGTACTACCGCGACGTCCTCCGCGAGGCAGGCGACTCGCCCGAAGCCAAGGAAGCCCAGCGCCGCATCGACCAACTCCAGCGCATCCATGGCGCGGAAGCGGTGCGTCTCGCCAATGAACCCGCGGAGAATCCGGATAGCGCCGCAGCCAAGCGCCGCATGCAGGCCGCGATCAACACCAACACCCGGGCGGATTACGTCGGCCCCGCGGTGGCCCCCGCCGCCAAGCAAGGCGCCGTGGAACGCGCCCCCACGGGCCCCGCGCTACGCCTCTCCCCTGCGGATATCAATCCGCTCCCCGAGCCCTCCTTGTTGGCCCCAGACCCCATCCTCAATCCTAGCGCCGCCCCCAAGCCCTCCCCTGCGCCCGCGGAGAAAAAGTAGGATCCGCCCATGTTCCTCCGATCGTTCCTCCTGCCCCTGTCCGTGCTGCTGTTCACCAGTTGCGCCGGGTACCACCTCGGGCCGGTGAAGCCCACCACGATGCGCTCGGTGGAGCGCCTCAGTGTTTCTGCCTTCAAAAACGATACCCTCGAACCGCGCCTGGAGGTGCTCATGGCGAACGCCCTCCTGAAACAACTCCATCAAGACGGCACCTACCGCATCACCGCCGAACGCGACGCTCAGGTGCTCGTGGACGGCACCGTGCTGCGCGTCGAAAGGACTCCCGCGCGCTCCGCAAAAAGCGACTACTACCAGACCAGCGAATTCATCCTCAGCCTGGTGGCCCGGGTGCGCGCCACCGACAAGGCATCCGGCAAGATCCTCCTCGATCGCGAAATCGCAGGCAATTCGACCTTCTTTGTGAGCGGAAAAAATCTGCGCATCGCCGATGTGAATCGGGACGAACGCCAGGCCCTGCCCCTCGCCGCCCAGGACCTGGCCACCCAAATCACGAGCTACCTCAGCGAGGGCTGGTAATCCGCATCCACTCCGTGCTCTCCCTCGTCGCCACTCCCATCGGGAACCTCGCGGACATCTCCCACCGCGCTGTCACCACCCTCCAGAACGCCGACATCATCGCCGCCGAGGACACCCGCCACTCCGGGAACCTGCTGCGCCACCTGGAGATCCGAAAGCCCCTCGTCTCCTACCACGCCCACAATGAGGCGCGCCGCACCGCCGAACTTCTGGTCGATCTCGAAGCCGGCCGCCACGTCGCGCTCATCACCGATGCAGGAATGCCAGGCATATCCGACCCGGGCCACCGCCTCTTGCGCCAGTGCATCGACAAGGGCATCCCCTACACCGTCATCCCAGGTCCCTCCGCCGTGCCCACCGCCCTCATCGGCTCGGGATTCAACGCCGAACGCTTTTTCTTCGGCGGCTTTCTGCCCGTCAAAAGCGGCCAACGCGAGCGCGAACTCTCCGCCGCCGCCGCCCGCGAGGAGACTTCCCTCTTTTTTGAATCGCCCCACCGTATCCTCAAAACGCTGGAAGCGGCCTCGCGCCTCCTGCCGGATCGCCGCGTGTGCGTGGCCCGCGAGCTCACAAAGCAATTCGAGGAATACCGACGCGGTCTTCCCGGCGAGCTCCTCGCTCACTACACCGCCCATCCCCCGAAGGGCGAAATCGTTTTCGTGATCGACTGCCAGTAGACGCGCCCTCCAACGCGCTGCTTCCAAGCGCCACCCCCGACCATGTCCCTCTGTTCGCAAATCCACGAGGCACTTCACCAGCGGATTGTCCATCTTCTCAGAAACGAGGCGCACGGCTCAGCCGCATTGCTCGACATTGGCTGCTGGGACGGGGAACGCACGTCCGGTTACGCGAAGGCAGCCCAGTGCGAGACAGTCGCCGGAGTCGAAGTCTTCCCCGATCAAGCCCAGGCCGCCAGGCAGCGAGGCATCGAAGTCGCAGAACTCAATTTGGAGAGCGATGCATTTCCATGGAGCGACCGCCGCTTCGATCTGGTGATCTGCAACCAAGTGTTTGAGCACCTAAAGAATATATTCCATCCCTTGGACGAGATCGCCCGCCTTCTGCGCCCGGGAGGGAGACTGGTCATCTCGGTTCCCAATCTCGCCAGCTTCCACAACCGCGTGATGCTGATGCTCGGACTGCAACCCTCGTCCATCCGGATTTTTGGGCCTCACGTCCGTGGCTACGCCCTGCACGAGTTTACCAAATTCTTGAGTCAGGGTGGCCTTTTCAAGGTCCTCCGCATCGAGGGAGTCGGTTTTTATCCTTTCCCCGCCGCGTTTCCCGGAAACCACCTCGCGGCCCTCTGGAAGGGCGCCTGTCACACGCCCATCTGGTTGATGGAACGAACCGAGCGGACAGATCATTCCTTCTCCAAAGCGTACGACACGCGCGGCGAGGCGACTTTCATGTAGGGCAAAGCGGCTCCGCAGCCCTTCCCCTGCACCTCGAATTCGCCCCTCCCCACAGAAGACAGCACCCGTCGGCCCCCATCGCAGCGGAGCCATTGAATCCGGCCTTCCCGATTTCCACAAATCGCACGCAGGGATCCAAAGCGTCTTTCGGCAGGCGGTCACCGTGGCGTGAGAGACCGCCGGAATCCGGGGATTCTGAACCGGCTGCCACGCCCAGAACACCCCCCAAAACACACGCAAGCCAGCCCGCGCACAACCGCCGCCGAAATCCGCCGGCAAGGGTATCCCACGCCGTCAACCAGTGCGAATAAGCGAGGTGTTTCATTCGGCGATCCTTCCCTCTAGCGAACCGCCTCGAGCACCTGTTCGATCCGTTCGCTGTCATACGCGTGCACGTTGGTGATCCGCATTTCCTCCAAGCCAGTCCGCAGTTCCACGTGCCCCTCGATTTGATCCACGAGCTGATCCCGACTCAGCCGCCACACCACCCTTCCCGCTGCATCCAACTCCGCCAACAAATCCCGCCCCTCCTCCACCGTCTTCAAATGGTAATCCCCACAGGCCACCAGCAGGTTCCCGTTCGACAAACGCTGCGTCCCCAGCAAGTACCGGCAACGCAACCCCAACTGGTCCGCACTCCATTGGTCCACCACCTCCCCCTTTGCGCCCAAATGCACCAAGAGCCGCCCCGTGGACGTCGCCACCCATAGGCTCGCATCGGGAAGGACGGTCACCCCAAAGGCCGGGCCCAAGCTGCGCGTTTTCAACAGCGCGTCCAGTCCTCGCGTTTCCATCACCCTTCCCGTCCCCTCCTCCACCTTCAAAAGCGTCTTCCGCCCGTACTGGGCCACCCAGTACGCCCTCTCCCCTGGAACCGCCCGGATGGTTCGGTAGCGGGAATGCAGCGGATCCTCCTCCAAACCCGGGAGGGGAGTCTCACTCACGACCGCCCCCGAGCGATCCACCACCCGGATCTGCCCCACCCCGGAGTCCAGCAACGCAAAGCGTTCCCCGCCCCCGAGCACGACACAACTGTTCGCCTCCGCCCCCTTGGATCCCGCTCGGGCGGCGTGGGAAAGAACCAGCCGTTTCTGCGAATCAAACACCGCGAGCCCCCCCTTGTGCGCATAAGCCACTCCCCCGTCCGGCAGCCGCCAGGCTTCGTAAATTCCCGTGTGCCCTTGCTTTCCAATCCCATCCGTCGCCCGGCCCGCACGATTCACCTCCACCACCTGATTATCCGCAGCCAAGAGGAAGCGCTCCTCCGCGCGCCCCCCCGGGGAGTTCGCAAACCCAGACACGGCCACGAGGATCTGAAGACACCCACGCCCCGTGAGCCTACCGCAAATCGCCCGCCCCCACCGGACGAAGGGCAGCCCAGAAAAAGACCGGTCTCTGCAACGGGGGAAAGGAGAGGCATCCATACGACAATCTATATTCCAAACTATTACCCACTCTTAGATCATTTCATCATGGCCGCCAGCTTTCCCTTGTCCGCAGCCCCCCCACCCCCCCGGTTCGGAACACCCAAAACCCGCGCATCCCAGATGCGGGCCGCATTCCCGATACCGAATGGCAAGAAGTTCGGAGCAAGACGGTTAGGAACGGGCCACCCGGAGCGAAAGCCGAATTCCCCGCTCCCAATCCCCGCGTCCCGCCGGAAACAGGCCGCAATTCGCCCCCCCGGGGAGGCCCCATCCGAGGCGGGCTCTGCGCGGCGAAAAGAGCCCGTCGCTAGATCAGGTACTCGGGTTCCGCTTCACCCGTACCTTTTTCACCGGAAATGCGATCCGCTCCCGGCTCTTCCGCACGCCGGGCTACGGCGGGCACCAGATCATCGCGCACAAAACGCTCCAAAGTGAGCGCCGCGAGCGACTCGAGCGTGTGGCGTTCCAACACCCCCGCCAGCGCCCCCTCCACCTCGCCCATCAAGATTTTGAGCCCGCAGTACTTCGGATCCGGACACCGGCATTTTTCGGAACCCGGTTGCACGCAACCCACGTTGACGAGCGGCCCCTCAAGGTAGCAAAGGACATCGCCCAAACGGATCCGTGCCGCGCTCCGGGCGAGGGAATACCCCCCGTGCTTTCCACGCGTGCTCGCGAGAAAACCGCCCTGACGCAGGCTCAGCAAAATCTGCTCAAGGAATGCCACGGGAATCCCCTGGGCCTGCGCGAGCGAAGCCACGGGCACTATCGTGCGCCCGAGCTTCTCCGCCATCGCCAGATCCAGCAGCACGCGAATCGCGTACTCCCCTCGCTTGGAAAGATTCACAACACCCCTTCCACTCCCCTCACACAATCGCCGACAAAACCGCCGCCCCGTCCGGAGTCGACTCCAGCCGGACCCGACGAAGGTGCCGCTTGCCGTCCTTCATCTCCACCACGAGCACGAGGTAATTCCCTCCGGCTCCCGTCTCGATGGTGTGCGTGTAGCCAGCGATTTTCTCGCGCTGCTGATTCATCCACTTCGTCAGATCGTCCTGGGAAACGGCGGATTCCGCACGGAACGCCTCCGAATCCAACGGCAATTCCGCCAGACGCCTGCACACAAAATCCCGGTCCAAGTAGGCAAAGAGATTCCCCGCCTTGGGCCCCGACTCCTTGTCCAGAAGGACCCGGTAGATCGCCTTGAACGCAACCGGCTGCTCGATGGGAGTCATCCGCGCCACCTCGAACACGGTCGCCTGCAAGGACTCATCCTCCCACGATGCCGTCGCCAGAGCCTGCGAGAGCTGGTGCATGAAGGCACGCTGCGTGGCTCCCAGGGACTCCGCCCGAGCGGGAAGCGTCTCCTGCAACCGGGTCTTCTCCTCCTCCGAGGCGTACGCCTGAGCCCACAACCTCGCCGATTGAATCCGGCGCTCCAACGCCTTGCGCTCCACCTCCGTCAAGGGCCTCCCCAGCCGCTTCTGCATCTCCGCCACCGTGTCGATGTGCGGCATTTGAGCAAGCGCACAGACCAGTTGAAAGTTCCCTTGGAAATAATCCCCCTGAGTCTCGCCCCGCTCCGCCAAACGGTACACCGCCGCCTCGTCAGGCGTCGCTGTTTTGTCGCGGCAGACCCGGACATGGTACCGGTCGAACTCGTTGAAAAGCTTCACAATGCCCTCCTCGTGCACGTCAAAGTTCACCGGCGAATTCGGCTTGGTCCGGATCATCAAAAACCGGAGCACCTCCGCCGGCAACAGGTCCGCCATGTCCCGGGCGCTCGCCCCCAGCCCGCGTGAGGAGGACATCTTCGCGCCTCCCACCAAGAAAAACTCGTAGGGCACGTTGAGCGGCGGCTCCTTTTGAAAAATCGCTCGCAAACAAGCCGCCGCCACGTCGCGCGATCCTCCCTTGGTCGAATGATCCTTGCCCGCGCCCTCCACCGTCACCGGAAAGCTCACCCACTTGGCCACCCACTCCAATTTCCACGGCA
>JBEBAG010000110.1:0-17724 GCA_041159065.1 Verrucomicrobiota bacterium | reverse complement strand
TGGGAGCCAACTGGCGAGGGTGCGTGCGATGCGCAGGGTGTATTCGAGGCGTTCCGGGGTGCGCCAGTCCGGGGCATACACCTGTTCTTTGACGGGCCCCTGATGAAATCGGCCATAGGGGAAGCCATTGACGGAAAACGGGTAGAACCCGAGGGCATGGAAAAGCGCCTCTCCCTCGGCCCGGAGGCGGGGGGCTTCGAGTTCCTGAGCCGCGTTTGCACCGAGGCGTAACCCGAGCCCGAAGGGACCGGAAACTCCGAGGGCATTCTTTACCGCCAGCGCTTTGTGCTGGAGCGCGTCGGCGTGGGCGGCCCAGGTCTCTCCGGGGTGGATATTCTGGCAGTAGGTGAGGTGGAGCTCGGGGTGGGAGGGGATGCGCATGAAAAAAGGGGCGTGCGGGAGGCCTAGAGGGTGTCGGCGATTTGCGAGACGAGGGCCTCGAAGGACGGGTTGCGGAGTGCGGAAACCGCCTGGATGAGGGCGGGGTCCTCGGAGTGGGCCTTCATTTTTGAGGTGATCTCGAGAATGGCGTTGAGGCGGAGGTTGGAGGGGAGCTTGCGAAGGTTGCGAAACCAAGCGGCCAAGTTCGGGTCGCGGCTGATGGCGATGCAGAGAAGTTCCAGGGCTTCGCGCGAAGGTTCGGAGGAGGGGATGGGCATCGGGGAGGCAGAGAGGGTGGGGGGGTTACATGACGGTGCCGCGGAGGATGAGCACTGCGGTGCTAAAGTAGATCACCAGCCCGGTGACGTCTACCAGGGTCGCGACGAAGGGGGCGGAGGAGGTGGCAGGGTCCAGCCCAAGGCGGCGCAGGACCAAGGGAAGCATGGAACCGGAGAGGGTGCCCCAGAGGACCACCCCGACAATGGCGAGGGCGACGACGAGAGCAATGAGCAGGTAGTGCGGACCGTAGGTGGGGGAGAACTGGGACCAGACGATGATCCGGGAGAAACCGAGGGAGCCCAGGATGGTTCCGAGGGCGATGCCGGCGGCGATTTCTTTGGCCATGATTCGCCACCAGTCCCGGAGGGTGATTTCGCCGAGAGCGAGTGCGCGGATGATGAGTGTGGAGGCTTGGGAGCCAGAGTTGCCGCCGCTGGAAATGATGAGGGGAATGAAGAGGGAGAGCACGACCGCCTTTTCGAGTTCGTGCTCGAAGAAGCCCATCGCGGTGGCGGTGAACATTTCCCCGATGAAAAGCACGATGAGCCAGACCGCCCGCTTGCGGATCATCTGGAAGAGGGGCGTCTGCATGTACGGCGTGTCCAGAGCCTCCATCCCGCCGATTTTCTGGATTTCTTCCGTGGCGACCTCCTCCTGCACGTGGAGCATGTCGTCGATGGTCACGATGCCCAAGAGGCGATCGCCGGAGTCGACGACGGGGAGGGTGTTGCGGTCGTACTTTTTGAAAAGGTTGAGGGCGGCCTCCTGGGAATCGGTGGCGCGGAGGGCCATGAAGCGATTGTCGTGGATTTCCTCCACGCGGGTCTCGAGGGGGCGCACGAGAAATTCGCGGATGTAGACGTCGTCGATGAGGCGACCCGAATCATCGGTGACGTAGATGACGTTGAGGGTTTCGGAGTCTTTGCCGTGGGCGCGCAGGTGTTCGAGGACCTGGCTGATGGTCCAATCGGGACGCACCGTGAGGAACTCGGTGGTCATCAATCGGCCGACGCTTCCCTCGGGGTAGCCAAGCAGGGTGCGGGCGATTTGTTGCTCGGTGGGGGAAAGCAGGGTGAGCAACTGGGTGACCACCGGGGCGGGGAGTTCCTCCAGCATGGCGGTGCGGTCATCGCTGGCCATGTCATTGAGGATGCGAGCGGCCTCCTCATTGCCGAGGTTGCGGATGATGCGCTCCTGGGACTCCGGGCCGAGGTATTCCAGCACCGAGGTGGCCTGATCCTGCGGGAGGAGGCGGAAGACGATGGCCTGATCTTCCTCGGGAAGTTCGCTGATGATCTCGCCCACGTCCGCGGCGGGTAGATCGGCGAAGAGTTCACGGATCGCAGAGAAATTGCGGCTCGCGATGAATTCCCGGATTTCCGGTCCGATCAGGTTTCCAAGCATGCGAGAAGAAAAGGGCGGCGGGCGTGGGCTTGTCCACCCGGGAGGTGGAGCGGTTGTGTGAAAAAAGGGGGGTGCAGGGAGGGGATGCAGTCCGCCGTTGGCAATGGCTGCGGGCCGGTTGCATAGTGCGCGGGTGAGTTACACGGTTTTTGCCCGCAAATATCGCCCCCAGACGTTTGAAGACGTGGTGGGGCAGGAACACATTACTCGGACGCTGCGCAATGCGATTCTGCAGAACCGCCTGGCGCATGCGTATCTGTTTGTGGGGCCGCGAGGGACGGGCAAGACTTCGACGGCGCGGATTTTGGCCAAGGCGCTCAACTGTCTGGCTTCGGAGGGGCCTACGGTGGAGCCGTGCGGGACGTGCGATTCGTGCCGGGAAATCGCCTCGGGCAACTCGCTGGATGTGCTGGAGTTTGACGCCGCATCCAACACGCAGGTGGACAAGGTGCGTGAACTGATCATTGAGAATGTGAAGTTTGCGCCGGCCCGGGGACGTTACAAAGTGTACTTGGTGGACGAGGTGCACATGCTCTCGACGGGGTCTTTCAACGCGCTTTTGAAGACCTTGGAGGAGCCGCCGGGGCACGTGAAATTCCTGTTCGCGACGACGGATGTCCAGAAGCTGCCGGCGACGATTCTTTCGCGCTGCCAGCGGTTTGATTTGAAGCGGATTGGGGCCTCGGTGATTGCGGGGCATCTGTTGGGCATTGCGCGGCAGGAATCCGTGGAGTTGTCGCCGGAGGCGGCGATGGCGGTCGCGGTGGGGGCGGACGGCGGGATGCGGGATGCGGAATCGATGTTGGATCAGTTGGTGGCGTTTTGCGGGGGACGGATTGGGGAGGAGGAGGTGCTTTCGGTTTTTGGCTTCACCTCGCAGCGGGTGGTGGATGCGGTTTGTGAGGCGGTATTTGCGGAGGACGCCCCGGGGGCGATGCGGTTGGTGCACGAGCAGGCGGAGGCCGGGCGGGATTTGAGTCAGATGCTGCGGGATTTGGTGAACCATGCGCGGAATTTGCTGATGGTTCAGGCGGATCCGAAGGGGGTTGCCGGGGAATTGGGAGAGGATCGGGCGTCGGTCCTTCGCAAACAGGCCGAGCAAGTGGACCGGCAGCGTTTGCTGGAGTTGATCGATTTGCTTGCGGGGACCGAGCAGAAGATGAAGTGGGCATCCAACAAGCAGATGTATCTGGAAGTGGCGCTGCTGCGGGCCATGCAATTGGTTCGCCAGGTGACGCTCGATGAGGTCCTCGGCGTGTTGACGGCTATTCGCGAGGGGAGGCCTCCCGAGGCGGCGAGCCCGCGGCGTCCCGCCGCATCGGCGTCCTCCCCGGCACCCCCGGTCGCCCCGGCGGTCTCAAAGCCCGTGCCGGAGCGCAAGGCAGAGCCCGTGCGCAAGGCAGAGCCCGGGGGGAAACCCGAAGTGATTCCGCCCGCGACGCGGACTGCTCCTCCCGTCCCTGCGATGGCCTCAGCTCCTGCCGTTTCAGTGGCACCGGAGGGTGCGGTGGCGGCGAAGGTTTCCCCTGTGTTGGAAACTCCCGCGCCTCAACCGGCTCCGGTGCCTTTAGCGAAACCGGTGGCGCCTCGCGGAGGGGAGGAGGAGCCGGGGAGCAAGTTGGAGGGGGGCACGGTGGAGGAGCTTTGGCCAAAGATGGTGAAAGCGGTGCGAGAGCAGCGGGGATTGATCTCGTCGTGGTTGGAGCGGGGGGTGTTGGTGGAGTGTACGCGAGGGTTGGCGAGGCTGGGGTTCCCTCCGGAGGAGAAGCTGGCGGCGGAATATTTGATGCAGGCGGGGCATCGGAGCTTTCTGGAGGGAGTCCTCAAAGAGCTTTGCGGGGAGGCGATTCGCGTGGAGACTTTGGTGAAGGAGGACTTGGTGCTTCGGCCGGTGGATCGAGCGGCGTCTGCAGTGGCGGCGGCGCGGGATCCGATGGAGGAGTTCAAGGACGACCCCTTAATTCGCAAGGCGCTGGAGCTTTTCCGGGCGCGTTTGGAAACTCACTAACCCTAGGAATGCTATGAATATTAAGAAGATGATGCAGCAGGCTCAGAAGATGCAGGAGCAAATGCTGCAGACCCAAGAGGAGCTCGGAAAGCGGACGGTCACGGCGACGGCCGGAGGCGGCAAGGTGACGGTGGTGGCCAATGGCTCGGGGGATGTGATTTCCATCAAGATCGCCCCGGAGGTGGTGGATCCGCAGGACGTAGAACTTTTGGAGGAGCTGATCCTGACTGGGGTGAAGAAGGCGGTGGAGCAGGGCAAGCAGCTGGCGCAGTCTGAAATGAGCAAGCTGACCGGGGGCTTGAACCTGCCGTTCTAGGTCCGGGAATCATCCCGGGAATCATCCCGGAAACTCGGCCCGGGGCTCCGGGCGGGATCTCAGGGGGCCCGGAGGGTTTCGGCAACGAGCGCGGCGGCTCTGGCCCCCGCGCCGGGTTGTCCGAGCTGTTCGATGACGTCGGCGAAGGCCTCCTGCTGCTGGGCGCGCAAAGAGGGGGTGGAGAGAAGCAGGTGCAGGTGGCGCGCGATCAGTGCGGGTTCGGCGGCTTCTTGCAGGAACTCTTTGGCGATTTCGCGGCCTGCGAGCACGTTGGGCATGCCGATGTGGGGAACCTTGACGAGTTGTTTCCCAACGACCCAGGTCATCCAGGCGACCTTGTAGAGGATGGCCATGGGGAGTCCGAAATAGGCGGCCTCGAGGGTGGCGGTTCCCGAGCAGACCATGCCGACCGTCGCCTCCTGGGTGAGGGGGTAAAAGCGGTCGAGTCCGATTTTGCAGAAGGCGGGGTCCAAGTGGCGTTCCCGAAGGTGCTCTTGCATCCACGCGGCGTGGGCGGGGTTGGCTGCGGCTGCCTCAAACTCGAGGTGCGGGAGCTGGGTGTGGAGCAGGCGAGCGCTCTCGAGCATCACGGGAAAGAGGCGGCGCAACTCCCGATCTCGGCTGCCGGGGAAGAGTCCGACGAGGTTTTCCCGCCGAGGGAGTTGGGATTTGAGCGGGGCGAGGGAGTCGAGCATGGGATGGCCCACAAACTCGGTACGCAAGCCGGAAGCCTCGTAGAGGGTTTTTTCGAAGGGAAAAATGCAGAGCATCAGGTCGAGGTCGCGGGCCATTTTGGGGATGCGTCCCCGGTTCCATGCCCAGACCTGGGGGCTGATGTAGTAGAGGATTTTGAGGCTGGGGAAGCGCCGGCGGGCGGCCCGGGCGAGGCGGAGATTGAAGCCGGGGTAGTCGATGAGGAGAAGGGCATCGGGGGCGTGCTCGGCAATCTGGGCCAGCATGCGGTCGAATTGGGTTTTGAAGTACTGGTACTTTTTGAGGACATCCCAGAGACCGACGACGGCTTCGGAAGTCCACTCTAGAAAGGGGCCGCGGGCGAGGGACTGGATGAGTGGCCCGCCGGCGCCCAAGATTTGGAGGGTGGGAAGGAGGGACTGGAGTTCGCGGAGCAGTTCGAACCCGCGGGAATCGCCGCTGCGCTCGCCGGCGACGACAAAGAGGGAGCGCGGCGTGCTCACGCGAGGTGGGGTCTGGGGGTGGTGGGGTGCGCGCGATTGTGCTGCTCGATGCGCTGGGTGATTTCGAGGGCGAGGGCGAGGGCGGCGGTGCCCTCGCGTCCGCTGACCTTGGGTTGGGCTCCGGCCTTGGCGCAGGCGAGGAAGTCGGCGAGCTCGCGCTTGAGGGGTTCGCCTTTTTCGATGGGAACGGGTTCCCGCAGGATTTTGCGTCCGGCGAATTCGCTGACGAGAGTGGAGTCGGAGGAGGCGAAGAGCTTGGAGAGGAGAGAGCTCTCTTTCTGGTGGGCTTCGGCGAGGCGGTAGACGAAGCCTTCCTGGCGCATGTAGTCGAGGGAGAGGTAGCAGTCCTCTTGGAAGACGCGGATTTTTCGGAGTCGCTCGGGGCTGACGCGCGAGGCGGTGAGGTTGGCGACGCAGCCGTTTTCGAAGCGGAGTCGGGCGTTGGCGATGTCCTCGCTGCGGCTGAGGACGGGGACGCCGACGGCGTCGATGGAGTGAAGCGGGGAGCGAACCAGGTGGAGGATGATTTCGAGGTCGTGGATCATGAGATCCAGCACGACGCCGATTTCGGTGCTGCGATTGGGGTAGGGGGAGAGGCGGTGGCTTTCGATGAAACGGGGTTGATGCAGGCGGGATTCGAGGGCGGAGAGAACGGGGTTGAAGCGTTCGACGTGCCCGACCTGGAGGGCGAGGTTCTGCGCTTGGGCCAGGGCGACGAGTGCCTGCGCGTCGGCGGTGCTTTCGGTGATGGGCTTTTCAATGAGCACGTGTTTCCCGCTTTGGAGCAGGCGCGTACCGATGGGGTGATGGAAGGGGGTGGGGGTGGCGACGGTGGCGGCGTCAACGGATTCGATGAATTCCTCGAGGGAGGCGGCCGCGCGGGTGCCGTAGGTGGCGGCGACCTCGCGAGCGGCGTCGAGATTGGTGTCGTAGACGCAGGAGAAATCGGGGCCTGCGATTTCCGAGAGGATGCGCGCGTGAAGGCGTCCGATGTGGCCGGTGCCGATGACTCCGATACGAGGGTTCATGGGGGGTATGGTGAACGGGAAAGAGGCGTTCGCCAAGCGGGAGGGCGCCCCTAATGAAATCGATTCCTGTGGGTAGACTGAGACGCCAATCCTCCCCTTCTTTTATGCGCGTGTTCCCCTTCCTTGCGGTGTTGCTGGGTTTCCTCAGCCCGCTTTCGTTGTTTGCGGCCGAGCGTCCCAACGTGGTGCTCCTTTTGGCGGATGACCTCGGCATCCACGATTTGGGGTGTTACGGGCGGGGCGGGCGCCGAACGCCGCATCTCGACCGGTTGGCGCGGGACGGCGTGCGTTTTACCAATGCGTATGCGCAGGCGGTGTGTTCGCCCTCGCGGGCGGCGTTGATGACGGGCTGGCATCCCGCCCGCCTGCAGATCACCAATTATCTTCCGGGCCGATCGGACCGGCCCTCGCACCGGCTGCTGCAACCGGCGCTCCCCTCGGGTTTGGCCACGGATCGGCCCACGGTGGCGGAGCGGTTGCGGGAGCTGGGGTATGCCACGGCGATCGTGGGCAAGTGGCATTTGGGGGAAAAGCCGCCACTAAACCCCGCGAGTCGGGGATTTGATTTGGTGCACGCGGGGCATGCAAAGGGCGGGGAGGCGGACAAGGGGGATGCCGAAACGGTGCGGGTGGTGGAGGCGTTTTTGGAGGCGAACGCGAAGCGCCCCTTTTTTTTGTATGTTCCCTTTCATAGTCCGCACATTCCGATCAAGGCTGCCGAGGAACGGGTTGCGGCGAATGCGGGAGGGTTCAATCCGGGGTATGACGCGATGATTGACTCTCTGGACGAGGCGGTGGGGCGGATTGTTGGAAAGATCGACGCGCTGGGGTTGAGGGAGAACACGCTGGTGGTCTTTGCCTCGGATAACGGAGGGGTGCACATCCCGGAGCTTCAGGAGGCGCCTCCGACGTTCAATGGGGTTTACCGAGCCGGGAAAGGGTTTTTGTACGAGGGGGGGATCCGGGATCCGCTGATTGTGCGCTGGCCGGGGAAGGTGCTTCCGCGGGTGGAGGAGGCGGTGGTGTCGCTTGGGGATTTCACGCCCACGGTGCTGGATTGGGTGGGCGTGCCGGTGGCGGGTCTGGATTTTACGAGTCTCAAGCCGTTGCTTCTCGGGCAGGGGAGCCTTCCCGAGCGGGCGATGTTTTGGCATATGCCGAACTACACGAACCAGGGGGGGCGTCCCTCTGGAGCGATTCGGGAGGGGGACTGGAAGCTGGTGGAGCACTATGAGGACGGGCGGTTGGAGTTGTTTGACCTGAAGGCGGATCCGGGGGAGCGGCAGGAGGTGGGGGCGCGGGAGCCCGGGCGCGTGGCGGCGATGCGGGGCAAACTGGAGGCGTGGCGGCGGGAGGTCGGGGCGTCGATGGGGCGTGCGAATCCGCACTTTGAGCCGGCGCGTTGGGCAGCCTGTTACGAGGCGATGGACGTGTCGCAACTCGAGGCGAAGGGGAAGGCGTCGGAGATGATGCAGGCGGGGCTTCGGGCGTGGCGGGAGGCGATGGATGCGTACGACGGGCGCAAAGGGAAGGGGGCGGCGGAGGCGGGAGGGCCGCGCGGACTGGTGATCCTGGAAGCGAGGAACGCGGAGGTTCACGGGACCCGTGTGAAATACGAGACGCCCGCGCAGAAGGACACGGTGGGCTTTTGGGTGGATCCGTTGGATTGGGTCTCGTGGGATTTGGAGGTGCCGGAAGCGGGGCGGTATGCGGTGGAGGTTTTGCAGGGGTGCGGGCGCGGGAGCGCGGGGTCGCTGGTGGAGGTTGCGGTGGGGGAGAAAGCGGTGCGGTTCCACGTGGAGGAGACGGGGCATTTTCAGCGGTTTGTGCCGCGGAACGTGGGGGTGCTGGAATTGGGTGCGGGCAAGGCCACGCTCTCGGTGAAGCCGGTGGAGAAAAAGGGGGGTGCGGTGATGGATTTGAGACGGGTGAGTTTGGTGCGGGTGCCCTGAGCGGTGCTGCGAAAAGCTTGGGTCCTGGGGAAGGCTGCCGCAGACTTGTCGGCATGCAGGATCCAAAGCCCCCTCGGGAAGCGTGTGACCGGGACGTTCATGGTGCCGCCGGCTATCACCGGATGGCGGCCAGGCACTTTGAATGGGCGGCCAAGCATCATCGAGCGGCAGCGGATGCGAGGGAGGAGGGGGATTTTGCGGCGGTTTCCACCCATGCCTACGCGGCTTACGGGCACCAGTTGCGCGGGGTGGATTTTGCGAAGAGGGCGGCGGAGGAGGAGGCGCGTTTAGAGGCGGGGGAGGTGGGCGACTGGGAAGAGGGGGAGGACGGAGGGGCGTGAGTCTCCGCGGGCGGCGGTGAGCGGATTCGCGGTGTCGGAGCGCGGGGTTGCGGCGGGCGGATGGGTGCTGTAGGAGTGCGGCTTCATCAACTTGCATGAGAGAGCTTCCCCATGAACTGGCTGCGTAAAATTTTTCAGTTTCGAGAACAGTCGCAAGGCGACGTGGTGAAGCCCTTTTTGGAGCACCTCGAGGACTTGCGATGGACGGCGGTGAAGATGGGAGGGTCGCTTGTGTTGGCGATGATTTTGGCCTTCCTGTTTGACAAGCAAATCATCGCGGTGATCCGGGGCCCTTTGGAGCAGTTGCAAGGGAAGGACCCGCTGCAGACGCTGGGGGTCACGGATGCGTTCATGATCTCGCTGCAGATGGCGTTTTACAGCGGGATCGTGCTGAGTTTCCCGCTGCTGGTGTATTTCTTGGCGGAATTCGTCCTGCCGGCGCTCACCACCAAGGAGCGCCGGATTTTGATCCCGGGGTTGGCGGCGGGGTTTGTGCTTTTCGCGGCGGGCGTGGTGATCAGTTACCTGTATGTGCTGCCACTCACGCTGAAGTGGTTCCGGGATTTTGCCGTGGACCGGGGGCTGGATCCGCGCTGGCAGGCGCGGGACTACTTTGGATTTGTGATTCACCTGACGGTGGCCTGCGGGCTTTTGTGCGAGCTCCCGGTGGGGGTGATTGGATTGGCCGCGCTGAAGATGGTGGATTTCCCCCTGCTCTCCAGAACGCGTCCGTATGCCATCACGGGAATTCTGATCCTTGTGGCCATCCTTTCCCCGACGCCGGATCCAGGCACCTTCCTTGCCTTGGCCACGCCCGTGGTGGCCCTCTACGAAGCCTGCATCTGGATCGTCTGGCTGATGGACCGTCGCCGGGCGCGCGAGGCTGCCGGCACGATTCAGCCTCTGGATTGACGCTGTCCAGGCAGCGGGGGGCTGTCGGCGCGGCTCGGAGGCCCCCTTTTCCCGGCATGGAAGTCGCTCTTAGAAGGCTGGTCTGACGTTTTTCCAATGAATCTGCGAAATCGTTTCTCTCCGCGCGCTCACGCACTTTCCCTTGGTTTGCTCCGTGGCGCTTTTCTCGCAGGGGTTCTCGCGGTGACGCTGAACCCGGCGGTGCGCGCTCAATTTCCCGAACCGAGGGACACGGAGAAAAACCCGGGTGCGCCGATGCCGTCGGAGGAGGCGGCGCGGAAGTGGGAC
This sequence comes from Verrucomicrobiota bacterium, assembly GCA_041159065.1. Classification (GTDB taxonomy): domain Bacteria; phylum Verrucomicrobiota; class Verrucomicrobiia; order Chthoniobacterales; family Chthoniobacteraceae; genus Chth-196. The sequence continues at coordinate 7,619 of JBEBAG010000110.1, read as the reverse complement.
CTTCCCAAGGGAATCCGCGCGGAGGTGTTTGCAGCCGAACCGGAGGTGCGCAATCCGATTGCGATGGCTTGGGACGCCAAGGGAAGGCTGTGGGTGGCCGAGAATTTCACCTACGCGGAGCAACCGGTGCGCATGGATGCGGGCCATCGGGACCGGGTGCTGGTGTTCGACCCGAGCAAAGACCGGGGGGAGAAGGGGTGGCGCACGGTGTTCATGGACGGCTTGCAGGGGCTCAGCAGCATCGAGGTGGGCAAAGGGGGCGTCTGGTTGCTCTGTCCCCCGCATTTGTGGTTTGTGCCGGATCCGGATGCCGATGGCGTGCCGGATGGGGCACCCCGAGCCGTGTTGGACGGTTTCACGGTGGCGCAGTCGAATCACCACAACTTTGCCAACGGGCTACGCTGGGGACCGGACGGTTGGTTGTACGGGCGGTGCGGGGCGTCGTGTCCCGGGGAGGTGGGGGCGCCAGGGACGCCGCCGGAGCGGCGCGTGCCCGTGCGTGGGGGCGTTTGGCGTTACCACACCGAGCGCCGGGTGTTTGAGGCTTTGTGCCATGGGACGACCAATCCCTGGGGGCATGACTGGGACGACCTCGGGGAGCTGTTTTTTGTGAACACAGTGAACGGGCATCTCTGGCATGGGATACCCGGTGCCCACTATGCGCGTCCGCATACGCAGGATCCGAATCCGCACGCGTACGTGGCGGTCGACCAGCATGCGGACCACTATCACTTTGACACGGGCAAAAGCTGGACGGCCTCGCGCGATGGAGCGGCCAATGCGTTGGGCGGAGGCCATGCCCATAGCGGAGCCATGTTTTACCTGGCCGACCAATGGCCCGAGGCCTACCGGGGGTTGCTCTTCACCCTGAATTTCCACGGGCGCCGCATGAATTTGGAGCGAATCGAGCGGCAGGGAGCCGGGTACGTGGGCAAGCATGAGATGGATCTCGGCGTGGCTGCGGATTCGTGGTTTCGCGGAGTGGATCTTTCGACGGGACCGGATGGCAGCGTGTACGTGTTGGATTGGAGCGACACGGGCGAGTGCCATGAGAGCACCGGCGTGCATCGCCAGAGCGGGCGGATCTACCGTTTGTCGGCCGAGGGCGCGGCGCGTCCGAAGTCGGTGGATCTGAACCGGCTGGGGGAATTGTCGCTCGTCAGCCAGCATCGGAACCCGAATGCCTGGATTGCGAGGAAGTCCATTCAGGTGATGCGGGACCGGTGGTTGCGGGGAGTGCCGATGACGGAGTCCATCCGTTCGTTGCGGGACGGGATCGACTGGGAGGGGGCGCCCGCATTGCGGTTACGCAGGCTCTGGGCCCTCTGGGAGCTGAACGCCCTGAGCGAGAAGGAGCTGAGCGGAAGGCTCCGCGACTGGGATGAGCACATGCGCGCCTGGGTCATCCGGTTGCTCACCGACAAGTTGCCGCTGGATACGGTCATGGGAAAGCGTCCCGAGGGCGAGGTGGGACTCAATCCGGCGGTGCTTTCGGAGTTGAGCCGGGTGGCGTGGAATGACACGTCGGGGTTGGTGCATTTGACGCTTGCGTCGGTGCTGTGTCGGCTTCCTTTGGCGCAGCGCGCGGAGTTGGCGGTTCCCCTGTTGGCGACGGAGCAATGGGCGACGGATCCGAATTTTCCGGCGATGGTGTGGTACGGGTTGCAGCCGCTGGCGGAGACCGATGCCAGGTTGGTCGCGGAGTTGACTGCGGGCAGTCGGCTTCCCCTGACCACGCAATGCGTGAGCCGATTCCTTGCGGAGCGGATGGAGGCGGATGCGCGGCCCTTGGATACGTTGTTGGATGCGGTGCTGGCGGGTTCGGAGGAGTTGGCGATGGATGTGTTTTTGGGGATGCAGAAGGGCGTGGCGGGGTGGAGAAAGGCGCCGCAGCCGCGGGTTTGGCCGGAGCTGATGAAGCGCTTTGGCAGCGAGGAAAAGTTTGCGGAGGTGATGCGTTCCTTGAGCGTGGTATTCGGAGCGGGTCGTGCGGTGAGTGCGGTGCGGGAGGTGGTGTTGGATGGGAAGGCGGAGGTGGCTGTGAGGCGTAAAGCGCTTCAGACGCTGGCGGAGGCGGATGCGCCCGACTTGCGCCAGGTTGCGGAGAAGGTGCTTGGGCACCCGGGGCTTGCCGGGGAGGCGGCCCGGGTGTTGGCGCGTTTCCCGGATCCATCGATCGGGAAGCAGTTGGTGAAACGGATGGAGGGGCTTCCGGTGCTGGCTCGCCAGCCGTTGATCGAGACGCTGGTGACGCGACCCGCATGGGCGCGTGAATTGCTGGATGCGATCGGCGCCGGAAAGTTCCAGCGCTCGGAGTTGAGCGCCAGTGGGGCGCGCCAGATTGCGGCGCTCAAGGAGGAAGGGTTGCGGGAGCGATTGAAGCAGGTTTGGGGGGAGGTGCGTTTGAGCACGGGGGCAAGGGCGCAGTGGGTGGCTCAATGGAAGCAAAAGCTGGTCGGGCAAAACGCGATGAGCGGTCAGGTGGCGCAGGGCCGCGCGGTGTTTGCGAGCGTGTGTGCGAGCTGTCACCGGATGTATGGGGAGGGCGGAGCGTTGGGGCCGGACCTGACGGGAAGCGACCGCCGGAACGTGGATTATCTTTTGGAGAACATCGGAGATCCCAGCGCGGTGGTGGCGCCGGAGTACCGGTTTCACACCCTCACCCTGAAGGATGGGCGCATCCTGGTGGGAATGCTTGGAAATCAGACGCCCAAGACCGTGGAGCTCAAGGGCGCCGGGGGAACGCTCGTGCTCGAGCGCGCCGAGATTCGGACGGACGAGGAATCTTCACAGTCCATGATGCCCGAGGGGCTTTTGGAGGGGTTGAACGAGAGGCAGGTTGCGGATCTCTTCGCCTTTCTGCGTTCGGAAGCCGCCCCGTAGGGGGCGGGATTTACGGGGATGGAAGGGATGTTGTCCGAGTCCGATCGGCGCCTGCGGGCGTTGCAGTCCCTCTACGGGAAAACGTTTGGGGAACTGTCGGCGCAACTGGAGCGTGACGGGGTGCGGCCGGTGCATACGCGGACGCTGTGGCGGGCCCTCTACCGTGAGGGCATGACGGATTGGGAGGGGCGAACGGACTTGGTTCCGGCGCTGCGGCGTTGGCTGGAGCAGTGGCTGGAGTCGGTCTCTGGAGGGTCGGGCGAGGCGGGGGTGATGCGCTGGGAGGCGGTGGTGCACAGTGCGGATGAGAGGACGAGCAAGGGGGTGTTTCGGACGCGGGACGGGAGGGAGGTGGAGACGGTGGTGATGGCTTATCCGGGGAGGAGGACGGCGTGCGTGAGCACGCAGGTGGGGTGTGCGATGGGGTGCGTGTTTTGTGCGACGGGGCAGATGGGGTTTGGGCGGAACCTGAGCGCGGGGGAGATGGTGGCGCAGGTGCTTGCAGCGCAGGGGTTGGGGGCGGAAGCCGGGACTCAACCGGGGGGGGCGGGGTTGCGCAATGTGGTGTTGATGGGCATGGGGGAGCCTTTACAGAACTACGAGGAGGTGATGCGGGCGTTGGAGATCGTGTCGGACCGGGGCGGGGTGAACGTGGGGCCGAGCCGGATTTGTGTGAGCACGGTGGGGGTGGTTCCGGGGATTGTGCGGATGGCGGAGGAGAGGCGGCCCTATGCGCTCGCGGTGAGCCTGCACGCGGCGGAGGACGCGGAGCGTTCGGCGCTGTTGCCGGTCAATCAGCGGTGGCCGCTTGCCGAGTTGCTGGACGCCTGCCGCCGCTATTCGGAGCTGACCCAGAAGCGCATCATTTTCAGTTGGACGCTGATCGAGGGGCGCAACGATTCCGCAGAGCACGCGCAGCGTTTGGCTCGGCTTTTGAGGGGAATGCAGGCGCACGTGAACCTGATTCGTCTGAATGCCACGGGGGGGTTCCCCGGGACGAGTGCCTCGGACCGGGCGGCGGAGGCCTTTCGGGCCGTGGTGCAGGAGGCGGGGTTGCCCTGTACGATTCGGCAGTACCGGGGTGTGGATGTGGCGGCGGGCTGCGGCCAGTTGAGCACTTCGCGGCGGAGCCGCAGCGCGTAGCAGCGCATAGCGGCGCGTGGGGGCGCGTGCGGAGCGGGTTATTCCTCCAAGACTTTTCCGACCATGCCCAGGCAACGGGTGATGAGGGCGGTCCAGCCGGTTTGGTGGTTGGCGCCGAGTCCGCAGCCGAGTTCGCCATGGAAATACTCGTGGAAGAGCACGTAGTCGCGCCAGTGGGGGTCCTCGGCGTAGCGGGCGTTGTCGCCGAAACAGGGGCGGCGTCCTTGGGAATCGAGGGTGAAGATGGCGGAGAGGCGGCCGGCGATTTCGCGGGAAACGTGCTGGAGATTCATCCGCCGACCGGAGCCGGTGGGGAGTTCGACGGTGAGTTCGTTCCCGTAGAAGTGATGGTAGCGCTCGAGCGCTTCGAGGAGGAGGTAGTTGAGGGGAAACCAGATAGGGCCCCGCCAGTTGGAGTTTCCGCCGAAAAGGGCGCTCTGCGATTCACCGGGTTCGTACTGGATGGAGTAGGTTTCGCCATTGAGGGCGATGCGGCAGGGGTGTTCTGCGTGCCTTTTGGAGAGGGAGCGAATCCCCCAGGGAGAGAGAAATTCCTCGGAGTCCAAAACGTAGCCGAGCACCCGGGTGAGCTGCTCGCGCGAGGGCACGGCGAGCAGGCGCAGCGTGTGTTCGCCTGCGTCCGAGAATTTGACGGCGGAGGAAACGTGGCGGCCGAGGTCGGGTCGGTTTTTCAGGAACCATTCCATGCGGGCCTTGAAGCCCGGAAGGCGGTCGATGACGGATTGCTCGAGGATTTCCACGGCCAGCAGCGGAATAATTCCGACCATGGAGCGCGTTTTAAGGGGTTGGGAATGTCCGCCTTGGGTGAGGAGTTGGTCGTAGTAAAAGCCATCCTCCCCATTCCAGAGTCCCGAACCGCCCAGATCGTTGATGGCATCGATGATTTGCACGTAGTGCTCGAAGAATTTGGAGGCGATGTCCTCGTAGGCGGGGCGCTCGAGGGCGAGTTCGAGCGCCATGGAGAGCATGGCCCCGCAGTAAAAGGCCATCCACGCGGTTCCATCGGCCTGAGCGAGTTGGTGCCCGTTGGGAAGCGGCTTGGAGCGGTCGAAAAGCCCGATGTTATCCAATCCGAGGAAACCGCCCGAGAAGACCTGCCGGCCCTGAACGTCCTTGCGGTTGACCCACCAAGTGAAGTTGACGAGCAGCTTCTGAAAACAGCGCTCCAGGAAAACACGGTCCCGCGCGCCCGGCTTGCCCGAGATCTTGTAGACGCGCCAGCAGGCCCAGGCATGGACGGGCGGGTTGACGTCGTTGAAGTTCCACTCGTAGGCGGGAATCTGCCCGCTGGGGTGCATGTACCACTCGCGCAGCAGCAGCTTGAGCTGCGCCTTGGCGAAGTCCGGATCCACCCGGGCCATGGGAATCATGTGAAACGCCAGGTCCCAAGCGGCAAACCACGGATACTCCCATTTGTCGGGCATGGAGAGGACGTCGCTCGCGTAGAGGTGGTTCCACTCGCTATTGCGGATCTGCGCATGGCCCGCGGGCGGTGGGGGGTGGGGACTGTCCCCCTTGATCCATTCCGGCACGACGAACTGATAGTACTGCTTGCTCCAGAGCAGCCCGGCATAGGCCTGCCGGACCACCAGTTTCTGATCGGCGCTCAAGTTGGGTGAAGTGACCGAGCGGTAGAAGGCATCGGCCTCCTCCTTTCGCTGGGCGATCTGTGCGTCGAAGTCCTCGAAGGCTCCGGAGACCTCCACGGATCCCACTGCCGATAGGCGCATTCTCAGGACACGCTCCTCGCCCGCCCGAAGGAGGAGTTGGAAGCGCGGGGCGACCTTGGTGCCGAAGTCGGGGCGCACGGCATGGGGGTGTCCCTGGAGAACGGCCCGTGCGATGCCGTCCTTGGCAAAGCCTCCCGGGATGGGGACGCCGTAGAGGGCTTCGGTGTTGGTCTCGTTTTCGGTGAAGAGAAACGGGGCGTTTTCCTCGGTGAAAAAGTGGAAGCGGCCGAGGGATTCGTGTTCCGCGAGGATGGAGCGCGGACCGGCGAGGGAGAGGCGCGGCTTGGTGGCGGGAGCGCCGTGGACCTTGCCCCAGCTCCAGGTGTTGCGGAACCAGAGGGTGGGGAGCAGCTCCAAGGGGGCGTCCTCGGGGCCCCGGTTTGCGATGGTGATCCGGATCAGAAGGTCCTCGGGAGCGGCTTTGGCGTATTCGACGAACACATCGAAGTAGCGGTGATCATCGAAGAGTTGGGTGTCGTAGATTTCGAATTCGCGGTCGTGGCGTCCGAGTTGGGCGTTTTGGCGGAGGAGCCCCTCGTAGGGGAAGGCGCGCTGCGGATACTTGTAGAGGCCGCGCAGATAGGAGTGCGTGGGGGTCGAGTCCAAGTAGTACCAGACCTCCTTGACGTCCTCTCCGTGGTTGCCCTCGGGGTTGGTCAGCCCGAAAAGGCGCTCTTTGAGAATCGGGTCCCGTCCATTCCAGAGGGTGAGGGCGAAGCAGAGGCGGCATTGGCGGTCGCATATTCCCAGGATCCCGTCTTCGCCCCAGCGATAGGCGCGCAGGGGGGCGTGGGCATGCGGAAAATGGCTCCAAGCATCGCCATCGGCGGAGTAATCCTCGCGGACGGTTCCCCACTGGCGTTCGGAGAGGTAGGGGCCCCAGCGGCGCCAGTTTGCCGTGCGTTGGGCGTCTTCGTGGAGGCGGAGGTGTTCGGGGGTGGAAGGCTTCACGCGGAGAGGGAGGCGAAGGATGGGAAGGGGGACGGTCCCCCCATTTCCGTTTCAAGCAACGCGTGTGCCGTGCGGGAGGGATGTTGCCCGCTGCCGCAGGCCCTCCGGTTCCGCCCAAACGGAGGGCGCTTTGCGCGGGAAAGCGCGATCGGAGCCGTGATGCGCGGTCCGGAAACTCGGACTGGAAAACGCCGCGCCAAGATCACGGCGTGAGGTCACGGCGTAAGGGGGGCGGTCGAAGGGAGGCTTCAGTCGAAGCGGTTATGAAGCCAGCGGTAGGGGAAATCGTTTCCGGGACAATCGGTGGGCCAGCGCGGGGGATTGATTTCGCGGTGGGCTTTGACGACGGCCCATTTTCCATCGGACTTGCCCACGCGCTGGCGCAGGTAGCGGATGAGTTCGTCGAGGGCTTCGAGCTGTTTGGGAGTGGGGTGTTCCTGGTTGAAATCCCCGACCAGGCAAATTCCCAGGGCGATGCTGTTGAGGTAATCGCTGTGGACATGGCCTCCGTTGATCTGGCGCCGCCAGCGCGGGCCGATCTCGATCTCGCCGTCGCCCGAGGAGGTGCCATTGCCGATCACGAACTGGTAGGCGAGCCCGTTGGGCATTTTTCGCACCCGGGTATGGTAGTAGTCGAACGCCTTGGCGTTGCCCTGTCGGGTTCCGCTGTTGTGAACCACGAGGTATTTCCAGCGGCCCTTTTCGACGGCGGCTCCATCGATTTCGTTTCGGAGGGAGCGGGACAGGTATTTCCAGCTCTTGAAGAGGCCGAAGAAGAAGGAGCTTGGGGCTTTTTGCTCGGGGGCCTTGAGTTCGCCCCCTGATTTTTCGATCAGGACCGGGGCGTCGTTGAGGGGCGAGGATTCGGGCTGTTTGGCGGGGCGCGGGAGG
>JBEBAG010000109.1:0-37726 GCA_041159065.1 Verrucomicrobiota bacterium | reverse complement strand
GGGCCAGCACGGCCTCCTCCGTCTCCCCTTCCTGGGCGTCCTTTAGGGGAACCGCAATCAGGTCCGCGAACGCCCCGGTTTGGAGGCAGCCCAGCTCCCCTTCCCTGCGCAGCGCTTTGGCTGGCCCCAGCGTCACCATGGAAAGCAGATCGGCAGCCCCAAGCCCCGGATGTGCTGCGCGCACGCGCCGCAATTCTTCCAAAAGACTCAGGGAGTCCGTGCTCGCCAGGCTGTCGGTTCCCACGCACACGTTCACCCCCATCCCGGCCAGCTTGGCGAGGGGAAAGGGCCGGTGGCCAAAGTAGCGGTGGCTTCCCGGACAGTGCACAATGTGCGGCAGTTCTTCCGGCCTGAGCGAGCCCAGCAGATTGAAGTCCGAGGTCTCAAGTTCGTTCAGGTGCGCCAGGATCCATCCGGGACCAATCGCACCATTGCGCCACAGCCATCCAAAGGGCGTGTCGAGTCCGCAGTCATGCATGGGGCGGTCCAATCCCCGAAGGAAGTCGTACAGGGCACCCGATCCGAGGCGAAACATTTCCGACTCCTCCGCCGACTCGCTCACATGGGTCGTCAGAAGCAGGGAACCGTGGGTCTCCGCGCACCGCCGCGCCAGACGATACAGCAGCAGAGACGCCGTATAGGGGGCATGGGGGTTGAGCCCATAGTGCGAAAGATCCGAAGGATCCGCTTGGTGATCGAAGAACGAAAGTGCGCCGGCCACGACCTCCTCCGTGGCATTCCGATGCCGGATATCGATCATTTCATAAAACCACCACGTGCGAATCGGAGGAGGCGGGATCCGCCCCAGGAGTTCCGGGAAGGCCACCATGGTGCAAACCGAGGTGGTTCCAAAGGTCATGCATTCCTCGAACCCGCGCGCCACCGAGGCCAGAATATCCTCGGAGGCCATTTGCCGCTTCACGGAATTCAGTCGCCGGACCCATTCGGTGAACCCTTTAGGCGGAGAGATCGCATGCTTGAGCATGCTGTAGTCGAGATGGCAGTGCGCATTGATGAGCCCGGGCAGCAGCACGTGTTCCCCGAGATCCACCGTCTCCTCGCCCCCTTCCGCAGGGACTCGCAAACCGCTGCCGACTGCCGCGATGCGGTTCCCTCGAATTTGTACCCATCCATCCGTCAATGGCGGGCCGCTCATGGGCAGGACAATGCGCGCGCGAATGATCATGCAGGCCAAAGAGCATCTGAACCCCCCTTCCGGGGTCAACAACCGAAAACCGCATCCGCCTCAACCTCATGCGACTGCCGAGTTGGCGAAGTGGGGTGGTCGACGGGACTCGAACCCGCAACAGCCAGTACCACAAACTGGAGCTCTACCATTGAGCTACGACCACCATTTCAAAGTGGGCTGGGATTTTACCGGAAGGAGGACAAATGCCAATCCTTTTCCTTCCGCCGGTCCGGAGCACAAGAGCCCGGCAGCGCGAGCTCGGGAAGGATCTCTCCGATCGGTGTGCGAAAATCTCCTTCCTCGTTCTTGAGGGCGGGCGCAAATTTGCAGGCCTCTTCCCATGCGCGCATGCCCCTCCCAAGCCTTCGTCCTCGGTGCCGGACTGGGCACGCGTCTCAAATCGCTGACGGCGCGTCTTCCCAAACCGCTGATTCCGGTGTGCAACGAGCCGCTCATCACGCGGGTCTTTGCGCATTTGCGGGGAAACGGGGTGGAGCGCTTCATCATCAACACCCACTGGCGCGCCGAGGCCTATGCCCGTGCCTTTCCGGATGCGCAGTGGGCGGGTTGCCCGCTGGCTTTCAGTCACGAGTTTCCCGAGGTGCTTGAGACGGCCGGGGGACTCAAGCAGGCCGAGCCGCTTCTTCGGTCCGGGGACAGGGGTGCTTTCTGGGTTTACAATGGCGACATCCTTTCCGATCTCCCGTTGGAGCGGGTTTGGGAGGCCCATTGCGCGGCGGGGAACGAGGTGACGCTGGTGCTCCGCGCCAAGGACGGGCCGCTCCAGGTCTGCTGGGATGCAGCGACTGGGCTGGTAACGGATCTCGGCCGCAGGCTGCATCCGGAGCAGGAGCCTGGCTTCCTCTTCACGGGCATTTATGTCGTGGAGCCCGCATTTCTTCAGCGTATCCCTCCGGCCACGAAGCTGGGGGTGGTGCCGGTGTTTTTGGACATGATCCGCCAGCAGGCCCGCCTCGGAGGCGTGGTCGTGGATGAGGGGTGCTGGTGGGATCTGGGCAGCCGGGAGCAGTATCTTGCCGTGCACCGTGAACTGGCCCGCACGACGCACGGGGCGTCTTGGGTGCATCCCGGTGCGGTCCTTGGTCCGGGGGCCCAATTGCGGGGAGCATGTGCGATTGGATTCGGGGCCCGCGTGGGCGAGGGGGCTGTGCTGGAGGACACCGTGGTGTGGGCCGGCGCCTCCGTAGAGCCCGGAGCCATTCTAAACCGCTGTATTGTGACCGAGAATGCCGTGGTCTCGGGAGTCCATCAGGATGCGGATCTTTCGTAGAAGCTATGCAACTTGATGTGCTGGAGAGGACCCGGGAACGATTTCCGCAAATGGCGAGCCGACCGCTCACCATGGAGCCCTTGGAGAAGGGGGGATCGGACCGCAAATTTTTCCGAATCCACGCGGCGGGCGAGGCATCCCTGATATTCGTCCAGTACGGGATGCAGCGGGAGGAGAACCGCCATTACGTGGCGATTGGAGCTTTTTTGGAGCGAGTCGGCGTGCGGGTCCCCCGGATGTACGTGCATGAGGCTGAGACGGGTCGGATTTGGATGGAGGATCTGGGAGAACGCGATCTCTGGAGTTTCCGCAAGGAACCGTGGCCGGTCCGTGAGCGTCTTTACCAGGCGACGCTGCGCGAGTTGGAGCGGTTGCATTCGTGTCTGGAACGGAGGGGGGAGGCGTGCGTCGAAGGGCTTCCGCTGCAGCCCCCTTTTGATGAAAAGCTCTACGAGTGGGAGCAGAACTATTTTCTGGAGCATTGTTTGGGGCGCCACTTTGGGGTGGAGGATTCGGTGATTTCGCGGCTGCGCGAATCCCTGCGGGGGGTTGCGGCCGATCTGGCCGCCCTGCCGCGGGTTTTGGTGCACCGGGATTGCCAATCGCAGAATATCGTCCTGGTGGGGGAGTCGCCCTGCTTCATCGATTTTCAGGGGATGCGCCTTGGCCTTCCGCAGTATGACCTCGCGTCGCTGTTGCTGGATCCCTATGTGGAACTGGCTCCCTCGGAGCGTGATGCCCTCTTTGGGTACTATCTCTCGCTGCATCCCGAGCGGGGCGCGGGGGATCCCTCGGCATTTCACCGAGTTTACAAACTCTGCGCGGCGCAGCGTCTGATGCAGGCGCTCGGTGCCTATGGGTTCCTGGGGTACGAGCGGGGGCGCACGGAGTTTCTGGCCCATATTCCGGTTGCGCTGTCCCGGTTGCGGCAGGTGGCTGCGGGGTGTGCTGGGTTGAATCCCTTGGAGGGGGTGCTCGCTTCGCTTTCGGACCGCGCGGGTGCTGGGCCCGTCTCGGGTGGGGGGTAATCCCGATCCGTTTCAAATTTCACAAGTCATGCTTACGCTTTCCCAAATCACAAAATCCTTTGGCGGCCGCACGCTGTTTGAGGAGGTGTCTTTGCAGCTGAACCGGGGCGACCGGATTGGTCTGGTTGGCCCCAACGGGGCGGGCAAGTCCACCCTGCTCTCCATCATTCTCAAACAGGATTCACCCGATTCCGGCCAGGTGAGTTGGGAGCGCGGTGCGACGTATGGATTTCTGCCGCAGGAGAGTGCGCCGGTGGGTGAGGAGACGGTGCTTCACCTCGCCTGTGCCATTCATCCGGCGCTGGCGGACGCCATGCAGACCATGGCAGCCACTCCGGAGGACTCCGAGGAGCACCATCATGCGTTGGGGGTTTTTGCCGAGCACGATGGCTGGATGGTCGAGGCGCGCGCCAAAAACATCCTCAAGGGGCTCGCCTTTCGCGACTCGGACTTTCACCGTCCCGCGCGAACCCTGAGCGGTGGCTGGATCATGCGGGCGCATCTGGCGCGATTGCTGGTGCAGGAACCGGATTTGCTTCTGCTGGACGAACCCACCAACCACCTGGATCTCGAGTCGCTGGGATGGTTTCAGGAACACCTGCGGCAGTATCGGGGTGCCATCATGGTCATTTCCCACGACCGTGAATTCCTCAACAACCTGGTCGATTCGATCGTCGAACTGGGGCGCGGCAAGCTTTCGCGGTATCGTGGGAACTACGACGAGTATCTGGTTCAAAAGGCCGCCCGCTCTGAGCAGCAGATGGCTGCCTATAAAAACCAGCAGCGGGAAATTAATGCGCTGCAGAATTTTGCGGATCGTTTTCGAGCCAAGGCAAGCAAGGCGGCCCAGGCCCAGAGCAAGCTCAAGCAGATCGAGCGCATGGAGAAAATCGAGGCGCCCGAGGCTGCGGAGCGCACGGTGAGCCAGTTCAAATTCCCCCAGCCCGCGCGGGCCGGGCAGAAAGTCATCACCCTCTCGGATCTCGATTTTGCCTATGGAGAACAGCCGATTTATTCGGGCCTCCAATTCCTCGCGGAACGCGGACAGCGCACCGTCCTTGTCGGACCCAATGGCGCGGGAAAATCGACCCTGCTCAAGCTGCTTGCCGGCGTGATCCAGCCCCAGCGGGGCGAGCGGATCCTCGGCCACCAGGTGCGCGTCGGCTATTTTTCGCAGCATCGCACGGAGATGCTGCGCATGAACGCCACGGTGCTCGAGGCGGCCATGGAGAACTGTCCCTTCGGTATCTCCGAGCAAATGGTGCGCGGCCTTTTGGGCGCCTTTCTCTTTCGGGGGGATGATGTCTTCAAGCCGGTCGCCGTGTTGAGCGGAGGGGAAAAGACGCGGCTCGCCCTCGTGAAGGTGCTCTTGGATCCGCCCAACCTGTTGTTGATGGACGAGCCCACCACGCACCTCGACATCGGTTCGATCGACGCCCTCATCGGGGCTCTCAAACAGTTCGAGGGAACCCTGCTTTTCATCTCCCACGACGTGCATTTCATCCGATCGCTCGCGGAGACGGTGCTGCACATCTCCGCCGGGAAACTCACGCCCTACGCAGGGAACTACGACTACTACCTCGAGAAGACTCGCGCGACCTCCGCCCGGGCCGCGCTGACCGCCGGGGAAAAACTCTCCGACAAACGCGCGGGCGGCACCGGGGAAACGGCCTCCTCGTCCCCTTCCTCCTCGGGTTCGGCGCCGGGCATGAAGGAGCAGCGGGAGGCCCGCCAGGCCGGTGCCGCCGAGCGCAAGGCCAAGGCGCGCATGGTTCGCGAGCACGAGAAGGCGGTGGCGGCAGTGGAGGCTCGCATTGAGGAACTCGAGTCCCGCCAGGCCGAGCTCACCAAGCAGCTGGAGGATCCGGCGAGTTACGCCGACGCGGCGAGGGCCATCCAAATCAACCGGGAGCTGATGGGGGTTCAGCAGGATCTCGAGGAAGCCACCGCGCAGTGGGAGGCCGCTGCGGAAGCCCTCGCCGCTCTCGCAGATACCGCGGCCGCTGAGGGGGCGTAACCCCCTCGTCCCGCTTCCTCTCGTCCCCTATGTCCGACACCTTCTTCTACAAAAAGGCGACCTTCGTCACCCATCTGCCGACGCAGTGCCTCTACAGTCCGGGCCACATGTGGCTCGCCGCCGAGCCCGACGGTGTCTGGCGGGTTGGCTTCACCAAGTTCGCCACCCGCATGCTGGGGGAACTCGTGGAGCATCAGTTTGAGAAAAGCCGGGACGAGCCGGTGGCGGTGGGGGAGATCGTGGGATCCGTGGAGGGCTTCAAGGCGATATCGGATCTGTATAGTCCTGTGGCCGGCACGTTTGTGGAGGGTAACCCCCTGATTGCCGCCGATCCAGAGCGCATCGGCAAGGATCCCTACGGGGAGGGCTGGCTTTTCAGGATTCGCGGGACGCCGGATTCCAAGTGCAGCGACTGGGAGGGCTACCGGATGCTTTTGGACGCCACGATTGAGCGGATGTTGGAAAAGCAGGAGGCGGGAGAGGCCTCCTGAGGGCGTTTGCCCGAGATGCCCGGGGGGGACGGACCGTTGAAGGTTTGAGAGAAGAGCCGGGGCTCTTTCCGTTGGTGCGTATCCCCCCGAGGCCCCTTACTTCTGCAAAAACAGCGGGCTTTGCACGATGTGGTGGATGAGCGAGCGCAGCCCGTAGTGGGAGGAGGCCGAGGCGGCCACGATGCGATCCACTTCGCGCCGGTCGGAATAACACGCCTCGCTCCCGGTGGCGTACATCAGGAGCTGACGGACCAAGTTTGCCGCAAGTTTATTCGGGGCTCTCAGCAGGAGCGCCTGGAGTTCAGCGAGGTTTTGGAAACGCTCGCCCGTGGGGAGTTGGCCGGAGGCATCGACGGGTTGGTTCAGGCGCACGCGGGGATTGAAGCCGGAATCGAAGTGGAAATTCACCAGCGTGTCGCCAGTCGTGAGCGAGCGGTACCCCTCCCGGAATCCTCCGATGACATCAAAGCTTTCGAGGGCAAACCCGGCCGGATCAATCTTTGCATGGCAGGCCGCGCAGTTTTCATCCGAGCGATGCTTGTCGAGTTGCTGGCGGATCGTTGTGGCACCCCGGGTGTCCGGCTCGATCGCCGGGACGCTCGGCGGCGGCGGCGGGATGGGATTCCCCAAGATCCGCTCATTCACCCACACCCCGCGCGTCACCGGCGAGGTGGTCGAGCCGTTGGCCGTCACCTTCAGCACGCTGGCCTGCGTCCAAAGTCCGCCGCGACGGCTCTCGGGGGGAAGAGCCACCCGACGAATGGCGGATCCTTCGACTCCCGGGATCCCGTAGTGTTGGGCCAGTCCCTGGTTGAGCATCGCAAAATCAGAGGCCACCACGTGCGTCACGCTGAGGTCGCGTGCGATCAGTTCTCGGAAAAAGCTCCGGGTTTCCGCCGGCATGCTGTGCCGCAGATGCGCCCGGAACTCGGGGTACATGCGGAAGTCTGGCCGGGTCGCGTCCAATTTGCGCAGATCCAGCCACTGGTCCAAAAAGTCGCTGATGAACCGGTCGGATTTGGGGTCGTTCAGCAGTCGTTCCACCTGCGAATGCAGGGTGGTTGGAAGATGGAGCGTGCCCTTTTCCGCGAGGGCGCAGAGTTCGGCATCGGGAAGGGAATTCCACAACCAAAGCGAAAGGCGCTCTGCCAACGCGCGCTCGTTGAGGGTGACGGGATTGGAGGCGCGAGAGACGGGCTCTGCGGCGTCCACCTCGCCGGTGAACAGAAAATCGGTGGAACACAGAGCGGCCTTGTAGGCTTCGCGCATGGCGTCCTCAAAGGGGTCTTGGGCCTCGAGCCGCTGCTGCGCGATGGCGGCGTACTGCTGGACTTCCTCGGGCGCCACGGGGCGGCGGAACGCTTTGGGCAAAAAGCGGCCGAGCAGCCTTGCCGCGTCTTCCCGCGGATGCTCGCTGCGAACGCTCACGAGCGGCGGATTCTTCTCCTCAGCGGACAGTTCCCCGTCCCGCGGCCTGGCAGATACCGAGATTTGCTTCACGGGCATCCGGCGCGGAGCGCGCAGGTTCGAGGAGAGGTCGAAAGGTTGAATCGGAAGATCGCCAAAGAGCACGCGATGACTTTGGGGCGGCCACTGTTCGAAAATGGGGCCCTCGACCTCAAACCAGTCGAGGGCGATGCCGGGTCCGCTGTAGGTGGCGGCGGATCCGGGTTCCGAGGAGACGAACCTCCCGGTTTTCGGCGCGAATCCCGTGAGGGTTCCAGGTTCAAACAGCAGCTCCTCATCGGCCTCGAGCCAGCATTGGATCTCTTGAACCCGGGACTCGAGGGACGCGGTGTCGAACAGCCCCAAGCTGCGAGCGGCGGAATGGTCATGGCGCAGGCCGGGCTCGGGAAGCCAGACCGACAACATAAAAGACGCCGGCTTCGGAGAGGGTCTTACGTCCCCTTTGTCCCACCAGAAACTCCATGAGGAGGTTCGAATCCGGTAAAAGCCGGAGTGCACCGGCGCGAATTGGAGGCTGCGCCGCCAGTCCTTGTCGACTGGACCGGAGAAGAACCCGACGGCACCCTGGAAGTTCTGGAGCTTGAGGGAGTCGACCAGTTTATGGCGTTCCACCTGATAGGCACGGTCGATGGGGTTGTTGTCCTGAATCCGTTTCTCGGGGTCTGGCAGGGGGCAGAGCGGATCGAACTTCTTGTCGGTGAGCAGCACGGCATTGCCGTCGCCGATCAAGTGCCACGTTTCGGTGCCCGAGGTGGGATAGAAGCGTTTTCGATAAACGGGCGGGGGCGTCTGGCGGGTGGCGATCGCGGCGGTGAGAGCCACATCGACGGCGTCGATATACCGGTTCAAGTGAACGTTGGAGAGATCGAGCGCCTCGGAGATTTTGTTGTAACCGTGGCGCCGCTCGTCTTCAGGCAGCATGTCTTTGATCCGCAGATCTGGCAGGGCAAGCAGGTCGCGCAATGCGTTCTCCACCTCCAAGGCGGTCAGGCGCCGGTACAGGCTGCGTCCGCGTTTGGCGACGAAGGCGGCGTCGGCCGAGTGGAGCCGTTCATCCAGAACCTTCAGCACCTCCTGGCGGTCGGCCTGCGGTGGGGCCTCCCGTTTTTTGGGAGGCATTTCTCCGTTTGCGATGCGGTCATGCACCCGGACCCACGTTTGGAAGTGCTTGCGGTCCTGCGGATCCCAGCGGAGGGATTCCAGATTCAGCCCGCCCTTTTGGGTGGTCTGATCGTGGCAGTCGGTGCAGTGCTGTTCGAGAAACGCGGTGAGGTCGGCCGCGGGAGCGGGGGAAAGAAGCAACGCCCCGGCGAAGATCGATCTCCACGCCAATCGATATGCATTCGGGGCGCTCATGCCATTTCCAGACCGGTGAGCGTGCCTGTGCTGCTTCCAAATTGACCCCGTTCGAGGCCGAGCCGTTGGAGCATGGACACGTACAAGTTGCACAGCGGCGTGTTGTTTTTCAGATCAAAGCGCAGGTGCTGGCCGTGCTTGAATCCACCTCCGGCCAGCAGAATGGGGAGGTTGGTGTTGGAGTGTGAGTTGCCGCTGGCCATGTTGGATCCGAACAACACCATGGTCCGGTCGAGGAGGGTGTGGCCTCCTTCCTGCACCGAGGCGAGGCCGCTCAAAAAGCGGCCCAGGTTCTGGATGCCCGCCTCCTCCAGCTTGGCCAATTGCTCGAGTTTTTCGGGTTCGTTTCCGTGATGCGTGAGCGTGTGGGTCCGCTCGCGGACTCCGGGCAGTTTGACGGTGGTTTCGAGTGGATTCAGGTACAGCGTGATCAGGCGCGTGCTGTCGCTTTCCAAGGCCAGCTTCGCCATGTCGTACATCAGCGCCGCGCGTTCCCTGTCCAAGGTGGTGTCGGCAATGTCCGCGGGAATCCGCGCGGTCGTGCGTGGTTTCTCGCGCTGCTGCCAGGCCTCCGCTTGTTCCAGGCGATGCTCCAGTTCACGCACCGAGGTGAAGTACTGCTCGAGCCTTTCCCGATCCGCCGAACCCAGGCGTGTTTCGAGGCGCTTCGCCCGGCCGTTGACCAAATCCAGAATGCTCGTACGAGAGCGAATCTGGCGCAGACGCTCCCGCGACTCCTCCGGGGTGTCCGCGGTGAAAAGCCGATGGTAGAGCCTTGAGGGACTGAACTCCGGCGGAATGAAAATGCCGTCCCGGGTCACGGACAGGAGGCCGTCGTGCTTGCCGTTCACCCCAAGTGCGAGGAAGGGAAACCGGGTGTGGTGCCCGATGCCTTCGGCGGCGACCTGGTCGAGCGAGATGCTGTTTTTGAAGGTCGGTGAGGAGGGAAACCGGGCTCCGGTGAGAAAACTCTTCTCCACCATGTGTCCCCCCGAGTTGTCCGGATGCGAGACGCCCCCGAGGACGGTGAAGTGGGGACGATGCTCGGCGAGGTGCGCGAGATAGCGGGGAAGCTCGTAGTCGCGTCCCGCGTCCTTCGGGAAGAAATAGTCGGGAAGGAGGCCGGTGTTGGTCATGATACAGACCATGCGGCGCGGGGATTCCTGGAGTTCGGCGGAGAACGCGCGGCGCGGCGCGAGGGCTTCGAGGAAGGGGAGGGCGAGGGTGGCCCCGGCGGCGCGCAGGAAGGTGCGGCGATTGAGTGCGGAGCAGTGAGGGGCGGGGGCTGGAGGGGGAGGGGTCATCGGGAGGAGGGGGAGGGATCGGATTGGGGGAGGAATTCGAGTTTCACGTCGTCGAGATAATGGCCGCGGAACTGCAAGGGTTCCGGCGAGTCCTGGGGGAAGCGGCGGACCATCGCGAGGTGGATCAGCACATAGCGGGTTTGGGGCGAGACGAACGTTTCCACCGAGTTCTGCTGCCAGGACCCGTCTCGCTTGATGGGCAGGATTCGGGAGGCATGGGTATGGCTCGCTTTTTGGAGCATCGGCAGGGAGGTGGTGCCGGCGGCGGCGGAGGGCAAACTGTCCAAGGCCATCAGGCTGACACTCATCGCGTACTGCTCCTCATCCCCGGCGGGAAGCGCCGCAAAGCTGGCGCTCAGGCGAATCCGGCCCTGTTCGGATCCCCGGGCGCCGGGCCATTCGACGAGCCGGTAGACATCGCCCCATCGACTGACAGGGGCGTTTTCTCCCGAATAGGTGGCCCGCACAAACCGCAGCATCGAGGTCCCGCTTTTGGGGCGGAAGCCCTGCTCGGGTCCGACGATTTGGGCGTCATCCCCGCTCCACACTCCGGCTCGCATGGGAAGGCCGGATTCGAGGTTTCCCCGGCTGGTTTCAAAGCCCTCGGCGAAGAGGGGAACCGGCGGCGGCGGGCTCGCGCGGAGTCGCGGTGTGGCGTAGGCCCAGGCCACCGAGGCGAAGAGCATTCCAAGCGCCACGCACGCGGCAGCTCCGATGCCAAGCCGCCAGGGCGAAATCCTGGAGGCGGCGAGTCGAGGTGAGACCGTGGGTCCGGAGGCGTCCGGCGCGAAAGGTCCCGCATCGCGCAGCGTAAAGGAGGCCTGCAGCTCCGCATGCAGATCGAGGTAGTGCACGTAGCGCTTTCTTGCGTCCGGATCGGAGGCCAGCCGCCTCTCCAGTTCCTCCTGTTCCTCGGGAAGCAGCGTCTCCTCGACTAGGCGGGCGAGGAGTGCATGCAGTCGATCGTCGGGGTTATGCATCGAGCCAGCCCTCCTGTTTCAAGTTTCCCTCCACGCAGCGCAGCAGGGCCGCCCGGACCTTCTCCAGCGCGTAGTAGACCTTGCGCAAATTGCCGCCTGAATGCGTCGCTTCGGCCTTGATCGCGCCGTGGTTTGCGTACCGCAGTCCCAGCCAGCGCCGCTCGGATGGTCCGAGTTTTTGCAGGCATCCCTGAAGGGCTCCGCGTCGCGCCTCCATCAAGGGGGATTCCTCCTCCTGTGTGGCGTCGAGTTGCGCGAGCAGTGCGTCGGAAAAAATCAGCTTCTCTCGCGCTTGCCGCTGCCGCCACTTCAGCACCTCCAGATAGGCGAACCGGATCGCCCACGGCACGAAGGGACGGCTGGCATCGTACTCCGGCCATTTTTCCCACAGACGCACGGACACTTCCTGCAAGACCTCCGCGGCGTCCCGGGATCGGGGGACCATCAAAAAAACATATCGACGCACCTCCTCCTGATGGGAGGTCCAGAGCCGCACAAAATCGGGGATGGAGTTCATGAGTGACGGGGGCGAAAGCGCTCCTTTTGGAGGTCTCCTCGCACGGTCGGCATTTTCCCAAAAAAATGTCGGTGCGCCGGAATGTTTGGATCGGGGTGTCTTGGAGAGGCTGGGTTGCGTTTTGAGCGAGGGACTCGTGCCAGCCGCCCTCACTTCGGAACCGTGTCGGTGCGGAATGGCATCGCGGGCAGGCCGGCTCCGTTGAAGAGGTTGCAGCCATCTGGATTGTCCGACCATGCGTACCGGACCGAGGCGGGCATGGGCACTTGGGGATGGCTGACGAGCACGGTTTCGCCGTCCAGTTTGGCGTCGGCCCAGACGTAGTTTTGGTCCTCGCCAGCGATGGCGAACTGGCGGAGAGGCCCTTCCTTGGAGTGAAGTCCGGCGGCGTGGGAAAAGCGGATCCGAATGGCGCCTCCTTCCTTTTGCATGGATTCGAATCGAGGGCCGCTGGATTCGACGGGTTCACCGTAGACCTTTTCGAGGGCGACGAGTGCGAGGCGCTTTCCGACATCCTGTTTGTTGGCGGGGTGAATGGTGTGGGGATCGCCCAACTCGATTCCGACGGCGATACCGCACTGGGGAAGGGATTCCGCCACGCGGGCTTGCGCTTCGCGCAGGAGGGGCCAGCTCGAGGGCTTGTTGGGGTCGTTTTGGGGAAGGCCGTTGTTGACGAGTTGCTGGATCAGAAAGGGGAAATCTCCCTGTCCCCATTGCGTTCTCCAGTCCCGGATCAGGAGCGAGAGCAGTTCGCCATACTCGGAAGAGCGGGGGGAGTTGCTTTCCCCCTGATACCAGACGGCGCCCCGGATTGCCGTGGGCAGGAGGGGCGCGATCATTCCGTTGTAGAGCGAGGCGGAGACGTTTCGCAGGGCTTGGTTGTTGGGTTTGGGGCGTGATTTCAGGGCGTCCGGCGGGAGCGGAGCGAAGGAGTGCTCGACTCGAAACAGCCAGTCGGTTTGCGCCGCATGCCGGTCCTCCACCGGCACGCCCACGGTGCGGGGGAGGTAGAGGGAGGCTCTTTCCGTGGCGGAAACGACCCTCACGGCGACCACGTTGCGCCCGGCTTTGACCAACTTTCCAGGAACGGGATAGCTGCGCTGGACATGGTTGAATCCCGGCGCCTTGTCGCTCGCGTGCCCGACCTCGACGCCATTGAAGTAGGCGGTGTCGTACTGATCGGTGACCCAGTTCAGCCCGAGCAGGAAGGGTTTTCCCGCGTGGGCGGCGGGCACCTCAAATTCCCGACGGATCCAGAAAACGCCCCCTGATTTCATTCCCAAACCCGACCATGACGCGGGCAGGGTCACGCGGCTCCATCCGGTTTCGTCCAGGTCGGCATCCGCCCAGTTTTTGGCCTTCTCTGAAATGGGAGGCGGAGTCACCCCATAGTGGGCCTCCCATGCGGCGCGTTCGGTGACAAAGCGTTCGTTGTCGTCTTTTTGGGAAAGGATTTCGGCGTTTTCCTTGTCGGCCCGTGCTGCGAACAGGGGGACGGTGGCGAGGGCTTCGCGACGCGTCCATGCTTCCGCAGGCGTTCCTCCCACCGAACTGAGCAGCAGGCCAATCGGGACCTTCACCCGCTGGTGGAGCTCCCGCCCGAAAAAGTATGCCGCGCCGGAGAAACGACCGACCGTCTCCGGCGAGCACACTTTCCATGTTCCCTGGACTTCCTGCACGGGGGTGAGGGAGGGGTTCTGCGCCACGCTGAACAGGCGGATGCCGGGGTATTGCGCCTGGGCAATCTCCTGCTGGGGATGGAGGCAGGCCTCCACGGGAAATCCCATGTTGGACTGCCCGGAACAAAGCCAGACGTCGCCCACAAGGACATCCGCGATCGCGAGGTCATTCACCCGGAGCGTATCGGGACGGGCATTGGCCTGCAGGGGGGCGAGCTTCACCATCCAGCGGCCGGAGGCGTCGGCGCGGGTGGTTTTCTGCTGTCCGGCGAAATGAACCTGCACCTCTTGATCCGGATCGGCAGTGCCCCAAACGGGCACCGGCTTGTCTCTTTGCAGCACCATGTGGTCGGTGAACACCGAGGCGAGGCGGAGTTCGGCCGCGTGCAGCGGGGAAAGCCAGGTGATGAGCAGGATGCCGAGGGGGAGGAGGGGTTTCATGGGCGTGAGAGGGCGCGGCATGAAACGCCGCACCCTTCCTCCTCAGGAGCAGCCCATATTCCAAAATGTTTTGAGATTTCTTTCGCCCGTACGGAGACCGAAGCCCAAAAGGGAGCGAGACTGGGGCAGGCGAACCCTCGGTAAGGGGGAGACCCGCGGGAGGGCGTCGCGGGGACGCCCCGGTTCAGGGGGCGAGTTGGACGGGGCTGCTGACCATGGCGCCGCGTTCATCCGTGACGCTCAGAAACCACGTGTTGGCTTCTGCGGGAGGCCGGGGCGCCTTGATGGTGCGTCCCTCCAGCGTCGCGGGGACGGAGATCCATTCCCGTTTGGAACGCAGGCCGGCGTCGGTGGTGTAGTGAAGTTGCGCGGACTTCAGGGGCACGGAAGAGGCGCAGGCCATCTCCACGAGGCCGTCGTGAATCGCCAGATTTCCGGGAACAGGGAGCGGTGCGCCGCCGCGGCATTTGGAGTCGATGAAAAGGCCGATTTCGGGAGGAGCCCAGCCCGATTGGTGGCCATGGGGCATCTTCACCTCGACACGCATCTGTTTCTCACCGGGGACGAGCGCGTAACTTTTCATGTAGCTGTCCAGAACGTAGTGCACGTCGTTGGTTCCGTTCACAAAAAGGATTGGAACGCGGCAGCGGGAAAGGTGGCTGCTGGGATCGTACTCGCGGACCCAGAGTTCGCGGCGGTCCTTCAGGTTATCGATGCTCGGTTTTTGAACGGACTCGCCTTCATGGAGAAAGCCGCAGCCGTACACGGGCACGGCTGCCTTGAAGCGCTGGTCCAGCGAGGCCACAAGGCACGTCGTGTAGCCGCCCCAGCTGATGCCGGTGACCGCGGTGCGTTCGGCGTCCACCTCGGGAAAGCTGCGCAGGAGCGTGTGTGCGCGCAGGACCGATGCGACCGCGTGGAAGGGCCAGTCGTCGCTCGTGTCGCCCCCGATCGAGTCGAACTTCTCCGGGTGCCCATGGTTGGGGCCTCCGTGGGGGAGCCGGGTGCGGGTTTTGGGGTCGTGCGCGTTGCCCTTGATGGTGCCATCGGCTTGGAAGGCGGGGTCGGGAGGGCGGGAGCCGCTCAGATCCATGGCCATGGCGGCGTATCCGCGTTTTGCCCAGAGATGCACCCATTCCGCGAAGGCTGTTCCGCCGCCGCCATGAATCAGAATAATGCCGGGAAAGCGGGTTCCGGGTTTGGCCTCACCGAGCGTGAGCGGCGAGGCGTAGAAGGCGAACACTTCGGTCTCATGGCCCTCGAAGACCTCCCCGGTGTAGGTGAGAGAATGCACGGGTTGGTCGCGCCGCAGCCACTGCACAGAGGGCACCTTCTTTTGAAGGGCATCCAGATCCCACGGCCCCACTTGCTCCGCGCGGGCGGGAAACGTGCAGGCCATGGCGAGGAGAAAGAAACCCAGCAAGCTTCGGGAAAAATTAAAAGGGGGCATGCGCCCTTTGAAGCGGTCCCGAAGCTGCGAGGAAAGGGGGGATTTGCGCGGTCCGCGTTCGCGGGTGTTCTTGCCCGGGAGGAGTCGAGCCGAGGAGAAAGGGGCACCGTGGATCCGTGCTCGAAATGCGGGTATCCCCATGCTAGCGTTCTCCCATGCCGCCGGAATCAACCCTCCGGAAGAATGGCGACTCCCCCCATGAGTTCACGAAAAACACTCGTCCTCCTCGCGGTGCTGCTCTCTCCGGTTGTGTTGCGCGCGGCGGAGACGGCGCCGCTGCAATTGTCCGTGGTTCCTGATCTGGCTCTGCATCCGCGGAATACGAAGATCGAGGGGCTGTGCCTCAGTGCATGGGGCGAGAATCCCTTTCGGGGCGTCGCGCTCGGTTTTGTGAATGGGGCCTCGGGAGAAAGCGTGGGACTGGGCTACGGCTTGCTGAACTACTCCCAGCGCTTCTCTGGCGCTTCGCTCGGCTGGGTCAATGTGAACGCCGAGTTCTTCGTGGGCTGGCAGGCGGGGTTTGTGAACGTGTCCCGGGGCGAGTTTACGGGTCTGCAGTCGGGGTGGTTTAATTACGCGAGGGTGTGCCGTGGGGTGCAGTTTGGTTTTGTGAATTACGCGGAATCGCTCCACGGCGTGCAAATCGGGCTCGCAAATGTCGCCATGAACAACGCGTGGTTTGAGGAGTTCCCCCGCCAGTGGGCGAAGGGTTTTGCGCTGGTGAACTGGTCTTTCTGAGCGCTTGGTTTCGACGCCTGCGAGCCGGATCCCTCCGCCCTTCCCCTCCTGAGAATGGCCCCTGTCCCCGTTTGCCCACTCCGTTGCTGGCACTCTCCTGAGCCCCGCTTTTCCACTCCGACCCAAGCCTGACTTTCATGAAATCCAATCAATCCAAACTCCTCGTCACCTTCGCTTTGCTTTCCACGCTCGTTTCGGGGCCCCTTTGTCAAAGCCTCCATGCCGCCGAACCCAAGCGCGTGATCGTGGTGACCGTCACGACGGGATTCCGGCACAGCTCCATCGCATCCGCCGAGAAAACGCTGACCAAACTCGCGGACACCTCCAAGGCGTTCACCATCGTCGACTTTGTCCAGCAGCCCAAGACGGTCGTTCCCCGCAAACCCGCCCCGCCGCGCCCCCTGCCGGAGAATGCTTCCGAAGCGCAGCAGAAGCGTTTTGAGGCGGACACGCTCAAGTATCGTGAAGCGTTGGCCAAATGGACTCCCGAGGTGGAGGCCGAGGCGAAGCGGTTGCAGGACGAGTTCCAATCGGAGCTTTCTCAGCGTCTCCAGAAACTGGCTCCGGCTGCGCTGGAATCCGCCAAGATCGACGGGGTGATCTTTGCGAACACGACGGGCGATCTGCCACTCCCGGACAAGGAGGGCTTTGTGCGGTGGGTGGAGAGCGGCCATGCGCTGATGGCGATGCACTCGGCAAGCGACACCCTCCACGGGTTCCGGCCCTACATCGAGTTGCTCGGGGGCGAGTTCCTGACCCACGGCGCCCAAGCCTCCACCAGTCTCACGCCCTTGGATCCGGCGCATCCCGCCGCTGGCGGACTTCAGCAGCCATGGAACATCACCCAGGAGGAGCTCTATCATTTCAAGTCCTACGACCGCAGTCGGGTGCGAGATATTCTCGCGGCCGATCGGGTGCCGATGGACAACCGTCCGGAGCAGGGACAGGCGGGGCACTTTCCCGTGTCCTGGGTTCGCACGCAGGGAACGGGGAAGGTCTTCTATACTTCGCTCGGTCACCGGGAGGACATCTGGGATGACGACGCAAATCTGGCGGATCGGAAGAACAGTCCGGAGATCTCCAAACAGTTCCAGAGCCACATCTTGGGCGGGATCCGCTGGGCGCTGGGTTTGGCCGAGGGAAGTGCGGCGCCGCAGGCGGCGCGCTGAGGCGGCAGAATTTCGGAGCGCGTCGGTAAAGGCGCGCTCCGCCCTGCGGGGGGGCGGCGTCCCGCAACGGGGGAGCCGGGCCAGAAGCGAGGAAGCGGCGGGTTAAGGGAGTTCGCGGATGCGAAGTTTCCGGAAGAGGATGGGGGCGCCTTCGCTCTCGAGACAGAGAAAGCCCTGGGCGGGTTCGATGGCAGTGCCGCCGGAGACCTCCTCGCCGTTGACCCAGAGGCGGACCTCCCCGTTGATGGCGCGGATGTAGTAGTGGTTCCACTCGCCGTGGCCTTTGCTCAGGTGTTTGCGGGGGAAGCTTCGGGAGCCATCGGGAGAAAGGGGAGGGAACGGGGTCATTTTGACGCCGACGGGAAAGACGTCGCCATTGGTGCCGAACCAGTCGGTTTTACGGCCGGCTTTGGCCGTGATTTCGGTGTAGCCGTGGTCGAGGATTTGGACTTCGACCCCCTTGGGAAGGCCTGGTTTGGCGGCCTCGGTGAGTTTGGCGATGGATTCGGGGGTGGTCCAAACGAAGACGCCGGAGTTGCCCCCGAACCGTTGGTGGGACCATTCCACGACCATCTCAAAGTTGCGGTACTCCTTCGCGGTGCGCAGGACGCTGACCGGCTTGCCGGTGCAGTGGAGGACCCCGGTTTCCCACGTCCAGGTGTCGTCGGCGCTATTGACCTTGGCGAAATCGTCGGGCCCGAGCGCGCGCCATCCGGGGGCTTCGTCGTCGATTCCTGCGCGGACTGGGGTTGAAGCGGAGGGGGAGGCGGGAGCGGAGGGGGCCTCGGCGGCGAAGCTGGGGAAGCTGAGCGAGAGGGGCGCGAGGAGCGCGAGTAGGAGGGGGAGTTTCATGGGAAGGGGCGTGGGTATGTGGCGGAACGTTTCCCAATCTAGCGGCGAGGGCGTGGGGAGTCGTTCCCTACGATACTGCGATACGAGAGGAAACACGCGGGGGGCGTGGCGGGTGGCCTGCCGTCGAGGCGGGCAAGTTACCCGAGGAATCGCGTGGAGGCGTCGGCTGCGGCTTGGGCGATGAGGCGGCCGAGTTCGAGGAAGCGGTCGGAGGGGATGCGCGAAGCGGGGCCTGCGATCGTGATGGCCGCGAGGGCGTGTCCGTGTCGGTCGAGAATGGGCGCGGCGACGCAGTGAATACCTTCGAAGTGTTCGCCTTGGTCGAGGGCGAAGCCGTCCTTTCGGATTTGTTTCAAGCCGCTTTCGAGGGCCTTGCGGGAGGTAAGGGTGTGCGGGGTGTGTCTTTGAAGGGTGAGCTTGGAGAGGATCTCCGCGCGGCGCGAATCGGGGAGGAAGGCGAGGATGGCCTTGCCGGGGGCGCAGCAGTGAGGGGAGGTGCGGGAGCCAAGATCGACGACGTATTTGAATGCGTGAGGGGAGGGAAGCTGGTCGAGGAGGACGCACTCGGAATCTGCGAGGCAGCAGAGTTGGGTGGTTTCGCCGGTGGCCTCGAGGATGCGGCGCATGGGGTCGCGTGCAGCGTCGGAGAGGCTTTGGGTGGAAGACTGCGGCTGTCCGATGAGGAGGAGCCGCGAGGTCAGGGAGAAGCGCTTGGAGCGTTCGTCGCGGCGGAGATAGCCGAGTTCTTCGAGGGCGCGGGCGAGCCGGAGGACTGAGGGCAGGGGGAAGTGAAGGTCCTCTGCGGCCTCCGAGAGGGTCGCGCCGGAGGGGCGATGGGCGATCCATTCGAGGAGGCGGATGCCCCGATGGAGGGCGGGGACATCGGAGGCGGGGGAAGGAGCTTTCATGGGCGGAAGCAGTTTCGGAAAAAAAGAGCGCGGCTTGGCTCCGCAGTGCCACCGTTGCTCATCCACGCAAGCCGGCTGCAGTTTGCATCGGATTGATTTACGGGAGTTGGGTGATGCGTCCCAAGAACAGGCACGCGCCGCTGGGGCGGTGTTGGATTGCGAAAAGGAACGGATGGTCCACCCGTACCTCCACCGGTTTGGGTTTTCCCATAAAGGCCGAGGCGCGGGCCATCGCCACGGCCGTGGCGGCGGCGGCCTCCGTTCCTTTTTCGTCCAGCGCGAGGAACGTTTTGTGGAAGACTTCGGAAATGAGGAGGTAGTCGTTGGGTTTCCGCGGCGCCATCCGATCAAAATTTGCTGTGCCGCGCGGGTGGTCGAAAGCCGACTTCATCCCGAGCCTTTGCAGCACCTCGCCGAGCCGGAACACCGGCGGTTCCATTTTGAACTTGGGCAGGTGCAGGATCACCTCGGAAGTCTCCGGAGTGGCGTTTGCGGCCAGTTGGTCTGGCGCTAGCTTCGCTTCCAAGGTTGCGAGGCCATCCACCTTGTCCGGCAGGAGGATGAGCAACTGCAAGTCGCCTCCGCGGTAAGGAACGGTGACGACGTGGTATCCGTCTCTTTTGGCGTAACCGAGGTAGCCTTGGTGCACCATGGTGGGGACATCCGCGTTTTTCCCGTGAGGCACGTGGAAGGGTGCCGGTTTCGTTGCGTATTCCGGAAAGGGGTCCATCCACGGGGCTTTGAGGTAAATCGCGTTGACCAACACCAATCGCGTGTCCGCGTTCAGACCATCGGCGGGGATCAAATCCCGGATGCGTTGTCGGGTCTGCCGTTCGACCCAGCCGTTGATCTCCCGGGTGGCCGCGCGGAAATTCCGGATGAAATCCATCGGTTGGAACGGCGCGCCGTAGGTGTTTTTGACCAACCCCAGAAAGGGCGCTCGGAAATCGTACCCGCTCTGGCCGAACAATCGGTTTGCCACCGTCAACGTGACCGGTTCGCCGCCGCCGCCGAGGTGTCCGGGCAGTTTTGCCAGTTCCGCCGTCGACTTTGCGACGTCCTCCAGTGCCTTCTGCAGGGAGGCAAACGAGTGGTGCAGCTCCGTTTCGTCGCCCGTAAAATGCAGCACCCGGGCCATCTCCGCTCGCGTGTCCCCAGACGCCCCGGCAAAGGTCATGGCCAGCGCCGACTGGATCGAGTACGGCGAGAGCAACGTGTTTGCCTTGGGATCCGTCCCCTTGGAGAGCACCTCCAGCCCCAGCGAATTGACGGCCTTTGTTGCGGCCGCGGCGGGAGTGCCCGGCCCCGGGTCCCCTTGCCCAGAGACTCCAGCGGGCGCGGCGAGATGGGCCACAAGGAAGGAGAGCAGGGTCAGCCGGATTTTCATGGAAGCGTGTTCGGTGGGGTTTCGGAAGCAGGGGCGAGGATGGATCGCGCGGCCCCGGAATCCTGCCTGACGCGTCCCCAAAATGCATCCCCACAGTCGCGGCGGTGGAGTTGCGGGTTCCAGAATCCGAGGGGTTGCTGCGTGTGCGAGAGGGTTCTCCTTCCGTGAAAGTCTGGCGGTCTCTGCCGGAGGCGCGCCCCGAGGCAGGGCGGCGTTGAGGGGCTCGAGAACTTGTGCCTTGCGCGTTTGGTATCTGGGCGTCCAGTTTTTCATCGTGACCTTTCACCGTACCGACGACCTACGCATCACTGGCGTGAACCCTCTGATTTCGCCTGCGGTGCTCGCCTATTATCTCCCCTTAAATGAGGCGGCCAGCGCCCTTGTGGCTGGGGTGCGCAGCCAGGCGGACGCCATTCTGCGCCGGGAGGATGACCGCCTTCTGGTGGTGGTGGGCCCCTGTTCGATTCACGATCCCGAGGCGGCGCTCGAATACGGCGTCAAAATCAAGGAGCAGGCGGAGCGTCTGCAGCGGGATCTGCTGGTGGTGATGCGCGTGTACTTTGAAAAACCACGGACCACGGTGGGCTGGAAGGGCTTGATCAATGATCCGCGGCTCGACGATTCCTTCGACATCAACCACGGACTCCGCGTGGCGCGGGGGCTCCTGCTGGAACTGGCCAACATGGGGGTGCCGGCCGGGACCGAGTTTCTGGACACCATTTCTCCCCAGTACATCGCCGATGTGATTGCGTGGGGGGCGATCGGCGCGCGCACGACCGAGTCCCAGATTCACCGGGAGCTGGCCTCGGGGCTTTCCATGCCGGTGGGCTTCAAGAACGGGACGGGCGGTTCGATTCAGATTGCGATCGATGCCATCCAATCCTCCTCGCGTCCGCACCATTTTCTGTCGGTCACCAAGCAGGGGGTTTCGGCGATTGTGTCTACGACGGGGAACCAGTCCTGCCATTTGATTTTGCGCGGGGGCAAGTCCGGGCCGAACTACGATGCGGCGAGCATCGAGGAGGCGGCGCGGATGCTCCGCGAGCAGGGGCTGTTGGAGACGGTGATGGTGGACTGTTCGCACGGGAATTCGCTGAAGGATTTTCGCAACCAGCCGATGGTGGCGAAGGCGCTGGCGCACCAGATGGAGTCTGGCAACCGCGTGATCACGGCGGTGATGATCGAGTCGAACTTGGTGGAGGGGAACCAGAAGCTTTCGGGTGATGTGGCTTCCCTTCGGCGTGGGCAATCGGTGACCGATGCGTGCCTGGGCTGGGAGCAGACGGTGGAGACGCTGGAGGGGTTGGCGGAGGCGGTCCGCAAGCGGCGCGTGGTGTGCGCCTGAGTCGGGCGCGGCTGGGGCTGGGTCAGGAGCGGCTTCGGGGCAGGGCGGCCTTGGCGGAGGTGAGAGCGGAGTAGCGGGTGCGGTATTGGGAGGGGGTCATGCCGAGGCGTTTGCGGAACTGGCGGGTGAAGGCGCTCTGGTCGTAGAAGCCGTTTTCGGAGGCGACAGCGGCGATGGGGGTGTCGGAACGTTCGAGCTGGCGGCATGCATTCTCGATGCGCAGCTGGATGCGGTACTGCGCTGGGGACATCTGGAAGAGGGCGTGGAAGCGGCGCTCGAATTGGCTGAGAGAGAGGTGCACCATGGCGGCGAGCTCGCGGATGGGCTGATCCTCGGCGAAATGGTTGGCGAGGTGGTCGACGGCGGCCTTGAGATCCTCGTAGGGGCCGATCACGGCTCCTGCGGAGCGAGCATCCCGCATGGCGCCGGCGATTCCCACGACGCGTCCCTCGGCGTCGTGCAGGGGAATCTTGGTGGAGAGAAACCAGTTGAGGACGCCGTTGCGGTTGGGGACGAACCAGACCTGATCCACGATGGGGCGGTCGTGGGACATGACCCACTGGTCCTCCTGCCGGTAGCGTTCGGCGA
This sequence comes from Verrucomicrobiota bacterium, assembly GCA_041159065.1. GTDB lineage: Bacteria > Verrucomicrobiota > Verrucomicrobiia > Chthoniobacterales > Chthoniobacteraceae > Chth-196. The sequence goes on along the minus strand of JBEBAG010000109.1, from coordinate 15,529 downwards.
GGGCGGGGGAGAAGAAGTCGTCGTCGTTTTTGCCGAGAATTTCCGATTCCTCGGAGAGCCCGATGGCCCGGAGGAGGGCGGGGTTCATGCGGACAAAGCGCCCCACGGCATCCTTGGCGAAAAAGTAGATTTCGGGCAGCAGATCGAAGAGGATTCCAAGCGAATCCTTGCTGCAAAGCCCTTCCAAGAAGGCGGTTTGGAATGCCCTTGGATTCGCGGGTCTTGGGCGGACGCTGGTGGGGGTGCGGGGCATGGCGGGGGGTGAGCCGGAGCAGGATGCGGAAAAAGTACCAAAAGTTGCGGCGGAACACCTAGTGAATCGCGGGCGTGGGCTGGCACTGTTCCTGCGGTTTCATTCCTCCCTTTTTTATGCGCGCAGCGGTTTCCCTTCTTTCCTTGGTGCTGTTGGCTGGAAGCACGGTGTTTGCGGCGCAGTCCCCTGCGCCTGCGGCGGGAGCGGTGCCGGACTACCAACACGAGGTGCGCCCGCTGCTGTCTCAGTTCTGTTTCAAGTGTCACGGACCGGATGAGAAGACGCGGAAGGGGGATTTGCGGTTGGATGTGCGCGAGGCTGCCCTTTCGAAGGGAAAATCGGGGGAGCGAGCGGTGGTGCCGGGCAAGCCGGGGGAGAGCGAGTTGGTGAAGCGGATCCTGTCGCATGATCCGGAGGAGGTGATGCCGCCCCCCTCGGCGAAAAAGGAGATGAGGGCGGACCAAGTGGAGGTGCTCAAGCGCTGGGTGGAGGGAGGGGCGCCGTATGCTCCGCACTGGGCGTTTGTGGCTCCGCAGAAGGCGGGAGGCTATGCCGGGAACGGTGGTGCGCGCGAGGCGATCGACTTCTTCATTCGGGAAAAGCTGAAGGCGGAGGGGCTTGTTCCGGCACCCGAGGCAGACCGGTACACGTTGATCCGGCGGGTCTCCTACGATCTGACCGGGCTGCCTCCCACGGCGGAGGAGGCGGATGCGTTTGCGAACGATCCCGCTGCGGATGCGTATGAAAAGCTGGTGGACCGTCTGCTCGCCTCGCCGCAGTACGGGGAGCGCTGGGCCCGGAAGTGGTTGGATCTGGCTCGCTACGCGGATACGAACGGGTACGAGAAGGACCGTCCGCGCACGATCTGGCCGTGGAGGGACTGGGTGATCGAGGCAATCAATGCGGATATGCCTTTTGATCGGTTTACGATCGAGCAGCTTGCGGGGGACATGCTCCCCGGGGCGACGCCCTCGCAAATCATCGCGACGGGATTCCACCGCAACACGATGCTGAATGAGGAGGGAGGGATTGATCCGCTCGAGTTTCGGTTTCACGCCCTGGCGGACCGGGTGGCCACGACGGGCAAGACGTGGCTGGGACTGACCACCGGCTGTGCGCAGTGTCACACGCACAAGTACGACCCGATCACGCACCGGGAGTACTACCAGATGATGGCGTTTTTCAATAACGCCGACGAACCTGACTTTCTCGTGAGGCCGCCGGATTTCGAGACGCGCAGGGCGGAGGTGGAGGCGCAGATCGCTCAGAAAACGGTGGAGTTGCGGACCAAGTTCAAACCGCAGGCACCGGAGGCGGGGCCTGTGGCGGGCCGTTCCGGAGAGGAGTCGGAGGAGGTGCGGAGGGAGGCTACGGTAGCGCGTGCGTTCTCCTCCTGGCTGGAGCAGGAGCGCAAGGTGGCGCGGCCCTGGACGGTGCTGCGTCCTCAGGAGGCGCGGGCCAATCTGCCGGTGCTGACGGTGCAGCCGGATGGTTCGGTGTTGGCGAGTGGGGACCAGACGAAGGCGGACGTGTACTGGCTGAAGTATCCGCTGCCTGCGGGGAAGATCACGGCGGTTCGCCTGGATGTGCTTCCCGACGAACGGCTTCCCGCTGGAGGGCCCGGGCGGGCCTATTACGAGGGGCCGAAGGGGGATTTCAACCTGAGCGATCTGCGGGCGAGCGTGGGGGGAGTCGCGGTGAAGTTCTCGGGCGGCACGCATAGCTTTGCGGCGAAGAACACCTCGGCGGCGGCCGCTATTGATGACAATTTGCAAAGTGGCTGGGGAACCAACGGGGCGCAGGGCCAGGCGCACTCGGCGGTGTTCCGCTTCGAGTCGCCGGTGGAGGGGGGGCGTCTGCTGGATTTGGAGATGCATTTTGAGCGGCATTACTCCGCGGACCTCGGCCGGTTTCGGATTGCGGTGACCAGTGATTCCGGAGAGTGCATCGCCCGCAGCGTGCCCGTGGAAATCGACGCCCTCCTGCTGAAAGCCGAGAACGCGCTTGCCCCCGAGGAGCGCGAGACGTTGTTCCGCGAGTTCCTGCTGCGGACTCCCGAACTGGAGGCGCAGCGCACCCAGATTGACCGGCTGCGGAAATCCCTCACGTCGTATCCGGCGACGCTGGTGTTTTCGGAGCGTCCGAAGGAGTTCCCGCGTCCGACGCACGTGCATCATCGGGGCGAGTTTCTGCAGCCCGCGGAGGAGGTGCAGCCCGGGGTGTTTTCCTTTTTGAATCCGCTGCCTCCCGGGGAGCGGGGGGATCGTCTGGCATTTGCGCGGTGGCTGGTGTCGCGAGAGAATCCGCTGACGGCGCGCGTGACGGTGAACCGCGCGTGGGCCGCCTTTTTCGGGAGGGGCCTGGTGCGGACGGTGGACGACTTTGGTTACCAGGGGGAGATGCCGACGCATCCTGCGTTATTGGACTGGCTTGCGGTGGATTTCATGGAGCGTGGGTGGTCGATGAAGGGGCTTCACAAGGAGCTGGTGATGAGCAGGACGTACCGGCAGTCGTCCTCGCGGATGGGGGTGGCCCAGAAGGGGGCGGAGCGGGATCCGCAGAATCTGCTGTGCTCGCGCGGGCCGCGGGTGCGGTTGGAGTCGGAGATGATCCGGGACGGTTTGTTGAAGATGGCGGGGGTGTTGAGTTTGAAGGTGGGGGGGCCGAGTGTGTTTCCGCCGCAGCCGGAGGGGGTGATGGAAGCGGCGTATGGAAAGCCGAGCTGGAAGACGAGTGACGGGGAGTCGCGTTATCGGCGGGGGCTGTACACGTACAGTAAGCGGACGGCGCCGTACGCGATGCTGGCGACGTTTGACGGGCCGGCGGGCGATGTGTGTGTGGCGCAGCGGGAGGTGTCGGACACGCCTTTGCAGGCTCTGACGATGCTGAATGATGTGGTGGTTGTGGAGGCGGCGCAGGGTTTGGGGGGGCGTGTCGCTGCGATGACGGGGAGCGAGGAGGAACGGCTGGAGTGGCTGTTCAAGACGTGTCTTGGGAGGCCGATGGCACAGGATGATCTGACCATGCTTCAGCGCTTTTTGGCGGAGCAGCGCCGGAGGCTGGAGACGGGGGAATTGGATGCTGCGGCGCTGGCGGGGAAGGGGCCGGGAGATGTGAAGCAGCGAGCGCTTTGGACCTCTCTCGTGCGGGCGATCTTCAACTTCGACGAGTCGATCATGAAAGGGTAAGGCATGAACACACTGGAAAACAGTTACTTGGAAAAAGTCACGCGGCGCCATTTTTTCGGCGAATGCGGAGTGGGTGTGGGCAAGATCGCCCTGGCCTCCCTCCTTTGCGGGTCCGGCAGTCGCGCGTGGGGTGCGGGACAGGGCGGGACGATGGATCCGCTGGCTGCGCGCGAGCCCCATTTTGCGCCGCGGGCAAAGCGGGTGATTCATCTTTTCATGGCGGGGGCGCCGAGCCAGTTGGACCTGTTTGATTACAAGCCGGAGCTGGCGAAGCTGGAGGGGAAGCCATTGCCGCCCTCGGTCATTGGGGGGCAGCGTTATGCGTTCATCCGGCCGGACGCGGCGGTGTTGGGGCCGCAGTACCGCTTTTCGAAGCACGGACAGAGTGGTGCGGAGCTTTCGGAAATGCTGCCGCACTTGGCGAAGGTGGTGGACGACATTTGCATTGTGAAGTCGGTCACGACGGACCAGTTCAACCACGCGCCGGCGCAGATTTTTTTCAACACGGGTTTTTCGCAGCCGGGGCGTCCGAGCATTGGTTCCTGGGCTTTATATGGTTTGGGGGCGGAGACGCAGGATCTTCCGGCGTTTGTGGTGATGAGCACCGGGGCGGGGATCAGCGGGGGATCCGCGTGCTGGGGAAGTGGCTTCTTGCCTACGGTTTACACGGGGGTGCGTTTCCGCAATCAGGGAGATCCGATTTTAGATGTGACCAGTCCGGTTGGGGTGGATGCGCGGTTGCAGCGGGAGACTTTGGATTTGGTGAAGGGGATGAATGAGCGGAGGTTGAAGGGGGAGGGGGATCCGGAGATTGCGACGCGGATTGCGCAGTACGAGATGGCGTTCCGGTTGCAGACCTCCGCGCCGGAGTTGATGGATTTGAAGAGCGAGGGGAAGGAGACGCTGGAGTTGTACGGGTGCGATCCGGAGAAGCCTTCGTTTGCGCGGGCGTGTCTTTTGGCGCGGCGCATGATCGAGCGGGGGGTGCGTTACGTGAACATTTACCATGAGGGGTGGGATGCGCATTCGAACGTGGCGGGAAATCTCAAGGGCAACTGCGGGGCGACCGACCAGGGGGCGGCGGCGCTGGTGATGGATTTGCAGCGGCGCGGACTTTTGGACGACACACTGGTGATCTGGGGCGGGGAGTTTGGCCGGACGCCGATGGTGGAGACCAACCCGCTGCTGGGCCGCGCCCAGGGGCGGGATCATCATCCTCAGGCATTTACGATGTGGATGGCGGGCGGGGGCATCAAGAGGGGGATCACGTATGGCGCCACCGACGAGATGGGTTTTCACGTGGTGGACAAGCCGGTGCATGTGCATGACGTGCAGGCGACGATTTTGCACTTACTTGGGATGGACCACGAGAGGTTGACCTACCGGTTCGCTGGACGGGATTTCCGGCTTACGGATGTGCACGGGAAGGTGATCCGGGACATTCTCGCCTAGAGGAGGTTTTAGGGGATTTGGGGCAGGATTGAGGTTGTCGGCGGGCGCGGGATGTGGCGGGCTTTGGAGGTGCGCTCCGTTGCGCCTCAGTTTGCAGACCCTTGACCCGAAAAAGTATGAGCACTCCCGCCTCTGAAACCGTTTCCCGCGAGAAGTCGTCCCCGAGCGCGGAGGGAGGCTCGTACCGTTCGGTGCGCCCGCTGACGAAGAACAAAAACCTGGTGAAGTGGATCGAGAAGATTGCGGCGCTCACGCAACCGGACGCGATTCACTGGGTGGATGGATCCGAGGAGGAGAACGAGTCATTGTGCGCGCAGTTGGTTGCTGCGGGGACGTTTGTGAAGTTGAACGAGCGCTTGTGGCCGGGGTGCTACTATGCGAAGTCGGATCCGGGAGATGTGGCGCGCGTGGAGGAGCGGACGTTCATCTGTTCGCTTTCGAAGCACAATGCGGGGCCCACGAACCACTGGGTGGATCCCTTTGAGATGCGGCGGAAGTTGAAGGGGCTTTTTGCGGGATGCATGCGTGGGCGTACGATGTACGTCCTCGCTTTCAGCATGGGGCCCGTGGGTTCGCCGATGTCGCAGATCGGGGTTCAGCTCACGGACTCCGCGTATGCGGTCGTGAACATGCGCATCATGGCGCGCATCGGGACGCCGGTATTTGCGGAGATCGATCAGACGAGCAAGCGGATCGTGCCGTGCGTCCATTCGGTGGGAGCGCCGCTGGCGACGGGGCAGCAGGACGTGCCGTGGCCGTGCAATGCGGACAAGTACATCGTGCACTTTCCCGAGACGCGCGAGATCTGGAGCTACGGGTCCGGGTACGGGGGGAACGCGCTGTTGGGCAAGAAGTGCTTCGCCTTGCGGATTGCCAGCAACATGGCGCGGGACGAAGGGTGGATGGCGGAGCACATGTTGATTCTCGGGGTTCAGAATCCGCAGGGGGAGAAGACGTATGTGGCGGCGGCTTTTCCAAGTGCCTGTGGGAAGACGAATTTTGCGATGCTGATTCCGCCGGCCCAGTTTGAAAAGGACGGCTGGCGCGTGTGGACGGTCGGGGACGACATTGCATGGCTCAAGCCGGATGCGGAGGGGCGTCTGCGTGCGATCAATCCGGAGGCGGGCTTCTTCGGGGTCGCGCCCGGGACCTCGTACAAGACGAACCCGAACGCGATGGCGGCGCTTTCGCGGAACACGATTTTCACGAATGTGGCGCTGACGCCGGAGGGGGGTGTGTGGTGGGAGGGGATGACGGAGACGCCACCGGCGGAGTGTTTGGACTGGCAGGGGAACCGTTGGACGCCCGAGGTGGCGCGGGTGACGGGGGCGAAGGCGGCGCATCCGAATGCGCGGTTTACGGCACCGGCCTCGCAGTGTCCCTCGATTGATCCGGCCTGGGAGGATCCCGAGGGGGTGCCGATCAGCGGGATTGTGTTTGGGGGGCGGCGAGCGACGACGATGCCGCTGGTTTACCAAGCCTTCAATTGGAGCGGGGGCGTGTACCTTGGAGCGACGATGGGGTCGGAAATGACTGCGGCGGCGGCGGGTACGATTGGGAAGGTGCGTCGGGATCCGATGGCGATGCTCCCGTTCTGCGGGTATCACATGGGGGACTACTTCCGGCACTGGATCGCGATGCGTCGGCTCTTGGTGGAAAGTCCCCGCATTTTCCATGTGAATTGGTTTCGGAAGGATGCGGAGGGGAAGTTTTTGTGGCCGGGTTTCGGGGAGAATATGCGGGTGTTGCAGTGGATCGTGGAGCGGTGTCGCGGGCAGGCGAATGCGAAGGAGACGGCGCTGGGCTGGCAGCCTCGTTACGAGGATCTGGACTGGCGTGGAATGGATTTTCCGCGGGAGCGTTTTGATGCGCTCCAGCAGGTGGATCGGGACGCGTGGCGCTCGGAGGTGATGGGCCACGAGGAGTTGTTTTTGGATCTCCACGACCATCTGCCCAAGGAGATGATCTTCGAGCGGGAATTGCTGATTTGCCGTTTGTAGCGCGGCGAATCGGAGGCAGCGGGTGGAGGCTCAGGGGAGCTTCTGCTGTCGGGCGTGGAGCTGGATTTCGTCCGGGGTGAGCGTTTTGGCGTAGATGGCCACCTCGGCGAGACGGCCTTGATAAGGGCGCTCCAAAGGAGTGGCTCCGCGTCGTGGGGAGCGGGATTGGAGGTGTTCGCGCAGTACGCCGAACTGGAGGGTGCAGAGGGTGGTTTCGGGGCCGCGCGCGGCTTGGGCGGTGCCGATGCGGGAGCCGTCCAGGTAGAGTTCCATGAAGCCGGCGGACTGCTGTGCGACCAGATGATGCCAGCGGTAGGTGAGGTTGGGGTGGTCGGCGAAGATGTTCATGCCGCCGCCGCCGGCCGCGGGGCGGCGGTTGAGGAAGCGCAGGGCGGCGGACTGGGAGGTGCGGCCCGGCGTTTTGGTGGTGAATTCGAGATAGGCGAAGTGCTTGTCGAAAGAGGGATCGACGGCGAGCCCTGCGAGGCCGCCGAGGGACATGGGATCGGCGCAGAACCAGCACTCCATGGCGTAGGATTCCGAGGGGAGGGTCCAATTCTGTTCGGCGACGAGTGCGCCGCCCTTGAAGAGTGCGCTGGAATGTCCGCCTTCGTCTGCGGAGATGACGACGTCGCCGCGGAGTTGGAGCGGAGGGGTTTCGGGGGTTTCGCCGTGGGTTCGGTCGGCATCGGCCTTTTCGAGGCGCCAGTAGAGGGCGGCACCCGAGCCGCGTACGAGCGCGGGATATTCGTCGGTGAGTCGGAGGGTGGGCTTTGGGATTTCGGAGGATTGGAGGAAGCCCTCGAGAGGGGCCGGGCGGATTTCGCCGAGGGAGGCGAAGAGTTCGGCGCCCTGCTTTGCCTGGAGCAGCTCGGTGCGGACGCCCTGCTGGCCGGGGACGCGGAGGGAGGCCTCGGCCTGGCCCTCGAACACGGCGACGCGCGTGTTTTTTCCGGGCTGCACCGCGATTCCGAGTTCGGTGCCGAGGTCCGTGATGACGCCCTCGGGGGTGTCGACGCAGAAGCCTTCGGCGCCTTGGGGGACGCGCATGCGGAGTCTGCCTTGGCGGCAGAAGACGCGCTGGGCGTCTTGGAGATCGAGGTCGGCGGGGCCTTCGATGAAGAGGAGGACCCCTGAGGAGAAGCCGATGCTGATGCTGCCGGAGAGGAGTTCGAGGCGGCCTGCGGGGAGGGCGCTGCCGACGGCGGGTGGGGTTCCCTTCCAGAGGGCGGAGCGGGTGGCGATGAGGGAGGCGAGGGGAGGAGGGGGAGAGGGTCGGAGGTGCCAGTGTTGGTTGGAGAGCATCCAGACGAGGCCGGCAATGAGGGCGAGGGCGGCGGCGAGGGTGCCGAGCGTGGCATTGCGCCACCACGAGAGCACGAAGCGGGCGGGCTCGGTGCGGATGGTTTGCAGGACGGCGTTCTCGAGCTGGCGGGCGTGGGCGGGTGGGGCGTCTTCGAGCAGCCCGATGGCTTCGGAGAGCTCGAGCCAGCGGGGCGCGGGAGCCTGTGCGGTCCTGGCGAGGGAGAGCGTCCAGACGAGGCGGGCGAACTCGGAGCGGAAGGCGGGATCCGTCTCGAGTTTGGCGAGGAGGAGGGAGGAGCGTTCCGCCGGGAGTTCGTGCCCTTGCCAGAGGCGCAGGGCGTCGAGGAGATCAGGCTCCATGGGGGGCCTCCTTGGCGATGCATTCGCGCAGCAGATGCAGGGCGCGGTACTGGAGTTGGTAGACGGCGCCCGGGGTGGTTTGGAGCTCTTCGGCGACCGTCTCGCCGCGATGGCCTTCGAGGTTGGCCCGCACGACCTTGCGCATGCGTTCGGGAAGTCTGGCGATGCAGTGGAGCATGGCTTGGAGATGGTCGGCCTCGGTTTGAGAGGCCAGCGCTTCGAGTTCCGAGTGCATCAGCGAGCGGCATTCGGCACGGAACTGGTCGAGGGCGGTGACGTGGCGGCGCGCGTTTTCGAAGTGGCGTCGGAGTTTGTTGCGAGCGATGCCGCGGAGCCACGCGCCGAAATCCTCGTCGAGCCGGAACGTGTGGAGGCTGCGGTAGGCGGCGATGAAGGTGTCCTGGGCGAGGTCATCGACGGCGTCGAGTTGGAAGAGCTGGCTGGTGAGGAAGGCGCGCAGTCCCGGGCCGAATTCTCTGACGATGCCGAGGAAGGCGTCTGGGTTTCCCTGAAGGACGGCGTGGAGGGTTTGGGCGAGGTCTTCGCGGGGGGGCATACCATTCATATTGCGCGTGGGAGGAGGGATCTCACACGAAAAGGGGGCTGGGTGGAATGTCCGCCCGTGGGTGGGGGGTGGCGGGCTCAGCTGACCTCGGAGAGCGCGGCTTTGCGGGTGGAGGCGAGGAGCTGGCGGTAGGGTTCGTGGGCGGGCTCCTGGAGGCCCGGGTCGCGTTCCATCAGCACGAAGGCGGCGCCGCGGGCCTGGTGCATGAGGTCCTGGTCGCGGCGCAGGCTGCCGATGCGCAGCGGGGGGAGGCCGCTCTGCTGGGTGCCGAGGAGGTCGCCGGGGCCGCGGATTTCCCAGTCGGCCTCGGCGATTTCAAATCCGTTGGAGGAGCGTTCGAGGAGCTGGAGTTTCTCGAATGCGGCGGGGTCCTCATTGCTCGCGATGAGGATGCAGTAGCTTTTGTGCACGCCCCGTCCGACGCGTCCGCGGAGCTGGTGGAGTTGGGCGAGGCCGAAGCGTTCCGCATTTTCGATGAGCATGAGGTTGGCATTGGGGACGTCGATGCCGACCTCGATGACGGTGGTGGCGACGAGGGCCTGGGTGGTTCCGTTGCGGAAGCGCTCCATGATGGCGTCTTTTTCCTCGGGCGGGATGCGGCCGTGGAGGAGCTCGCAGGAGGCGGGTGCGAGGAGGGTGCGCCAGCGGTCGAACTCGGTGGCGGCGGCCTTGGCCTCGAGTTTTTCGGAAGCGTCGATGAGGGGGTAGACGATGTAGGCTTGGCGTCCCGCGGCGAGATGTTCTTTGAGGAAGCGGACGGCGTCGGGGAGTTTGGCGGGGTCTCGGACGGCGGTGATGATTTTTCCGCGGCCTTTGGGGAGTTCGTCGAGGGTAGAGACATCGAGGTCTCCGTAGAGGCTCATGGTGAGGGTTCTGGGGATGGGGGTGGCGGTCATGACGAGCACGTCGGGGTGTCTGCCTTGGTCGCGGAGTTTGGCGCGCTGGAGGACGCCGAACTTGTGTTGTTCGTCGATGACGATGAGTCCGAGGTTGGAGAAGCCTGCCCCTTGGTAGAGGAGGGCGTGGGTGCCGACGAGAAGGTGGGGGGTATCGGAGCCGGGGCTTTGGCGGGGAGGGGGGGCTGGGCGTTGGGGGTCTGCGGCGAGGAGGCCGGCCTGCCACTGGTCAGGGTCGAAGAGGGGGAGCGGGCCGGATTGTTCTTTGCGGTTGCCGGTGCGCAGGGCGACGCGGAGGCCGAGCGGGGCGCAGAGGCGTTGGAAGGCGAGGTAGTGTTGTTCGGCGAGGATCTGGGTGGGTGCCATGAGGCAGGCTTGGAAGCCGGCCTCGACGGCGAGGAGCATGGCGGAGAGTGCGACGAGGGTTTTGCCTGCACCGACATCGCCATGGAGGAGGCGGTTCATGGGGCGCTCGGAGGCGAGGTCGGCGCGGATTTCGCCAATGGCGCGGAGCTGGGCGGCGGTGAGGGGGAAGGGGAGGCCCCGGTGCAGGGCCTCCATGAGACGGCCGGGGCCGGCGTGGGGAAGTCCCGGCTGGGCTTGTTGCTCGGCGCGCCGGGCGGCGATGCTGAGCTGCAGGCCGAAGAACTCGGTGAGGACGAGGTGGCGCCGGGCTTTTTCGAGCTGGGCGAAGGTGTCTGGGAAATGGATTTGGCGGAGGGCCTCGGCGCGAGGGAAGGGGTCGAGGGAGGGCGGGATGAGGTTGGGGAAATCGGTGGCGGAGATTTCCTGGAGGGTGCGCCAGATGAGGGTGCGCAGGAGGCGGGCGGAGAGGCCCTCGGTGGCGCGGTGGATGGGGGTGATCCGCTGGAGGTGGATGCTGGTCTCGGCGTCGTCCTCGAGGATTTCGAATTCGGGCTGATCGATGACGATCTGGCGTCCGCGGCGTTTGGGTTTGCCGTAGACGACGAGGCGGAGTCCTGCGGCGACGGCCTTTTCGACCCAGAAAAGGTTGAACCAGCGGACGGTGATCTGGCCGGAGAGGGCGTGGGCGTTTTCCTCGGCGAGTCCGGCTTCGAAGATGCGGGCGCGTCCGCGGAGGCGTTTGAGTTGGGTGGCGGTGACGATGCCGCAGACGCAGACGGGGGTGTCGGATTCGCCCTGGGGGAAGCGGTCGAAGCGGGAGCGGTCTTCCCAGCGTCGGGGGAAGTGGAGGACGAGGTCGGCGGCGCAGAGGAGGCCCGCGCGTTCGAGTTGGCGGGCGCGCTGGGGGCCGATCCAGGGGAGGTCTTTGAGCGGGGCGGACCAGCGCATCGTGGGGGATGCCGGCGGGGAGGGCGGCGCCGCGGCCCAGCCCTCCCCCGGCACGGATTATTTGGCGGGAGCGGCGTCGAGCTTGGCTTTCACGGCGGATTCAATTTCCGCGTAGAGCTCGGCGTTGGATTTGAGGAGTTCCTTGGCGGCATCGCGGCCTTGGGCGAGCTGGGAGCCCTTGTAGGAGAGCCAGGAGCCGCGTTTTTCCACGATGCCCTGTTCGAGGGCGAGGTCGAGGAGGGCGCCGGTGGAGGAGATCCCCTCGTTGTACATGATGTCGAATTCGGCCTCGGTGAAGGGCGGGGCGACCTTGTTTTTGACCATCTTCAGTTTGGTCCGGTTGCCGGTGACGGTGCCGTCGGCCTGTTTGATGGAGCCGATGCGGCGGATGTCGCAGCGGACGCTGGCGTAGAATTTGAGGGCCTTGCCACCGGGAGTCGTCTCGGGGTTGCCGAACATGACGCCGATTTTCTCGCGGATCTGGTTGGTGAAAATGACGACGGTGCTGGCCTTGGAGATGAGGGCGGTGAGTTTGCGCAGGGCCGAACTCATGAGGCGCGCCTGGGCGCCGACGGTGGTGTCGCCGATTTCACCCTCGAGTTCGGCTTTGGTGACGAGGGCCGCGACGGAGTCCAGCACGATGACGTCGAGGGCGTTGGATCGGACGAGGGTTTCGCAGATGCGGAGGGCTTCCTCTCCGGAGGATGGCTGGGAAACCAGGAGGTCGTCGATGTTGACGCCGAGTTTCCGGGCGTACACGGGGTCGAGGGCGTGTTCGACGTCGATGAAGGCGGCGAGGCCCCCGCGCTTCTGGGCCTGGGCGATGACGGTGAGGGTGAGGGTGGTTTTCCCGGAGGATTCCGGGCCGAAGATTTCGACGATGCGTCCCTTGGGGAATCCGCCGACGCCGAGGGCGCGGTCGATGAGGATATTGCCCGTGGGGATGGCCTCCACGTCCATGCGCTGGTTGGCGCCTAGCCGCATGATGGAGCCTTCTCCGAAGTCCTTGTGGATCTGCTGGAGCGCGAGATCGAGGTTCTTGTTGCGGGCTGCGATTGCCTTGGATTCGTCGGGAGCTACTTCGGTTTTTTGTGCCATAACGCGGTGCTGGGAAAAACTACACCCGACCCCGGGGGAGCAAAGGGAATTTGCAGCCCTGGAAGGTCGGGTGGAGGAGGTTTGGAATGGTTCGGAAAAGGGCGGCCCTTTAGAATTCAACAATCGCACGAACCCCCAGGACCCAGGCGTCCCGGTTGCCGGTATTTCCGCCGGGGCGCCGGATGATTTGGAGGTCGGGCTGCACCTTGACCGCGGAGTGAATGGGGTAGAGGTAGGAGAGTTCGAGGACGGACTCGTAGTTGCCCCCGGGGTTGGTTTTGAGGGGGCTGATTTTGTTGTAGGCGTAGGCGATGCCGACCTTGTCCTCGTGGGTGGCGAGACCGGTGTAGGTGAGGCCGGCTTGTTGGCTGTAGCTCATCGGGTTGCGGGACTCCTGGGCCTTGATGCCGCAGAGGAAGCCGTTGAGGCCCTCCTTGGGGGCGTCGGGTTTTTCCCAGAGGGTTTGTTCGATGATCAGGTAGCCCGAGTTGCTGGAGCCGTCGGTTTTGCCATCGGAACCGAGGCCGAGTGCCGCGCGGTTGAACCCGTCGGTATGGTGGAGCCAACCGAGGCGGACGGCGCCGGGATAGGAGCCGGAGCGTTGGAATCCGACTTCACTGGCCCAGAGGAAGCCCTCGCTGTGGCGGAGGGCCCAGTCGGTTCCGTGGCGTTGGGCGTTGCCGAAGCGGCCGGTGGTGGGGTCAGCAAAGTCGCCAGAGGAAGGGTTGCCGTCGTAGAGGCCGATTTGCCCGTAGAGGTTTTCGGTGGGTTCGACGCGCAGACGGATCCCGAGGCCGCCCACGGGATAGTTGGCGTAGGGCATCGAGGTGGCCGGCGTGTTGGGGGTGCCGAAGGAGTTGTTGATAAACCAGAGGGCGGAGTTGTTGACGCCGAATTCGTCGTCGACGCGCATCTGTCCGAGCTTGAGGGAGACCTGGTTGTCGAGGAGGCGTTGTTCGATCCAGAAGTCGACGAGGCGGAGGGAGTCGTAGGCGTCGATGTTGGAGAAGAGGGCGAGGTCGCCGGCGTGGCGTGCCGAGCCGCTGGTGCCATGCGGGGCGAGGGCGCTGATGCGGAAGGTGGCGCCCTGCCAGCCCACGAGCGAATCGAGGCGGGCGTTGAGGGAGAGCTTGGCGAGGCCGTCAAAGACGGAGCCGCGGGATTTGCCGCCCTTGACGACATTCATCCATTCCCCGGTGTAGAAGGCGCTGACGTCGACGCCGGCGTCGCGGAGCGAGGAGCGGAGGCCGCCCCAGTCGCCGGTGAGCCCGAATTCGGAGGGGGATGCGGGCTGGGAGGCTGGGCGGGGCCGGGGCGAGAGGAAGCCGCCGGGGCCGGCGAAGACGGAAGAGGACAGCAGCGCCAAAGTGCTCAGGATAAGGGTGCTGCGGTGTGCTGGAAGGGAGTGCATGCTCGGGATTTTTGGTTGAATGAGTCGGATACGCGGCCGAGGAGAGCCTCGGGTTGCGCGGGGCGTCAAGTCCGGGGAAAGGGAAGGTTAGTGGGCGAAGAGGTCGCGAAGAAGGAAGGCCACGCCGCCGAGGCCGGAGAGGAGGCTGGCGAACCAGAAGGGGCGCTTTTTGGTGAGGGCGGAGATGGCGCCGATGGCGATGGCGACCTGGAGGAGGGTGACGGCGCTGGCGAGGGATTCGTGCCGGTGGAGGTGGACCTCGGCGCGGTGGTGTTTCTCCCGGGCCTTCTGTTCGATGTCCTTCTGTTCCTCAACGTAGGTTTTGAGTTTCTCGAGGTCCGTGGGGTTCTCGGGCTGGCCTTGGGCTTTGAGGACGGCGAGTTTGGTTTGGAGGATGGCGGCCTTGATGCTTTTGGCCTGGAAGAAGGCCCACTGATCGGAGGACTGGATTTGTTCGATCATGGCCTCGTTGGCGTGGGCTCCGGCGAGGAGGGAGGTGACGGCGGCGAACGCGGCGAGGATGGCGGTGGAAACCGCCACGAGGGAGACGAAGGCGTTTCCCGAATGATGTGCGGCGTGCTCGACGTGTTCCTGGACGGATTCGAGGGGGACTTCGGGTTGTTCCATACGGGGGATTCGGTCTTGGGGGCTTTAGGAGACGTGGGCGAGGAGCCACTCGGCAGCTTTTTCGGGCGAGGGGGCTGGAAGGGTTCGGGCGGGTTGGCCACGCTGAAAGAGCGATCCGTTTTGCCAGATCCAGGCTTCCGGGGGGTAGGGACCGACGCGCTGGGGATCGCTCCACGTGTGGATGGAGAGGAGTCGCGGGCTGAGGGCCGCGGCGATGTGCATGGGGCCGCTGTCGACGCTGATGGTCCAGGAGGCTTGGCGCAGCAGGGAAACGAGCTGGGGAAGGGAGGTGCGGTTGAGCCAGTTTTCGAGGTGGGGCAGGGAGGAGAGGGACGGGGGAAGGGGGGATTCGAAGCGTCCGAGCAGGACGAGTCGGAGGGGGGCCAGGCTGCGGCAGAGGGTTTCCAGATCGGCAATGGACAGGGACTTGCCCTGGCCCCGGGAGAAAGGGTGGAGGGCGATGAAGGGGCGGTCGGCGTCGAACCCCTCGGGGAGGGGAGCGGCAGGCAGCGGCCACTCGAGGGGCCGGGGAACGGGAACGCCGAGGCTGGCCACCAGGGCGAGGTAGCGGTCCACGGCGTGTTGGGAGGGTGTGACGCGGGCGGTGGCGTCGTAGAAGAAGCGGGCGCCCTCGCGGGCGTCGGAGAGGCCGTGGAAGTGGCGGATGCGGCAGAGTTTTCCGATGAAGGCGGAGCGGAGCAGCCCCTGGAAGTCGAGGACGAGATCGGAGGCGGCCTCGGTGGCGAAGTCGCGGGCCCAGGGCAGGAGTCGGAGGGGGCCGAGGGGTCCGCGGAAGCGGCTTCGGGGGAAGGGCAGGACGGCGTCGATGCTGGGATTGCCCTCGAGGAGCGGGGCCCATTCGGGGTTCACCATCCACGCGATGCGGGCGTGGGGGAAGTGGCGCCGGAGTGCGGCGACCGCGGGGAGGGTATGGACGACGTCGCCGAGGGAACTGGGTTTGAGAACGAGGATGCTGCGCGGGATGGGCGGAGCGGCTCGGACTGCGGAGGCCATTCGTGGCGGGAGCGGGAGGGGGGCTCCGGGGTGTTTTTCCGGAGCG
>JBEBAG010000108.1:0-4894 GCA_041159065.1 Verrucomicrobiota bacterium | reverse complement strand
TCCTCCGGAAATCCGACGGGAAGTTGGAAGGATCCAAGGAATTGCCGCTGAATGGTATTGAGGTATTCCACGCGGCTCATGCGTCGAAACACCGTGCGCTGGGGCGGGGTCTTTCGCAGCAGTCCCTCATCGATCCAGTGGAGGACTTGGTCGCGTTCCTGGGCGGGAGGCCTGGCCTTTTTCTTTGGCGGCATGTCCCCCGTTTCGATTGCGTGATGCACGCGCTCCAGGAGTCGGGAGTGGTCGGGGGCCGTCCAGTCGAGCTGATCCACCTCGAGGTTCACCCCGCCCTTCTTGGTCGAGCCATCGTGACAGTCCGTGCAGTGCTGGTTGAAGAATTCCACCATCGGCTTCGGAAGGGACTCCGCCCCGAGCGCGAGAGGACGGTTCGCACACCATGCGAGGCAGAGGAGGGGGAGCAGCGTCGCGCTTCGCATAAATCCGGGGCTCTGATCGGCTAGGCGATGAGCGCGTCGATTCCCTGTTTCGCCTGGCTGAACTGATCGCAGGCGATTCCTAATTGGCGTTGGAGCGTGATAAAAAGGTCTCCGAGCAGGATGTCCTTGTCGGCGGAAGCGGTGCGCCTGAAGGCGAGATGGCCCTGATGGCGTAAGCCGCCGCCCGCGACGATCGTTGGGAGGTCGTCATTCGAATGGCGGCTCGCGTCACCCATTCCGGTTCCCCACATGACCAGAGTCTGCTCCAAGAGGGGACGGCCCTCCGCATCCTTTTTTTGCCGAAGCTGATCCAAAAAACGTGCGAGCAGACGCATGTGCTCCACATCGATTTGGACGAGTTCCTCGATTTTCTCGGGTGCCTTTCCGTGATGCGACAGGGAGTGGTAATTAAACTTGAGCGTTTTCCCTCGGAGGGTGAAGAGCTGTCCCAGTCCGGCCAGTCGCAGGGAAAAGACTCGGGTGGAATCGCTCTGGAGTGCCAGCGCCATCAGGTCGTACATGATCGATTCGCACTCGAGCATCTGGTTGGTTGCGATCGGGTCGGCTTCGGGGATGCGATAGTCGGTGGAGGGCGTGGGCTCGTGCAGACGGTTGAGTTGCGAGCCAATGCGTTGTTCGACTTCGCGGACGGAGGTGAAGTACTCCTCGAGCTTTTCTTTGTCGGCCGTGCTGACGGCGCGTTGCAGGCTTTTGGCTTCCGAGAGAGCGAGGTCCAGAATGCTCTGCCCACTTTTGAGGAGGTATTCATTGCGCTGACGCTCCAGTTCCGACGGCGCGACGAAGAGTTTGCGGTAGAGCACGCTGGGGCGATCGATGCTCGGGACCCCGACATTGGGCTGTCCATAGCTCATCGGGGGGCCGTCGTCCGTGCCAGCGCTCAAGACGATGGAAGGATACCGGGTGAGCGTGCCGAGATGTTTCGCGACGCGCTGATCCAGCGAGACATCGCCGACAGTCTTTCCGCAGAGGTAGTTGGGCCAGTTCCCATGGTTTCCCGGGGCGCGATGATCCAGTCCCGAGAAGAGCGTAAACTGTCCCCGCAACGCCTCCAGAGGCTGCAGCGTGCGGGTGGTTTCGTAGAGGAGCCCCGTTTGAGTCGGATAAAGGACCGGGGTGTGGAGTCCGAGGTATGCCCCGATGCACACCAAGCGTTTGGCTTTCGCGTGGGGATCCACATCCCGAGGAGCGGGCCCCTTGACCTCCGAGGCTGCGGAGAAGGATTCCAGCATCGGAAGGGCCAGCAGGGTTCCGGCGGAACACAGAAAGCGGCGTCGGTTGAGGTGCGGTGACATCATACGGCAGGGGTGGGGGGGGTGGGACGCCGGGGGGAGTGCGCTTTGGGGGGCGCAACTTCTCTCGGCGCAGATGAGCTCTACCGAGAGTCAATCCGGATGGGGCTGCCTCATAAGCCTCAGAAATGTCCCGGATCCTAATCCGAATGAGGCGGGGAAGCTTTTCGGTCGCCTCCGTCGGAGCGTCATTGTTTGGTTCATAAAGCTCGCTTGGAGAGTGGAATGGGCGATGGAGCTTTGAAAAAAGGCGAAGGGACGGGCGGCCCTCAGGTGGACTTCAGGGCAAGGGATCGCGGCATGAGCGAAATCGACCGAGCGCGGTGAGTGGGGGAGGGAGGGCACCCCGCGTTCGCGGGATTGGGGTTTTTTGCAGCAACTTCTCCCGCGGGGGCGGGGTTGCTGAACGAGTCCCCTGCGATCCATGAAACGCCTCCTGCTTCTTGCTCTTCTCCTGCTGCTCTTTCCGCATCTGTCGCTGCCCGCACTCGGTGCGCCGGATTCCCCCCGTCCAAACATCGTCTTCCTTTTTGCGGACGACTGGGGCTGGGGAGATTTGTCGTGTCACGGGCATCCCTTCCTGAAGACTCCCAACCTGGACCGGTTGGCGGCGGAGGGGACCGACTTTCACCAGTTTCACGTGTTGAGTCCCTTTTGTTCGCCGAGCCGTGTGGCTGCGATGACGGGGCGTTATCCGGCGCGGTTCGGGGTGAACGGGGTGTTTGGGGACAAGAATCCGCCGCCGGAGATGCCGGACTGGTTGGATGTTCGGGCGCCGATGCTGCCCCGGTATTTGAAGGCGGGCGGTTATCGCACGGCGCATTTTGGCAAGTGGCACATGGGGGACATGCCTGGAAACCCGACGATGGCGGAGTACGGGTTGGATGAGACCGCCGTGTATCACGGGCCGGGGCCGAAGATCAAAGCGCATGACATCGGGGCTCGTGCGGCGGCCTTTATCGAGGCCAACAAGGACCGGCCTTTTTTTCTGAATGTGTGGCTGCACGAGAGCCATACCGCGCATGATCCGACGCCGGAATCGCTGGCGAAGTGGAGCCACCTGGGCGATGAGCAGAAGCAGGTATACGCCGCGGTGATCACCGATGGGGACAACGCGGTGGGCAAGGTCTTGGATGCGCTGGAGCGGGCCGGGATTGCGCGGAATACGCTGGTGGTGTTTTCCAGTGACAATGGGCCGGAGCGGACGGGAGATGTCCGGAGCAAGGGGTTACGGGGCGGTTTGGGCAGCTATTACAGCATTGGAGACACGGGGGGGCTGCGCGGGCGCAAGCGGAGTCTGTTTGAAGGGGGCGTGTGCGTGCCCTTCCTGGTCCGCTGGCCGGGGCACACGCCCGCGGGGGTGACCAACCGGACGACGGTGCTCAGCGCGGCGGATTTGCTTCCAACGTTTTGTGCGGCGGCCGGGGTGTCCCTGCCCGAGGACGCGCAATCCGATGGGGAAAATGTGCTGGCCGCATTCGAGGGGGCTCAAGCGGCGCGGAACCGCCCGATTTTTTGGGTTTTCAAAGGGTACGATGCGGAGCCGGACTGGTGGCCCCGGTTGGCGGTGCGCGAGGGGCCGTGGAAGCTGTTGCTTACCACGAACGCGCGGCGGGTGGAATTGCATGACCTCAGCGCGGATCGTTCGGAGGACGCGAAGCGAGATCTAGCCAAGGAGCACCCCGAGGTGGTGGAACGTCTGAGCCGGATGGCGCTGGACTGGTATGCCACGCTCCCGACCGCGGTGGATCCGTCCTGTGTGAGCAAGGCGCGGACCCAGTCCGCGGAGCGCGGGGGGCGGAAAAAGGGGTCACCGGCCGCGGCGAAATGAAGGGGCGGATTGGGGAGCGCGACGGTTCTCTAAACGAGCGCGCGCAACACTCTGGAATGGTTGGGTTTGAATAGTGCGATTTTATACAATTTATGACGAACTTCTTATCTTTTCGGAGCGGCCGTGTCGCGGTTTTGGGATGGGCTCTCGCTGCGGCACTCGCGGGGCGGGAGGCCTTGGCGGAGTATCAGTCGGAACTTTTCGAGAGATTGAAGCCGGTTTACGCGGATGCTTTTGATCAGCCCGCGATCAACACGGAGTTTTGGGAAGTGCGCCAGAGCACGACTTGGGCAGTGCGGGACGGAGTGCTGGCAGGGGGGCCGTCTTCCAAAGAGTTTCAGGAGAAGAAGAAGGCGAGTGGCGATCCCACGCATGCGGGGCTGAAGCCGGTGATTTGGTTGAAGCAGGTGCCGGAGCATTTCGTGTGCACGTTCCGGATTCGTTACAGCGGAAGCGGCTATGAGAAGGGCATTCCGACTTTAGACATCGGCCATCACATCCACACGCTGCGTTTTGGGGAGAAGGCGACCACGCTGGGGATCCGCAAGAACACCGAGACGCTTTCTGTGGAGAAGCCGCTGTTTACGATCAACGCGTGGCATGACGTCGCCATCGAGTTGAAGAAGGGGAAGCTCGTCCTTGTGATTGATGGGATCCGTCATGGGTTCGAGAGTGCGAACATCGATATGACGGGCCAGCACCAGATCGACTTCAAGGGACTGGACGGCGGGGGATGCGAGATCGACGACGTGCGGCTGTGGGAGGGGCTTTGACTGGGAGGGCCGCGTGCGTGCCCGGGGAGCGTGCGGCGCCCTGCAGGGCCGTGGCGGGAGCTTAGCGGGAGGTGTCCAGTTCCAGCGCGCAGGAGTGCGCGGCGAAGCCGGCACCGAAGGAGCAGGGCCAGTGTTTTTCGTCCGGGGCAGGCACCGCGAGCGCCTTCTCCAGGGCGAACAAAACGGAGGGACTGCTCATGTTCCCGTGATCTCGTAACACGGCGCGAGCCTCCGGCAATTCGGGTCCGCCGAGTTCCTGAGCAATCGCGTCGAGAACGTCGCGTCCTCCGGCGTGGCACAGCACGGCGTGGTGGGAATAATCGCGCTCGCGGTAAAGCTGCCCCACCGCGCGCGCGGCCACCTCGGGAACGGTCCGGTGGAGTTGGTTGCACAGTTTGCCGTCGCGGTTCACGAAACGCACCTTCTCGCGATGCTCGGGCCAGTGGATGCTGCGGAAGTGGGAGAATTGCCTGCCGCTTTCCTGGACCTGGGCGCCGTCGAGGATGAGGGCGGCGGCGCCGTCTCCGAAGAGGCAGAGGCTGA
>JBEBAG010000107.1:0-3430 GCA_041159065.1 Verrucomicrobiota bacterium | reverse complement strand
TGCCCGCGACGAGAAATTTGCGGCCCACGGAAGGCATGCTATCGAAGACACAAACGGAGACGCCGGCGGAAGCGGCGGACTCTGCGGCGCGCAGTCCGGCGGGGCCGCCCCCTACGATGGCAAGGGTCCAGTCAGGCACGGGGGAATGAGTTAGAAATCGGTGTAGAGATTCAACGAAATAGGCGCTGTGCGGACACAGCGCCTTTTTTTTCGATAGCGGAGCGGGCGGTCCCATTGGGAGCTCGGTGCGCCCTTCGATGGGAGTACCCAGCAATTAGGCTGCGGAAGCCTTTTTAGCAGGAGCCTTCTTCGCAGCAGGAGCCTTCTTCGCAGCAGGAGCCTTCTTCGCAGCGGGAGCCTTCTTCGCAGCGGGAGCCTTCTTCGCAGCGGGAGCCTTCTTTGCAGCGGGAGCCTTCTTCGCAGCGGGAGCCTTCTTCGCAGCGGGAGCTTTCTTTGCAGCGGGAGCCTTCTTGGCGGGAGCCGCTTTTTTCACGGCAGCTTTCTTCGCAGCGGGCGCCTTGGTTGCGGTTGCTTTGGTGGTGGCATCAGATTTCACGGCTTTGGCGGGCATGGCTTGTGTTGTGTTGGGTTGGGTTGACTGAGGAAAGGTGCGGCGAAAGTGGGGAAAGTTTCAGGCGGTTTGGAAGCGGCTCAGATCAACGCTTTACCCTACGGAGTTTCCGGACCCCCGAGGAGTGCGCGATGCATCGGGAAGTGCGTGGAGACGAGTGACAGGGGCCGGACCAAAATCTCGCGAGTTGCGGCAACACGGGGAAAACGTGTGTGTGGACCAGAAAGCATGAGGAACAGTCAGGCTGCGGATACGGGGGTGTTGCTGGATGCACCTTTTTGGAGGAGCGGCGCCGCTGAACGTGTTTCCTTTTCGTCGGATGTTACGCTCTGGTCAAGCTTTAGCGATTGGCGATGCGCAAATGATTCAGACTGGGAAAAGCTGAATCCTGCAATGGGAATGAAACTTGGAATTGGAAAAAGCTTAACCGCAAAAGGTTAAGATGTTCATTTGGCTTTCAATCTTTGGCCTGCCTGAGCCGTCTGGGCGTTGAAACAGACACGCCCTCTGAATTTGGCAGGTTCGTTGAATGGCGGCGCACGGCGCCTGCGAGGCGATCCTGAATTCCACTTATGCTATCGTAACCAACAGGGAATACTGATGTTATATAGAGTGTTTTCCTGATCGGATTTGCAGAGGGTGGATGCGGAGAGAGCGCTTTTTCGTTCGAGTCGCGAGCATGCGTAAGTTTTTCGAGGCACAGCAATGGGCGAGTTGAGCGCGAATCGAGCATCGTTTCGATTCACGAAGGCTTCGCTGTAAAGGTCGTAATAGCAGGTGGATGCAATTGGGATGTTTTGCCGGATGGGATTCCCGTGATGCGCTTCCCTTGACCGGGAGAGACTGGGGGTTAGAGGTGTGCCATGAACAAGGTGTTTCGTTTTGTGGCCGGCGGATTGTGCGCTTGGGTGGTGCTTTCCTCCGGGGCGTTGTGGGCGCAGTCCGCGCTGATCAAGGGGGAAAACTTTCTGCGCCAGAATGCGAAGGCTGCGGGTGTGCAGGTGCTTCCGAGCGGACTGCAGATCAAAATGGTACGCGAGGGAAGCGGACGGCAGCCGAAGGCCACCGACGTGGTGGTGGTCCACTATCGAGGCCGGACGGTGGATGGCAAAGAGTTCGACAGCTCTTTCAAGCGCGGCGAGCCCGCGAAGTTTCCGCTGAACCGAGTGATCAAGGGATGGACGGAGGGCATGCAGCGGATGCGCGAGGGAGGAAAGGCGGAGCTTTATATCCCGTCGGAGCTGGCCTACGGAGCGAGTGGCTCGGGGGCGAGTATTGGTCCGGATGAGGCGTTGATTTTCGAGATCGAGCTGATCGCGGTGAAATGACGAACTGAGCGCACGCGGGGCGCGAACGGTTCTCGCTCCGGCGGGGCTTTGCTACGGGTGGGAGCGGGGCCCGGCGGACTGGACGGAGGATGGCGATGGGGGTGCCTGCGGGCCGAGGAAGGGGAGTTTGGGGCCAATGAAATCGGGGTCCTCGGGTCCCGGGGCGGGTTTGGGTTTGGTGAAGTCTTCGAAGAAGAAGAGTTCGCCCGAGTATCCGCCGAGCTCTTGGAGGAGGGCGTCGCAGCGGCTCCACCAAAGCTCGTAGTTGGGCTGTTCGCGCGGGGAGATGGCGGTGTTGGGGAAAACGAGGTAGGTGACCTTGAGTTCGCTCTCCGGGCGGTTTGCGGCGGAGGCTCTGTTCGAAATTTCGCGACAGATGCGAAGGGAAGCCTCGCCGGACTGGTAGGTGGGGCCGGCGTCCCCGACGATCGCGGGGAAGAGGCGCTTACCATGGATGAGGACGCAGAAGTCGCCAATTTGGGCGGCTGCGGCTCCTGATTTTCGGGACAGCATGGGCAGGGGCAGCACGATGAACGGATCGGTGCTGCCGACGAGGAAGCTCTTGGATTTGAGGTCGGCGATCTCCTGTTTGAGTTTGGCCTGAGTTTCCTTGAGCTCCTTGGATCGCTGGGGAGGGATGTTGTTTGCGGACAGCTCTTTTTCGATGTCTTTGAGACGTTTCTCCCACGAGGCGAGGAAAGGGTTGGGAGCCTTTCCGCGCTTGTTCCAGCGGTAGCTGGTGAAGGGTTGGAAGGTGCTGCTCAGTCCCTCCATGGTGGGCACGCGGTCGCCGTCGGAGCCGTCGGTGTCAACATCCATGTCGGCTTGCACGAGGAGGGCCTGGCGATGGGTCTCGGGGTGCTCGAGTTCGAGAATGGTCTCGGTGTCGAAGAAGTTGTGGCGCGAGAGGAGCGGCTCGAGTTTGGGGAAATTGGATTGGAGGTAGGCGATTTTGCGTTGGTAGAGTTCTTCGAAGAGGGGGGACACCTTGGCGTTGGCGACGAGGGACTGGTGGGCGGGGAGGGCCAGGGGAAGGTCGGGGTTGAGCAGGAGGAGCTGAGGAAGGTCCTGGTGGGGCTTGGGGACGCGGACTCGCAGTTGGAGATCCAGTTCGTAGCTGGCGGGATCCCGTCTTTCGGTCGTTGCGTTCGAGCCGAAGTCCGCAGCGAAGTGGGTCTTGATCTGGATGCCGTTGAAGAGTCGGGCAAGCTCCATGCGCTTGTGCGGAATGGAGGGAAGCGGTGGGGGCGGAGGGGGCGCTGGCGGGCCGAGAAAGGGCGGCGGGTCGGTTTGCGGCGGGTGCTCCCCAGAAAGTCCCGGCGGCAACCAGCGGCACCTGGGCACGGCGTTGCCTGCGAATGCACCCAGTGCGAGCAGGAGCAGAGCGGAGAGAAATCTCCGACATCCGGAGGATGACTCTGGGGGTCGGTCCATGTGGAGGGGAGCGCCTTGAAACCGGGGACGGGAGGCGTGAGCGGAGCGGAGGGGGGAACGGGGACGCCCGCTGGAGAGACTGCAGGGGGCTTCTAGC
>JBEBAG010000106.1:0-2654 GCA_041159065.1 Verrucomicrobiota bacterium | reverse complement strand
GATCTCGTTGTGAAGGCTCCGGGGGCCCCGAAGGAGGGGGGCGGGGAAAAGGAGGCGATCGAAAGGGAACTTGGGAAGGTGCGGTCTGCGATTCTGGCGATCCCGGTGATGCAGGAGCTGGCGCGCCCCCGGGAGACGTTTGTGCACATTCGGGGCGATTTTATGCAGCGCGGCGAAGCGGTGCAGGGGGCGCCGCCTCGGATGTTCTTGGAGAAAGGGAAGGCGGTCCCCGCCAACCGACTGGAGTTCGCGCGGTGGTTGGTGAACGGGCGCCATCCGTTGGTGGCTCGGGTGGCTGTGAATCGCTTTTGGCAAGAGCACTTCGGCGAGGGACTGGTGCGGACGCCGGACGACTTTGGTCTGCACGGGGCGCTGCCGAGTCATCCGGAACTGTTGGACTGGCTGGCGTGCGAGTTTGTGGAGACCGGCTGGGATATGAAGCGGCTGCATCGGCTCATCGTCACCTCGGCGACGTACCGGCAGCAGAGCCGCGTGAGCGAGGAGCACCTGCGGCGGGATCCGCAGAACGTCTGGCTGGCCCGTGCGCCGAGGCCCCGACTCGCGGCGGAATCCTTGCGGGACCAAGCGTTGGCGGTCAGTGGTTTGCTGAACCGGGAAGAGGGCGGGCCTCCCGTATTTCCTGTGCAGCCTGCGGGCTATTGGGAACAGCGCGGGCTCAAGGGCGTTTGGAAAAACAGCGAGGGCCCTCAGGCGCATCGGCGGACCCTGTACACCTACTGGCGCCGCATGGCGTTGCACCCTTCCCTCGAGTTACTGGACGCCCCCGCGCGCGCGATCTGCGTCGCGCGACGTCCGGTTTCCAACGTGCCCACGCAGGCGCTGGTTTTGCTCAATGACCCCTTGTTTTTCGAGGCGGCGACGGCTCTTGCCGACGAGCTCCTGCGTGCGTTTCCGAGCGATTCCACGCTTCGTTTGCAGGCCGCCTTCGAGCGGATTCTGTCCCGGCCCCCTACGCCAGCGGAGCGGACCCGGTTCGAGGAATTTCTCGCAGCATCCGCCGCTTCGTCCCCGGAAGCCGGGGAAAGGCACCGCTGGGTTCTCCTGGCGAATGTGCTGTTGAACTTGGACGAAACGCTGGTCCGCCCTTAGCCCCTGCTCCTTTTTCCCATGGCCACAAACGCTTCAATTCCTCTGTCGGCTTCCGCGCTGTTGCGGCGCACCTTTTTGCAGCAGTCCGCGTTGGGACTGGGAAGCATCGCCCTGCATTCCCTCGCGCAGGCGGAAGCCTTGGGGGGTGGCCTTGCGCCGGGTGGAGAGTCTTCTCGGGTGCCGCATTTTGCCGCGAAGGCGAAGCGGGTGATCTTTCTGTTCATGGCGGGCGGGCCTTCGCATGTGGATTTGTTCGATCCCAAACCGGCTTTGCAGGAATGGGATGGAAAGGACATCCCCGCCGAGTTGCTGCGCGGGCAGCAGTCTTTCGCACTGATCCGGGGGACTCCCAAGTTGAGGGCCTCGCCCCGGATTTTCAAACGGTACGGTCAGTCAGGGATCGCGATGTCGGATTGGCTGCCGCACCTTTCGGAAATGGCGGATGAGCTGACGGTGGTGCGTTCGCTTAAGACGAGCACGAACGTGCATGATCCGGCGGTGAACGTGATGAATTGCGGCTCACCGATGTTTGATCGTCCGACGCTGGGGGCGTGGCTTTCGTATGGGTTGGGGAGTGTGAACCGGGATTTGCCCTCGTATGTGGTGCTGACTTCCGGAGCGAGCGATGGCCAGCCCTTGCTCCAGAGTTTTTGGGGAAACGGATTTCTGGATTCGCGGCATCAAGGGGTTCCGTTTTTGAATCAGGGAGCGCCGGTGTTGCACTTGAACAATCCCGAGGGGATCAGCAGCGAGGCGCGCCGTTCGCAGCTGGATCTGATCCGATGGATGAATGAGTCGGCCCATGGGAGGCAGGGGGATCCGGAAATTCTCTCGCGGGTGGCCTCCTATGAAATGGCGTTCCGCATGCAGCGGAGCGTGCCGGAGTTGTCGGATCTGAGCGGGGAGCCCGCCAGCGTGCTGGAGGCCTACGGGGCGAAGCCTGGCCTGGCGTCGTTTGCAAACAACTGTCTTCTCGCGAGGCGTTTGGTTGAGCGGGACGTGCGGTTTATCCAGCTCTACGACCGCGGGTGGGATTCGCACACGGACATCGAGACGGAGCACCGGCGGCAATGTGCGGCGGTGGATCGGCCCATCGCGGCGCTGTTGCGGGATCTCAAACAGCGGGGACTCCTGGAGGACACGCTGGTGGTGTGGGGCGGCGAATTCGGGCGCACCCCCGTGGCGCAGGTTTCCGGGAAAAAGTGGGGGCGCGATCATCATCCGCACGCCTTCACGATGTGGATGGCGGGAGGCGGCACGCGGCCCGGACTGACGTATGGGAGCACGGACGAGTTTGGGTATCACGTGGCGGAAAACCCGGTGCCGGTGCGGGATTTGCATGCCACGATTCTGCACCTGCTCGGGATCGACCACGCCCGTTTCAGCGTGTTGCTTCAGGGATTGGAGATGCGCCTGACGGGTGTGGAGGAGGCGCGCGTGGTGAGGGAACTGCTCGCCTAACGCCGACAGAGGGGCATGGGGAGCGGGGAGCGACGGGAGAAGGATGGTGCGCGATACAGGGTTCGAACCTGTGACCCCTACCG
>JBEBAG010000105.1:0-4902 GCA_041159065.1 Verrucomicrobiota bacterium | reverse complement strand
GAACTCGAGGGCGGGAGTCTGGCGCTAGCCGGGACGCTTCGCGGCGACGCCAAACATCCGGTTGGGATAGAAGCTCTTTCGATCCTCGGGGGGCTTCGGATACGGGGCGCCGAGCAGGAGGTCGCCCGGAGCGTGCAGGGTGCGCTTCCAGATGCTGTAAGGGATGCGTTCCACGATCCGGCCGTGCGCCTGTTTGGGCTTGGTGTGGAGCGTCAGGGTCTCCCCGGTGGCCTTGAAATCGGCCTGCACCCAGTCTGGCACGGGATGGCGTTGATCGATGAACACGAAGAGATCGACGGGTTCGGAGAGGGAAAGCGTCAGCTTCATGAACCAGTTGAAACGATCGATGGAAAAGGTGCGTACCTGGTCCGCGCCGAGCAGCGACGGGGGGACATCGGCCCACTGGTCTTCCTCATCGGAGAAGGCGAGGGCGCCCTCGCGCATGCCCTGGGGAACGATGCGGTAGAAATTGCGGAGGGAGGGCCAGCGTTGGAGGTTTTCTTCCGAGGCCGCCATGGAGTCGCTCACCTTGGTGATCAGGGAATGGGGGGGGGCCTGGTCGCCGGTTTGCCATTGGGAGGAGGCGTCCTGTTCCCAGACATTCAGGATGCGGGAATCCCGGCGGTGGTTTTTGACGCGCATGGCTTCTCCGGTGCGGAGGTCGGAGAGTTTGTTTCCGGATTGCTGCTCGTACACTTGGACCAAGCCGCTGAACACGACCACATCGGTGTGGGCTGGATTGGAGGCGTCCACGCCAAAACGGGTGCCCAGATCCACGATGCGGGATTGGGGGGTCTCGAGAACAAAGCCTTTCCCGCGCTCGCCCACATCGGCGGTGATTTTTCCGGAAAGGACCCGGACGCGCATGGGGGTGAGGAATTGAAGGCGCGCGGGGGCGCTGAGTTCGAGGCGGACACCCGAGGGGACTTGGACCACGAGATGGCCCTGGGGGAGGTGGAATTCGCGCGAGGCAGCGGGATGCTGACGGTAGGCCTCGACGCTTGCGGAGGCTTCCGGGGAGGCGGAGAGGACCGCGAAGGGGAGGGCGGGTTTGGCGCGGAACCAGAGGGACGCCGTTCCAAGGAGCGCGAGCAGGACGGCGGCGGCTGCGATCTGGAAAAGGAACGGACTGCGGCGTGGGGAGGGGGGATGCGGGATGGGGACGGGTTCGAAGTGGGCGGTGGACTCGGCGCGCGCGGAGGCGTGGCCCTCGAGGGCGATCGTGAGGTGGAGGTGGCGCAGGTAGAGGGTGGCGAGCGAATCGTTGCGGCGGAGTTCCTCTTGGAGGAGGGCGAACTCGGCATCGGAGAGACTGCCGGCGAAGGAGCGTTGAATGAGGTCGTGCCAGTCGGGTTTCACGCGGTTTCCTCGGAGCGGGTGGTGCGCTGGATGCAGAGGAGGAGGGCCTGACGGATTCGCTGCAGCAGCTTGTAGAGAGCCATGGGCGTCTGGTTGCGCTCGAGGGCGAGCGTTTCCATGCGGGTGCCCCGGGTGTAGGCGCAGAGTACGAGATCCCTTTGGGGCTCGGGCAGTTTTTGGAGGCAGCCCTCGAGGGCCTCCCGTTCCCGACGGTGCAGGGTTTCCTGCTCCAGGGAAAGGTCTGCGAGGCGTTCGGCGAGGGCGCTGTCAAAAACGTGCCGGTCCCGTTTGCGGCGTTCCAGATGGCGCAGGGTGATGTTCCGGGCGACGCCGAAGGCCCAGGGTCGGAAGTCCTGCACGTCGGCGAATTTTTGCCAGAGCACCACGATAATCTCCTGCATGACCTCCGTGGCCTCCTCGCGGTTGGGCAGCATCGAACGCACGAAGGCGTGCAGGGCCACCTCCTGCGCGGCGTATTGACGCAGGAAGAGGGCGTGTGAATCCGCAGGTTCGGGGAGATTCATGGGGCTTCTACCCTATCACCTCCGGTGGAGCGGCGGGATTTGCCCAAGAAAATCAAAAAACTTTCGGGTGCCCCCGAGCCGGGCTCATTGGAAGGAGGTGCGCTTGGCGGGGGGGAGATAGAGGGGGGCCGAGGGCGGGATATGGAATGCGTCGTAGAACTCCTGGAGATGCAGGAGGGGCGCAAACCCGCGGAGGGTGTCAGGCGCGTGGGAATCCGTGGAGAGGGAGGCGCGCAGGGCGGCGGGGCGGATTTTGGCGGCCCAACTCTGGGCGTAGGCGAGGAAGAAGCGCTGTTCGGGGGAGAAGCCGTCGATGGGCTGGCGCTTTTCGGGGTGGGCTTCGAGGACGCGCTGGAGGGCTTGGAAGGCGATGCGGAGCCCGTTGAGATCGGCGATGTTTTCGGAGAGGGTGAGCTTGCCGTTGACGTGGAGTTTGGGGAGGGGCGTGAACCGGTTGAACTGGGAGACGAGTTTTTGGGCGCGGGCCTGGTAGGCGCGGGCGTCGGAGGGGGTCCACCAGTCCCGGAGATTTCCCTGGGCGTCGTACTGGCGGCCCTCGTTATCGTAGCCGTGGCTCATTTCATGTCCGATGGTGGCGCCGATGGCGCCGTAGTTGACGGCGTCGTCCATGGAGGGATCGAAGAACGGGGGTTGCAGGATGCCGGCGGGGAAGACGATTTCGTTCTGGGTGGGCAGGAAGTAGGCGTTAACGGCGTGAGCGGTCATGGACCATTCGTCGCGGTCGACGGGGCCGCCGATGCGCTTCATGGCACGCTTCCATTCGGCTTGGGCGCAGCGCTGGAGGTTGCCGAGGTAATCGTCGGCGCGGATTTCGATGGCGGAATAGTCGCGGGGCGTGGTGGGGGAACCGATTTTGGTGCGGAACCGACTGAACTTTTCGAGGGCTTCGCGGCGGGTTTCGGCGCTCATCCACGAGGCGTTGGCGAGTTGGTCGCGGTAGGTGGCGCGGAGGGTGTCGACGAGGGCGAGCGCCTTTTCTCGGGCGGGGTCTGGGAAGGCGTTTTCGACGTAGAGTTGGCCGAGGGATTCTCCGAGGCAGTGGCTGAGGGAGGAGAGGGCGCGTTTCCAGCGGGGATCGCTCGCGGGCTGACCTTGGAGCAGGGTTCCGTAGAAGGCGAAGTGGGCTTGATCCAGGGCTTTGTGGAGGTGTGGGGCGTGGGATTCGAGGAGCTTCCAGCGCAGGTAGGCCTTCCATGCGGAGAGGGGCCGTTTTTGGAGTTCCTTTTCCCACGCCTGAAAGAACTCGGGCTGCCCGACGAGGAGGGATTCGAAGGGGGCGGGCTGCGCCTCGCGCCAGTAGGTTTCCCAGGGGAAGGAAGGGGTGAGCGCGGCGAGTTCTGCGCGGGAGATTTTGTGGTAGTTGGCGATGGGATCGCTGAGGTCTTCGAGTTTGCGGCTGGCCTTGGCGAGGGCGGTCTCGAGGGAAACGATGGCGCGGATTTCCTCGGGGAGGGTGGTTGCCGGGCGGCCTGCCAGCGTGAGGACGCGTTGGAGATGGGCGGGATAGGCGCGCCTTTCCTTGGCGAATCGGGCGTCGAAATAGTAATCGCGCTCGGGAAGCCCCAGGCCGCCCTGGGAGAGGGAGAGTGCGTACCGGTCGCTC
This sequence comes from Verrucomicrobiota bacterium, assembly GCA_041159065.1. GTDB lineage: Bacteria > Verrucomicrobiota > Verrucomicrobiia > Chthoniobacterales > Chthoniobacteraceae > Chth-196. The sequence goes on along the minus strand of JBEBAG010000105.1, from coordinate 1,395 downwards.
TGGCGTTCGTCCGGGGCGACGGAAAGGTCGAAGCACGCGGCGATGCCCTTGGCGTGAAACTCCGCAAGGAGCGAGGCGAGGGCCTCGAGGGAGTGGAGGGCCTCGATTTTTTCGAGGTCGTGCTGGAGGGGCGTGATGCCGAGGGCGTCGATCCTCTGCTGGTCGAGGGCGGCGGCGTAGAAGTCGGCCAGTTGTTTTTGGCGCGGGGGGAGTGGGGCGGATTGGGCGGACTGCGCGAGGCGGTTTTCGAGGAGTGCGCGCAGGAGGAGGGCATTGCGGCGCATGAGTTCCGCGGTCGGGCTCCAGGAGGTCTCATCCTCGGGGATGGAGGTCTTTTTGAGCCAGGAACCGCAGGCGAAGCGGTAGAAGTCGGAGCCGGGGTCGACGGAGCGGTCGAGGAAAGCGAGGGAGAAGGAAGGCGGGGGCGGGGGAAGGGGCGTGGAGGGGGATTCTGCGGGAGCGCAGAGGCGCAGGGCGAGGAGCAGGAGGGAGAGGGCGGGGAGGCGGAGGGCGCGGAGCATGGAATGGGGGAGTGTGTACGGGGAGCATGGAGCGGGGAGGCGGCGGGTTCAGGCCCGGAGTTTGGCGAAAACGCGGCCCTCGTTTTGGTTTGAGCGCTTGGGGTGGGCATGGTGGGGGGGTGGAAAAGGAGGTGAGTGGCGGAGGGGTTTCGTTTTAGGGTGGCGGGGATGGATTATTTGGAGAAAGCGCGACGTGTTTTGGAACTAGAGGCGGGCGAGATCCGGCGGTTGTCGGAGCGCCTGGATGGGGGGTTTGCGGAAGCGGTGGAGCGCCTGCGTTTGTGCGTGCAACGGCGGGGCAAGGTGGTGGTGTGCGGGGTCGGAAAATCGGGGGCGATCGGCGAGAAGATCGCGGCGACGCTCACGAGCACGGGGTGTCCCTCGGTGGTGTTGCATGCGGTGAATGCGTTGCACGGCGATTTGGGGGTGATTGCGGAGGGGGACGTGCTTTTGGTGCTTTCCTACAGTGGGGAGACCGAGGAGTTGCTGGCGGTGCTTCCGGCGGTGGCGCGGCTGGGGGTGGAGATTGTGGCGGTGACGGGCAACGTGCGCTCCACGTTGGCGCAGGCCAGCGCGTTGGTGCTCGATGTGAACGTCGAGCGAGAGGCGTGCCCGTTGGAGCTAGCGCCCACGGCGAGCACCACGGTGATGCTGGCGTTGGGAGACGCCCTGGCCATGGTGCTTCTGGAGGCGCGCGGTTTTACGCGGGAGGATTTCGCGCGTTTCCATCCCGCCGGTCAGCTCGGGAGGACCCTGCTCCTGCGCGTGCGCGACATCATGCGCGATGCCTCGCAGATGGCGTTGGTCACGCCCCGGACGTCCGTGCGGGAGGTGTTGCACGCCATGACGCGCAAGCGGGCTGGGGTCGCGGTGG
>JBEBAG010000104.1:0-4522 GCA_041159065.1 Verrucomicrobiota bacterium | reverse complement strand
CATCGGGAGGCTCGAGCTGACCGGAGGGGCTTACCTTGTCGGTGGTGTAGCCCGTCATGATCTGGTAGATGGCCGCCGTGTGGTTGAAGAGCCCGTTGGGGGTGTAGCTCATCGAGCGGATCTGCGTGAACTTGTCGTTGATCTTCGCCAGCTTGGGGAGGATCTCCGTGTAATGGATTCCGGGGATCTTGGTGGGAATCGTGTTGAATGCGGACCGAATGTTATCGGGTACGTTCAGTTTGGGATCCCACAAATCCAAGTGGCTCGGGCCGCCCTGAAGGTAAATCATGACGACGCTTTTGGCTTTGCCCCATCCGGGACCGCCCGCGGCTCTGGATTCCTCGAGAGCTTGGAGGTTGAGTGCAGAGCCCAAGGACATGCCGAGGATGCTTGAGCCGCCCAGGCGCAGGAGGTCGCGCCGGGAGAGTTTCATTTCTGCATTGCAGAGATCACTGCAAGTGCCGCCGGGTAGGTGGATCATAGGTCTTGGAGGGTTGGGATGATGGGTTGAGGCTTTTCGTTTTATCGGTTGAAGAGAAAGGCAGGGTTGTTGATCAGGGCCCAAGTGAGGTCTTGAACCACGGTGAGACGTTTGTTCGCAACCTGTTGCGTGCTTGCCGCCGCATCGATCCGGAGTTGCACCAGTTTCGGGTCCAGACGGATCGGCTCCGAAGCCTTGGCCAGCACGGATTGCAATTCCGTATGCAGCGTGTCCGGGTTCAGGGGCACCTTCGCCTCTGCGAGTTCACGACTGAGCCTCCAGTGCTCGGCGTCGGTGAGCCGCACGTAGGCTTCGAGAGTCGCTTTTTCCTCGGCGCTGCGTTCGGAGGAGGCCCGTTCCGCCGCGGCGGCAACCTCAGCGGGAATGCCTTCACCCAGGGGGTTCTCCGCAGTCGTGACGTGGATACGGAAACGTCCGATCCCATCGGCGGATCTGTGGGTTAGCCGGACGTTGAGGCTGGTGGGGGCTCCGAAGGCGAGGGGCTTCTCCAGCTGGAAAACTGCAAAGTGCCTTTGGCCCGGGGTGTTTGCAATCGACCACCCATTTTGAGGCTCGTCCTCCTTTCCATCAATCGCCAGCGCGATCCCCATTTTCTGCTGCTCGCTCGAGGCCCAAGCTTTCGCGATGCGCGCAGATTTCAGCGGCTGCTTCGCGGCAGGGGAGCCTGCTTGGAGCGTGAACTCGTTGAGCACAAACGAGCCATTCTTGCCGCGCCCTGGACCGAATTGGGGCGAGGCGGGGTCTGGAAGGATTTCGAGCACCATGGCGGTGATTCCCTCCACCGGGGTTTCGAAGGACAGGCTGTAGTCGGTGCGTGCGGGATTTCCCGAGGCAATGAGAGTCCCATCCTTTTCGATGGCGAGCTTCAGTCCTGCGCCGGTGGTCGCGGCGGATTTGGGTTGGAGCTTGGTCCAGCGTACCGGGAGGGTTTCCGGTTTGGAGAGGGCGAGCCAACCGGCAACACGGGTGGGGAGGGCGGCTTCCCACGCCTTGAGCGCGAGATCGGCGCGGGCCTGGCGGTCCTTCCGGACGCTCTCGCGTTCTTCGCGGAGATTCTTGGTCGCCGCCTCGTAGTTTTCGAGGTTGAGCTTGGCTTTCGCAATCGCGCTGACCCGCTCCTTCTCCATGGCGGCAATGATCGGAGCCTGCTCTTTTTCCTTTTGGGCGAGGGCCTCGGAGACCTGCTTGTGGTCGGTGTCGATCGTGCCCATGAGTTTCATGGTGGCTTCGAGTTCGCGGGGAGTGGCGCTGCGAGAGAGCACGCGTTCGAACAGCTCATTTACCAAAACCGAATCGTCAGGTTGCTTGGAAACCAAGCGTGCGAGTTCGTTTTTGGGATCCTGAATGGCGCTTGAAATGGTGGGGCCGCTGAGGAGTGCCATCACCGATCCAAGTCCGAGGTTGCTGTTGCGTTCGCACTCGCACGTGCTCTCGCGGGTGGGGCGGCCAAGGGTCGCGAGGAAGCCTCCAGCACCGTCGCTGGAGGACTCCACCAGCATGGCTGCGCGCCCTCCGGCACTCATCCCGGGAAGGGTTGCCGTGGCACCGGTCACCTTGAACACGGAGTCAAAGAGCGTCTCCGCGGGAAGGCGCCGGGCGATGGCGTGCGAGTAGTTTACCGAATCATCTTCATTCCACTGGTTGGTCCGAATGGAGAGTTGGTAGGTGCGGGATTTGCAGATCGTCTTGAAGACGCTCCGAGTATCGAAGCCGGACCGGATGAACTCCTGGGTAAGGTGCTCCAAAAGCTCCGGGTTGGTGGGCGGGTTTCCAGCGCGAATATCGTCGAGGGGCTCGATGATTCCCCGGCCAAGCAGATAGCCCCAGATTCGGTTCACGTAGCTGGAGGCGAAGTAGCGATTGTCAGGCGAAGTCATCCATTGAGCCAGCTGTGTGCGGCGATTGGCTTTCTCCTCGATCTCGGCCTTCGCAGGATATGGAAATTCGGGCGGGGTCAGCTTGCCAGTTCGATCGTGCTTGATCTGGCCCTGAGGGTTTTCCTTCACAATCTCGAACAGCGGCTTGGCCCCTTCGACCGCCGTTCCGCCAATCTTTGCCCCGGCGCTGGCGGGATCCTCCGCGAGCGTGAACTGCGCGAAATATGCCGCAGTCTGGTAGTACTGATCTTGAGTCCAGCGCTCGAAGGGATGGTCGTGGCACTTGTTGCAGTTGAACCGGGTGGCAAGGAAAAGGTGCGTTGTGTTCTCCATCGCCTCCGTCGGTTGCCGGAGGATTTTCCAGTAACTCGCGGCGGGGTTGTCTTTGTTGGATCCCTCCGCGGTCAGGATCGCCTTTGCAAACTGATCGTAGGGAGTGTTCTTTTCGAGTTGGGTTCGAATCCATGCGCGGAACCCCTCGGCTCCTTGCTTGCCGAGGAACTTCGAATTGACCTGCAAAAGGTCGCTCCACTTGTTGGTCCAGTGCTCGACGAAGTCGGGGCTTCCCACCAGCGTGTCCACCACCGATTCCCGCTTCACACGGCTCTCACGCGGGTCGGCGAGGAAGGTGCGCAACTGCTCCGCGGAGGGAGGCAGTCCGGTCAGGTCAAGATAGATGCGGCGCAGAAACTCTCCGTCTGTGCAGACATCCGACGGTTCAATCTGCATGCGCTTCCATTTGGCCGCCACCAACTCGTCCGCGCGGGTCCACGTCACGGGCTCCTTCCATTGGAATCCCGTGCGATCCCCCATCACTGTCACCGTCGTCGCGATGTAGTTCCCTTCGTAGCGGGCAAGGATCGGAGCCTCTCCCCGACGGAGCGTCGAAAGCAGCCCGTTCCCGTCTACCGCAGCGACATCCGTGTTGCCGCTTTCTAAAAACGCCTCGTTCGAGACGTCACGTTGCGAGCCATCCGGGAAGTGGGCGATGACGCGGAACTGCTGCCTGCTCCCAATTTCCTGAATGACAGGATTCTGGGGTGAGAGTTCGATTTTGCTCGGACGAACGCTCTGTGTGTCCAGCGGTGCACCGTCTGCGATCCACTGGCGGAGGATGTGGTAGTACTTCTCGTCCACATGGGTTCTGCGCCCCCCCTCGTGGGGAACCTCGGCAACCGCCTTCAGCAGCATCAAGCTGTCATCAGGGGAGGCGACCGCCACGCGACGCGAGGCCATGTCGTCGGTCAGTGAGCGAAGATCGTATTCGGGGTCGTAGCCTCGCAGCGAGAGCTTGAATCCTCCCTTGCCCTCCTTCGATCCGTGGCAGGTTCCCTGATTGCACCCGAGCTTGGTCATCACTGGGTTGACGTCCCGAACAAAGTCCGCGGCGAATCGGGAGGTGCTTCCCTTGACGACGACTGGCACGGAGGCGGATTTGTTTCCGAAGGACACCCTGAGCTCCGCCGCACCGTCATTTTTCGGATGCAGTTGGCCCCGAGGCGTGACGTCCGCAACGGGCGAAGAGAGTTCGATTTTTGCGGAGCGAGTGATGTCTGCCGAGGTGCCGTCTTGGTAGCGTGCGGTGACGAGCATCTGCACGTAGTCGTTGGCGCGCTCGATGCGGATTTCGCGGGGTTGGATTTCGATGCAGGCCAGGTTCGCTGCAGCGTGGGGTTTGTCGGGTGCGAGGGTTTCCGGCGCGACAGCCCGGATGGACGCGCGAGCGACGTTCGTCTCAGCCCCTTTTTTCTCGAGGGGCACGGATGCAAACTCCGTGGAGATAGCCCCATCTGCAGCTCGGATGATGCGGACCTTGCCATCGCTTCCCGCCGCTGCGATTTCCTTGCCGGAGGGGTGGAAGGCGACGGTGTAGACGGCGGAAGATTCCACGAAGGTCTGCGCGGTGCGCACGCCCGCCTTGGATTCGAAATCTTTGAGTCGTTGTTCCTCCTCGGGGGTGCGTTGCTTCGGGGCCTTGGCTCGCAATGCCTCGATTTCTTTGGGTGCCGACAGGTCTGCCGGCATGGTGAAAATGCTCACTTCGCCGCGCCCATTGAGCGAGCTGGCGGCAACAAAGGACTGGCCGTCCGCTGAGAAGCGCGCCGAGAAGACGCGACCTAACATATCAGGGTACTTGCGGATG
>JBEBAG010000103.1:0-4435 GCA_041159065.1 Verrucomicrobiota bacterium | reverse complement strand
CGGGGGGGGGGGGGGGTGGTGGGGGGGGGGGGCCGGGGGGGGGCGGTGCCGGCGGTCCCGCCGGGGCTCCGCGCGGGGGTTGGGGTGGGGGGGGGGGAGAGCATCCCCCCCCTCGCCCTTCCCTCGGTCGGGTTTCCCCGCGCAGCCCTGCTCCTTGCTGGCTGTGCGAGGCCCCCGGACTTTCGAGGCCCGGCCCCTTGAGACCGTGCATTCCAGACCGTGCATTCCAGACCGTGCAGCCCTTTCAGACCGTGCGTCCCCCAGGCCGAACCCCCGGTTCCGCCCCCCATCCCTGCTACGGAGACGGAGGGGAAGTGGGATGGGTCGAAATGGAAAAAAAGAGCAAGCCCGCAGGGGCTTGATGGATCTGGGAGCCGTTGCGTAGTGTGGCGCCTTATGTCTTCAGATCCCGCCTCTCTGTACTCTCGCAAGAATCCCTTTCCTGCCGTGCACTCGGTCAACCGTCGTCTGAGCGGTTCGACCTCGGAGAAGGAAACCCGTCACCATGAAATCGGCTTGGCTGGTTCGGGGTTGGCCTACGAGGTGGGGGATTCGCTCGGAGTGTTTGCGAGCAATGATCCGGCGTTGGTGGAGGAGATTCTGAGCGCGGCTGGAATTTCGGGGGATGCGGTGGTGGCGCTCGCAGATGGGGTACAGAAGCCGCTTCGGGAGGCCCTGATTAAAGATTTGATTGTGACGACTCCCTCGAAGGAGTTTCTGGCGGCGCTGGTGGGGAAGGCGGGGAGTGCGGTGGCGGATTTGGCTGCGCTCACGGGGGATGCGACTCGCAAGAAGGAATTGGACGCGTATTTGTGGGGGCGGGAAATCATCGATTTTCTGCTGGCGCATCCGGGTCTGGGGTGGACGGCGGAGGAGTTCGCCAAGTGTTTGCGCAAGTTGCAGCCGCGTTTGTATTCGATCGCGTCGAGTCAGAAGGCGGTAGGGGAGTCGGTGCATCTGACGATTGCGACGGTGCGCTACGAGAGTTTCGGGCGTCGGCGGAGCGGGGTGGCTTCGACGTTTTTGGCGGACCGGACGGCTGGCGGGGTGGCGGTTCCGGTGTTTGTGCACACGGCGAAGCATTTTCGGTTGCCTGAGGACTTGAAGACGCCGGTGATCATGGTGGGGCCGGGTACGGGGGTGGCGCCTTTCCGAGCGTTTTTGCAGGAGCGGAGGGCGACGGGGGGAGGCGGCAAGAACTGGTTGTTTTTTGGGGAGCAGCGGCGGGAGTCGGACTTCTTGTATCAGGAGGAGTTGCTGGGTTTGGAGAGGGAGGGGGTTTTGAGCCGTTTGGACGTGGCGTTTTCCCGGGACCAGGCGCAGAAGGTGTACGTGCAGCACAAGATGCGCGAGGCATCCAAGGAGCTGTATGCGTGGTTGGAGGAGGGGGCGCACTTTTTTGTGTGCGGCGATGGGGCGCGGATGGCGAAGGACGTGGATGCGGAGTTGCACGCGATTGTGGAGCGGGAGCGGGGGTGCTCTGCGGAGGAGGCGGCGGCTTATGTGGAAGGCTTGAAGAAGGCGAAGCGGTACAAGAAGGACGTGTACTAAGGGTGGGCGGACGGCCGAGAGGAACTCAGCCGCGTCACGAGGGGGGCGCGGCTGGGGGGCAGCCTGTGGAGGAGCTTTTCGAGGACTTGGGCCGGGGGGATTCCGGGGGATTGGATCCCGAGGAGGCGTGCCAGTTCGGATTCGAAGTGGAGGAGGGCTTTGAGGGAGGCCGGTTTTTGGTGGAGGTGTCGAAGGACGCGAAAAAACAGATCAAATAATTCGGGCAGAGGGCTTTCGGATTCGGTGGTTTTTTCGAGAAGTTCGACGGCGTAGGAGGCGAGAGCGATGTTGGTGTAGTGGGAGCGCAGCGCGGGGAAGCTTTCGAGGAGCGAGGCCTCGCGCAGGGAGTGGAGTTCGCCTGAGCGGGCGGGGTGGAACTGGATTTCGCAGAGATGGAAGAGGTCCAAGATTCCTTGGAAGGGGCTTTTGGGGCGGAGAGCGCCTTTGGCGACGGTTTTGAAGCGTCCGAAGTCGGGGGAGAGCCAGGAGACGATGAGGCTGGATTCGGTGAGGCGGGTTTTGCGCAGGAGGATGGCCTGGGTGAGGTGCACGGGGGCATCCTAGGGGGATGGGAGGATGAGGCGGCAGGGTTTTTCACAACGCGCAGGCCAGTCCCCGCCTTGACCGTTCTCAGGGGGATTCCTAGTCTGAAGGTTTGAATCTATCTATGAATCTGCCGACTGAAGCCCTTCAACGTGCCGCCCACGAAGCCCGTGGTCTGGCAATGGACGCCGTTCACGCCTGTTCATCGGGTCACCTGGGACTCCCGCTGGGGTGTGCGGAGATCGGTGCGGTGTTGTTTGGGCAGTCCCTGTCCTACGATCCAGCGGAGCCGAAGTGGCTGAACCGGGATCGTTTTGTGTTATCGGCCGGACATGGCTCGATGTTTTTGTACGGGTGGTTGCATTTGGCGGGATATGGGCAGCTGAGTTTGGACGAGTTGAAAGCGTTCCGGAAGCTGGGGTCGGCGACGCCGGGGCATCCGGAAAGTTTTGAGACGGAAGGGGTGGAGTGCACGACTGGCCCGTTGGGGCAAGGGGTGGCCAATGCGGTGGGGATGGCGCTTTCGCAGAAGATGGCTGCGGCTCGGTTCAACACGAAGGAGCACGTGATTTTGGACAATCACGTGGTGGTTTTGGCGGGCGACGGATGTTTGCAGGAGGGGGTTTCCGCCGAGGCGAGTTCGTTTGCGGGGCACAACCAGTTGGACAATTTGATCCTGATCTATGATTCGAACGACGTGACGTTGGACGCCATGGCGAGCGCTTCGCAGAGCGAGGACACGGCAAAGCGGTATGAGTCGTATGGATGGGATGTGCAAACCATCGATGGGCACGACTTTGTGTCGATCGCCCGGGCTTTGGAGAAGGCGAAGGCGGCGGTTGGAAAGCCCCAGTTGATTGTGGCAAAGACGGTGATTGGGAAGGGGATTCCGGAGGTGGCGGGCACGGCGAAGGCGCACGGAGAGGGCGGAGCGAAGTTCATCGAAGGAGCGCGCAAGGCGCTTGGATTGCCCGAGCACGAGCACTTCTTTGTTTCTGGGGAGACCCGGGCGTTTTTCGAGCAGAGGCAGAAGGCCCTGGCGGAGCGTCACGCGGCGTGGAAGACGGTCTTTGCGGCCTGGAGCGCAGCGAATCCGGCGCTGGCTGGGTTGCTCGCGGACGCTCTGGTGAAGAAGACTCCGTCAGCTGCGGATTTGCTCAAGCAGATTCCCCCCTTCGCGGTGGACTCGAAGATCGCGACGCGCAAGGCGGGGTCGGACGTGTTGCAGCCTCTGGCGGAGGCGCTTCCGCTGGCGGTTTCCGGGAGCGCGGACCTGTACGGTTCGACGTTGAACTACATCCAGTCGGACAAGGATTTTTCACCGTCGAACTGGGCGGGGAGAAACATTCGGTATGGGATTCGGGAGCACGCGATGGCGGCGATCATGAATGGGATCGCCTACGACGGGGTGTTCCATGCGAGTGGGGCGACCTTTTTGGTGTTTGCGGACTACGCGCGTCCCTCGATCCGGATTGCGGCGCTCTCGCATTTGCCCGTGGTGTACATCTTCACGCACGATTCCGTGGGGGTGGGAGAGGACGGACCGACGCACCAGCCGGTGGAGACGGTGACGGGTCTGCGGGTGCTGCCTAATTTGCACGTGATTCGTCCGGCGGATCCGGAGGAGACGGCGGGGGCATTTGCGGCGGCGTTTTCGCGTACGGATGGTCCGACGTTGTTGGCGCTCTCGCGTCAGGCTTTGCCGATGCTGAATGAGATCCCCGTGGAGTTGCGCCGGGAGGGGACGTTGAAGGGGGGGTATGTGGCGGTTCCCGAGAAAGGGGAATTGAAAACGATCCTGCTTTCTTGCGGGAGCGAGTTGCAGCATGCGATCGCGGCGGCGCGGACTCTGGGAGAGGGCGTGCGGGTGGTTTCGATCCCGTCGATGGAGCGTTTTAACGCGCAGTCGGCGGAGTACCGGGAGTCGGTTCTGCCGGCGGCCTGCCGTCGTCGGGTGGCGATTGAGGCGGGGGTTTCGGCGGCGTGGTACCGCTATGTGGGGTTGGATGGAGCGGTCGTGGGTGTGGACCGGTTTGGCATCAGCGCGCCCGGGAACACGGTCATGGAGAAGTTGGGGATGAACGCGGCGACGGTGGTGGATGCGGTGCGCGGGTTGAAGTAGACGCGAAGCAAAGCGGGAGCGGACGTTTTCGGAACGCGGGTTCCGGAAACGATCCTGCCCTCGAATGTGGGGCGCGCCTGATTCTGGGTGCGCCCCGCTTTTTTGTGCCCCGGGGGATTCAGGTCGGAGCCGCAGGGTGGCGCCTAAAGGGGACGGGAGCGAAAGAGTCCGGGAAGGGATGCCGGTTACTGGGGCGAATTGGGGGGGGGAGAGGTGGGG
>JBEBAG010000102.1:0-16236 GCA_041159065.1 Verrucomicrobiota bacterium | reverse complement strand
CGGTCAACGAGGTGCTGCGCGGGGTGGTGGGGGCGCCGGTGCGGCTGGGGGTGTTGCCGGTGGGGACGATGAACGTTTTTGCGCGCGAGCACGGGATCCCGCTGGACTGGGAGGAGGCGTGGCATCGGATCCGGAGAGGGACGGAACGGCGGGTGGATGTGGGGTGGGCGAATGCGATGCCCTTTGCCCAGTTAGCCGGGGTGGGGTTGGATGCCGAGGTGGTGGCGGCGGTGGGGGCGGAGGCGAAGCGGTGGTTGGGGCCGTTGGCGTATGTGGCGGCGGCGATGCGGTTGGTGGGGCGTCCGGCGCCGAGTTTTTGGGTGGAGGGGGAGGGGGTGGCGGGGACCCGGGGGAGGTGGGTTTTGGTGGGGATGGGGCGGTACTATGGCGGGGCGATCCCGGTTTTTCCGTGGGCAAATCCCGGGGACGGGTTGATGGATGTCCTGGTGGTGAAGGATTTGAGCATCCCTGCACTTGCCTCTTACGTGGCTGGACTGCCGATGGGCTGGCATACGCGGGTGCGCGGTGTGGAGTATTTTCAGACGCGGAAGCTGCGGGTGGTGGGGGATGGGGCGCTGGAGTTGGACGGGGAGGCGATGGGGCGGGCGCCGGTGGAATTCGGGGTGAGTCCGGGGGGGGTGCGATTAGCGGGTTTTTGGGACTGATTTTTTTCCCCTCCGAGGCGTCCGTTTCCGTCTCCGTTTGCGTAGAAGGGTTGGGGAAGCGGGCTCCGGGCGGGTTCCCGGGGCTTGAGGCTCCCGGGGTTCGGGGGAGGGAGCGGGGAGTGGAGAAGGGGAGTGGAGAAGACCAAACGGAAAAAGAGAAAGGGAGGACCAGACTGCATGAACGAGGGACCGCCGCGCGGGAGGACGGGAGAGGGACCGCCTTTCGCACCGGGAGCAGGGATACCGGGAGCATTCAGAGAGGGGGCGCGGCCGCTGTGCCGGAATGGGGCGGGAGGGGAGCCTTGGGGGGAGCTGGGCGGGCGGGTTCCGGGGCTTTGGCGAGTCGTGCTTGCGGAGGATCACCTCGCTTCGAGGCAGATGCTGGAACGGCACCTGCGGTGCTGGGGGTTTGGGGTGGAGGCGGTGGGGGACGGGGCGCAGGCGCTGCGGGCTTTGGAGTCGCCGGATGCGCCCGCGATTGCGCTGTTGGACTGGGGAATGCCGGAGGTAGACGGGCACGAGGTGTGCCGGAGGATTCGGGTGCAGAGTCGCGAGCAGGGGAGGGCCTTCCAGTATTTGCTCCTGTTTTCGAATGGCATGGATCCGGGCGCGCAGAGGTGTCTTGGGGAGGGCCCGATGGGCTCCCCGATGGGCTCCCCGATGGGCTCCCCGATGGGCTCCCCGATGGGCTCCCCGATGGGCTCCCCGATGGGCTCCCCGATGGGCTCCCCGATGGGTGTTCCTGTGGGGGCGCCGCCCCCTCGGGCTTGGCTGACGGGGGGGGACGGTTCGGAAGGGGGGGATGGCCGGGAGGCTTGGGGAGGGGCGGATGATGTGTTGGAAAAGCCGTTTCGGCTGGAAGAACTCCGGGCGCGGTTGCGTCTGGCGCAGCGTGTGGTGTGCTTGGAGCGCAGGGCGTTGGAACGAGAGCGCCGGGGAGGGAGGGATGGTTGGGAGGGGGGGTGGGGGGCAAAGGCGGTGCGCCCGCGGTGCCGCGTCTCGGCTGGGGCACCTGTCGGCGGGGCGTGAGCGGCGTTGCGGAGGGGGAGTGGCAAAGAGGGAAGGGGGGGAGAGATTGAAGGGTTCCGGCTTGTCACAGGACGGGGGGTGCAGAAGGGATGAAGCTGATGGAGATCCAACTGACCACGCCCGCGCTTCTCTTCCCTGCGTTAAGCCTTTTGCTGCTGGCCTACACGAACCGCTTCGTCGTGCTTGCGAGTCTGATTCGGAATTTGCACGAGCGCTACAAGGTGAGCCGGGAACCGGTCCTTGTGGTGCAGATCCAAAATCTGCGGCGGCGCGTGCTGTTGATCAAAAACATGCAGGCGGCGGGGATTCTGAGCATGCTGCTGTGCGTGGTGTGCATGTTCGCGGTGTACGCGGGGCATGCTGCCGTGGGGCGCTGGATTTTCGGCGTGAGCCTCGTGCTCCTTGTGGTGTCGCTCAGCCTCTCGCTCCTTGAGATTTGGATCTCGGTGGGGGCGCTCAATATCCAGTTGCGGGACTTGGAAAGCGCGCCCGCGAATTCGCCGGCACCGGTGGGGCTGGGGCATGCGGTCGCTGCGGACCATCCCTCGGAGAGGACCTGAGCGCGGGCGGGTGAAGGCTTCCTTCGAAATGCTCTGAACTCCGCGAGACTTCAGGGAAGCTCAGAGCTCAGGGAACAAAAGGCACGCTCGTCCAAGTCGCTGCTTGGTTGGGCTGTTCCGAAGTCCAGAACACGCGGAACCCCTCTTCGGTAGAGACCACGCGAGGGAAGCCTGCGGGAACCCCCTCCGGGGAGAGTGCCCTCGGAGGACTCCAGGTATTCCCCGCGTCGGTGGAAAGACAGCCCCACACCACCGGGGTACTGGCGGTCATCGTATCCCAGACGGCTGCGACGCGTCCGAAGCGGTCTGCGGCGAGGTGGGGATGCCATGCCATGGGGACGTTCATCTTGTGGGGCGAGGACCAGGATTGACCGGCATCGTCGGAGCGCAGGTGGTAGAGGCCCGATTTCCCGGCGGCTCCGGTCCAGACGGTGGCGTGCAGCCTTTGGCCTTGGGGGCCGGGACAGGTGGCGAGTGCGCCCCCGACGTGGGGACAGACATTCAGGTCCCATTGGAAATTCCCGACTGGCACGGGTTGGTTCCACTGCGCGCCCCCATTCGGGGAGGTGACGACATGCATATCGCGCGGGGTGCGAGCGCGGTAGAGGATGGCGATGCCACCTTGGTCGAGTGGGGCGAGCGCGTTCCAGCAGCATTCACAGGTCTTGGGCGCCGCTGTGGAATTGCTTGCCCACGAGCCGCCTCCATCCCTGGAGACGCTGTAGCGGAGGCCGCGTTCGCCGTCGCGCGAATCGAGCCATGCCAGGTGGAACTTGCCCAAGGAATCCGTGCCCAAGGCGAGGAAGTTGTGTCCATCCGTGCGGCCATCGTCGGCGGGGTTGGGGCCGGGCCTCCACGTTTTGCCGGCATCCTGCGAGAGGACGGTGACGATGGGGCCGCTCCCCCATTTGTCGCTGCCCGCTCCAGACCATGCGGCGACGATCAAACTGCCGCTGGCGGCGATACGCGCGTCCACGCCCCGGTGCAGGCCGTGGGGGTTGAGCACCCCCGGCACGTTCACCTGAACGGGCTCGGACCACGTTTTTCCCCAATCGGTGGAGGACTGGTGGGTGAGAAGCGGGGGGGCGCTGTCCGAGCTGAAGGAACCGAGCAGCAGGTGCAGGCGATCGGCATCGCGGAAGACCTCGAGGGAACGGACCCCGGGAGGGTACGCTTTGGGCGTTCGGGCGGCGGACGGGGTGGCTGGCGAATCCGAATCGGCAGCGGAGAGGGGGTGGAGCAGAAGCAGGCTGAAGAGAACGGCGAGTGTGGTGGCGGAGGAGGGGGACATGGGGAGGGGCGTAATGCGTGTTCGGAAAAGTCGGGTTAGCCTGTCGGAGCCTGGGGGGTGGTGATGCGTTTCCCGGCGCCGCCCTTTGGGAGAGCGGCACCGGGTGTCGCGTGGCGAATCCATCTTCCACTCGGAAGACGGAGGAGCATCACCGGTTCGGACAGGTTTTGTTGGGGAAGTGGGGGCGGGCAGGTTCGGGAAGTTTTAGAAGGAGACTTCAAATCCAGCGAAGTAGGTTCTGGGCAGTCCCGGGCTGTAGACGGCGGTATTGCTGGAGACCGAGGCGCTGTCGGCATAGCGGGTATTGGCGAGGTTGAGGACCCGGCCGAAGACGCTCGCGTTTTTGCAGAGCTGATAGCTGCCGCGCAGATTGAGGAGGTGGTAGCCGTCGTAGCGGGTAATTCCGGTGTCGGTGCCCCGGGTGGTGGGGCCGTTGGAGTCCTGCAGGAAGTAGCCTCCAATGCGGACCCATTCCAGCTGGGTGGTGAGGGCGGGGGAGGGGGTCCACGTGAGGCGTGTGTTGGCCAGGAGCTTGGGGGCGGCGGACATTTCATTGCCGCTGTAGTCGAAGGCGTTGCCCGAGGAGTCTTTGCCCTTCCACTGCGTGTACTCGTGCCGGGCGCAGGAGAGGGAGGTTTCGATTTTCAGGGTGCGCACCAGGGTCCTTCCCAAGGAAACTTCCACGCCGCGGCTCAGGGTTTTCCCGGCATTCTGGGTGATGGCGGCATTGGTGAGCGGATCCCGCTGGCTGACCAGGTCGTTGCGTTTGCGCAGGGCATAGACGGCCAGGGAATAGTCGATTCCGGACTGGGTGCCCCGGAGACCAAGTTCGAGTTGGTCGGCCTTGATGGGTTCCAGCAGGAGCGCGTTCGCCGCACGGCTTTGGGCGACTGCGGCGCTGGCATTGCTGCCGCCCCGGAAGAGCTGGCTTTCGGAGGGGACCCGGAATCCCTGGTTGTACGAGCCGTAGAGGCTGTTTTTGGGGGTGATTTCGTAGGTAAAGCCGAGCTTGGGACTGAGGCGTTGGAAGTTTTTGGTGGTCGAGACCGCCTGGCCGTACTTGGTGCTCCCGTGGCTGGTGGGGCTGGAGCCGAGATGATTTTCGAGTTCGTATCCGAGCGAATCGAAGCGGAGGCCGCCGGTGAGCCGCAGTTTTTCCACGGGCGAAATCTCGGAATGGAGGTAGGGGGAGACACTCCGGAACGTCACGTCGTAGTCGTAAATCCGGCTTCCGACGGTGTACGCGGTGTACTGGGTGTAGGCTCCGGTGGCGCCGGCTCCACCGCCCACGAAGGGAAGGCCTCGGACGTCGGACCGAGCGGGTGTGAGCGCGTCCTCGGAACGGGAGCCCGGGCTGTGTTCGAGGTCGAGTCCCAGGATGAGGCGTGCGCGAAAGAACTCGGGGAAATCCTGGCGCCACTTGGCGAGGAGCCCGAAGGAGCGGCTCTCGGTTTTTTCGATGCGAGGGTCGTTGTTGAGGTTGAAGGACCCGTTGAGGTCCATCGAGTTCTTGCGGAAATAGGGGGTCAGCGAGAGCAGGCCATCGCCGAAGCTGCGTTCGAAGGCAGAGGACAGGCGCAACGCGGTGACCTTGCGGTAGGCGATCGGGAAAAGGTTGGTCTGCGGGGCGTTCCGGTACAGGTCGAAGGGCAGGGCGGAGTTGGCACCGGTTTGCTGGTCGATGTGGGTGTAGCTGAAGATGGTTTGAAGCCGGGTGTCGGCATCGACTTCAACGTCCCATCGGAAGTTCCCGCTCTGCCGATCGTAGCCGGTTGCGGAGCGCCAGCCGTCGGTGTGGGTGAGGTTGAGATCGCCCCGGACTCGGCCGAAGCGGGTGTTTCCGGAGCTGAAGGAGGCCATCTCGCGCAGCCAACCGTAGCTTCCCGCCTCGGTGTTGAGGGTCATTTCCCGGGAGTTGCCCGGTGCTTGGGAGAGCACGTTGATCACGCCGCCAATCGCGTCGGATCCGTACAGGGCGGAGCCGGGACCGCGCACCACTTCCACCCCGCCTGCCATGGGAAGATTCACTTCGTAGAGGGCGTTGTGGTTGAAGAAACCCGTGGGACGCACCGGGATGCCGTCTTCGAGGAAGAGGTAGAGGGGGCTGGTGGTGAAGGGCTGGCGGATGGCGGTCTGGTGGCCCTCTCCATTGGTCACGGAGATGGCGACTCCGGGGATCTGACCGAGGAGCTGCTGGGGGTGGGTGGCCCCGGCGAACCGGATGGCCGAGGATTTGAGAGAGCCGATGGAAGCGGGCGTTTCCTTGAGGAGTTCGCCTTCCCGGGTGGCGGTGACGACGATTTCAGTGAGGGGCTCGGAGGGGGGGGCTGCGTGGGAGACGGGGGGCAGGCTGGCGGAGAGCAGGGCGGCGCAGGAGGTGTGGAGAATGAAGGGGTGTGGTTTCACGGAAGAAAAAGAAGGGGTAGAAGGGTGGAGTGGGGGGCGTTGGAGGACGCTCCTTCCCGCAATGGGCTGGAGCGTGAAGCGCTGAGGCGCGACGGAGGCGCCGGGAGTGGGGGTCACGGATACGCCGGAGGGCTCGAGGCCGGGGCGCGCGTGAACGGAGGCGGGAGTTTCCCTGGGCCAGGGCCCATTTCCCTAGGCCTGCAGGGCCTTCAGCAACGACAGGGGAGGCGGGGAGGGCGGACAGTGCGGCCGGGTTGGCGCGCTGGAGTCCTCTTTCGGAAAGAGGACGTGGACGAAATCGGGGGGAGGAAGGGGGCTATGGAGCGTCAGGACAGCCTCGGTTTTGGAGGTCCCGTGGGATTGGTCCTGTTTTTGTTCCTTGGAACGGCCCTCTTTGACCGCATGGCAAAGCTGGCAGGGGTGTTCGCCGTCGAAGGTTTTGGTGAGGGCGGAGGAGAGGGAATCGTTCTTGGAGTACTCCACCGCCATGCTCACCCACGCCGCAGTTTGGAGAACGGCCCAGTGTCCGCCGAGCAGTTGCAGGGCGGCGAAGAGGGCCAGGATGCGGAGGATGCGATGCATCGCGAGTGCAGTGGATAGGAGCGCGGCCGGGAGGATGTCAAGAAGCCGGCGGGGCGGAGCCCTCGGGCTGAGGTCCGGCTTCGTGCTGGGGGGAATCCGCGTTCTTTTGGAGTTGCTTGCCCCAACCCAGCACCCGGGCCTTGGCACCAGCGGCTTCGGCCTCGGGAATCTGGCCGTTGCGGACGTAGAAGAGCGAGAGGCTGGACCACGCGAGCTGATCCTTGGGCTGGAGCGCGACGGAGCGCAGCCCGGCTTCGATGGCCTCGGGATAGCGCCCGAGTTTCATGCGGGCCATTCCGAGGGCGTGCCATCCTTCGAAAAAGTCCGGATCCAACGCGACGCAGTGCGCGTATTTTTGCTCGGCGGCGTCGAGCTCGCCCAGGGCGAGGTCCCCATGGGCTTCCTCAAAGAGCTGCTCGACTTCGGGGGACATGGGCGCTGGGGAGCGGGGCGTAGGGGCTACGGTGTTTTGGAGAGAAGCAGTCCGGCTTGGTTGCGCCGCTGCTCCATCCACTCGGCGAGGAGCCCTTCCGTGCGCTGGGTTTCGAGCATTGGGGAGAGGATCTCCCTTTTCTTTTCGACGTCCGCCGGGTCGATGGGGAGCCGTTTGGAGAGGAAGAGGAGCAGGGTGCCATCGGCCCCCTCGAGGGGGGTGCTGAGCTGGCCCTCCTTCAGTTCGAGCGCCGCGTTCTGGATCAGGCTGGCGTCGGGTCCGGAGAACTTCGATTCGGTACGGGAGAAGGCCTCGAGGGCCTCGACCTTGAGGCCTGCGGCCTGGGCCGCTTCCGCGAAGGGTTTGCCGGCTTTGAGAGCCTCGTCAATTTTCTTGCGGGCCTCGGCGGCTTTGATGGCGAGGGTTTCGCGGGTGCGGTCCTTCTTGAGGCTTTCGGTGAGCTGGGGTTTCGCCTCTTCCAGGGAGAGGGCTTTGGCGGGAAGGATGTCTTTCAGGTACAACACGAAGTAGCCCTTGGGCGCGTCAAGAGGCTCGGAGGCCGGTTTTTCGGGAGTGAGCTGGAAGGCGGCCTCGACGATTTTGCGCTGGTTGCCGAGTGCTTCGATCCGCTCGGTGGCGGCGAAGGCGGGGGTGATATTGACCTCGAGCTGAGCGTTTTTGGCGAGCTCCTCGAGTTGGGCTCCGGGGGCAAGCAGGGATCCGGCGAAGTCGGAGGCTTTATCCAGGAGTTTCTGGATGGACTCGGCGTCTGGGCGGGGGGCGTCCGGGGTGGCAGGCGTGGGGAGCGGGAAGAAGACGTATTGGACGGTGCGTTTCTCGGGGGTTTTGAGGGAGTCTTTGCGTTCCTCGAAGGCTTTCTGGATGTCCTCATCCGAGAGGGTGATGGAGGAAGCGATTTCCTCGCGGAGGATGCGGGCGACGGAAGCCTCGGCCTTTTGGTACTGGCGGGAGTAGGCGGTCAACAACTCGTCGGGAGCGGGGGTCGAGCTGGCGGCGAGGACATCACGCACGGCCTGGAGGCGGAGGTAATCGGTGATGAGCTCCTCGAAGCCTTGGGCGTTCATCCCCCGGGGGGAGAGCTGCATCTGCAGCATCACTTGGTAGCGGTTGTGGTCAAACTTCCCTTGGTTGAGGAAAGCGGGGAGTTTTTGGATGGTATCGGCGATCTGGTTCTCGGTGGGGACGACGCCGAGGGCGCGGGCCTCGTGGCGGAGGACGAGGGTATTCCACACGTAGTTGTCGACCGCCTCCTGCATGGTGCGGGCGCTCTGGGTGAGGGGCAGGATGAGATCGAACATTCCAAGTGACTGGCAGACTTGAAATTGGCGCATGATCGAGCGGTATTCCACGGGGGTCACGTTGCGGCCGTAGATTTTGCCGACGGAGTCGGAGCCGAGTTTGCTGAGACTGGCTCCGGGGCCTCCGTAGATGATCACGAAGGCAACGATCACGACGACGGTGAGCGCGATCAGAAGGGGCTGTTGGAAGCGGCGGATGAGGTTGATCATGACGGGAACGGGCGGGGGCTTCGGGGAAGCGGGGGTAGGAAAGGAGAGTGGGGCAGGGGAGGCGGGAAGGTAGAAGCGGGGGGCGGGGGGCGGCAACTTGTTTCTCTGAGAGCGGGGGTCTGGAAAGGGAGCCGGGGATGGGGCAATCTGCTGGGGTGAGACCGCCGCCCCGTCGAGACCGATATGCCCTCGAGTTTTTCAAGCACTTGGAGTTTGAGCGGCAGGTTTCCCCGCGGACGCTGATCAACTACCGGCATGCCCTGGCGCAGTTTCGTTCCTTTCAGCCGGAGTGGCCGGGCTGGCTGGAGTTGAGGCCGGAGCATTTCCGTCTTTACCTTGTGCACCTTGCGAAGTCGGGCAAATCCAAGCCCACGACCCGGCTTCATTTTGCGGCGCTGCGGACCTTTTACCGGTTTTTGATGGAGCGCTTTGGGTTGAAGGACAACCCGTTGCAGAGTGTGCAGCTGCCCAAGCTCGGGCGGAAACTGCCGGTGGTGCTGAGCGTGTCGCAGTTGGAGGAGCTATTGAGTGCCCCCCTGCGGGTTCCCAAGGAAAAGCAAGCGCCGGGGTGGATGCCGGCCCGGGATGTGGCGGTGCTGGAGCTGTTCTATTCCAGCGGACTGCGTGTGGCGGAGCTGGCTTCCCTGAATGTGGCCGATCTGGACGGGTTCTCGGAAAGCGTGCGGGTGCTGGGAAAGGGGAGGAAGGAGCGGGTGGTCCCCGTGGGGCTTCCCGCCTTGGAGGCGGTGCAGCGATACCGGCAGGCGGCGGGGGTGGAGCGCGGGCCGCTCTTTCTCAACAAGCTGCGGCGCCGGATGAGTGCGGCGGCCCTCTGGGCGCTTTTGAAGCGTTACCAGCGGCACACCTCCATCGCGCTGGAGCTGAGTCCGCACAAGTTGCGCCATTCCTTTGCCACGCATCTTCTGGACGCCGGGGCGGACTTGCGCAGCGTGCAGTCGCTTCTGGGGCATGCGAGCCTTTCGACGACCCAGATCTATACGCACGTCACGGTGGAGCGTTTGCGTTCTGCGTACGATCAGGCGCATCCCCGGGCGTGAGGTGGGAAGAGGGAAGGTTTCTTATCTGAAAAAATCTCGGGAACCCCTCAGGGGGCGCGGGTTCTGTGAAATTCCCCACTAAGTTTCACCCTGCGATGGGATGATAGTACGATTGGTGCTCTCAAAGGGCCAGTTTCCCATTTCGTACCCGCCATGTCCTCTCCCTCCCGTTCTTTCTCCATGCGCTCCTCCCTGTTCTCCCGAGATGCCCGTAAGGTCGGCAAGGCCGCGTTGTTCGCCACGCTGGCTGCCGTGACACCATGGACTGCGCCGCTGAGCGGACCGCAGGCGTGGGCTGCCGAGCCTCCGGCCGCCGCGGGAGCCGGGGGGCGTGCCAAGTGGGATATGGATTACGGGCCGCTTTTGAGTCTTGCGGTGCAAATGCCCGGGGAGACCGCGGGTTCCACCCCGAAGGGGTTGGCGATGCGGGTGGGGGAGCAGAAGGAGGGCACGCTCGTTTTTGATACGGATCTGCTGCGGTGCACGGCGGGGTGGACGGGAGGGTATCTGGATTTCAAGGGGGTGGCTTTCAGCGGGTCTCACGGGGGCAACCCGGGGCCGGTGGGGACGGTGGTGTTTCGCACGCCGGTGATGCCCGGTTGGAGCAAGGCGGGGAGCTTTGTAGATCCGCGGCCTTTGCCGAAGGGTTTTGGGGCGTCGACGATCCCGTTTGGTCCGTTGCCTGCGGAGTGGGCGAAGTACAAGGGGGTGTACCGTCATGGGGAGCGGATGGTGCTTTCCTACACGGTGGGGCAGGCTTCCCTGCTGGAGGCGCCCGGACTGGAGGGGCAGGGGGAGAAGGCGGTACTGACGCGCACGTTCCAGGTGCGTTCGGCTGGGGAGGCCTCGACGCTGCTGGTGGCGGAGGTGGCTGAATCCTCGAAGCTGGAGGAGCGGGACGGGTGCGTGGTGCTTTCCGATAGCGCGTCGAATGCGGGTTCGCGTTTGGTGCTCAAGGTGGTGGGGGCGCCTGCCGGGGCGCGCTGGAAGTGGATTGCCCCGGGGAAGCTGGGGTTGGAATTGCCGGCGTTCCAGGGAGGGGAGCGTTTCAAGCTGGGGCATTGGAAGGGCACGGAGGCCACCTTGGGCGCGGGGATCTCCGCCCTGGGCTCGATGCGTGCGGCGGAGGACTTGACGGAGCTCACCAAGCCCGGGCCCGCGCTGTGGCCTGAGACGGTGAATGTGAAGGGGGAGCTGGGGAAGGAGGAGGGGCCCTTCCAGTTGGACAAGGTGGCGCTTCCGGTGGAGAACCCGTGGCGCTCCTGGCTGCGGGTGGGAGGCGTGGATTTTTTCAAGGACGGCCGCATCGCGTTTTCGACGCTGGCCGGGGACGTGTGGATTGGATCGGGCGTGGACGCCTCGCTGGAGCAGATCCGATGGAAGCGGTTTGCGGCGGGACTTTACCAACCGCTGGGCCTGAAAATTGTGGAGGACACGATCTATCTGACCTGCCGCGACGGGTTGGTGCGCCTGATCGACTCCAATGGGGATGGGGAGGCGGATTTTTACGAAGCCTTCAACAACGAGGTGCAGGTGACCCCGAACTTCCACGAGTTCATGTTCGATCTGCACACCGATTCGCAGGGGAACTTCTACTTTGCGAAGGGGGGGCCGGTGAAGGGCGGCGGCCGCGGCTGGGACCCGATCTCGGAGCACAACGGCACGATGATGAAGGTGTCCAAGGATGGCTCGAAGTTCGAGGTGTTCGCGACCGGGTTTCGCGCCCCCAACGGGATCGGGATCGGGCCGGGGGACGTGATCACCACGGGGGATAACGAGGGAACGTGGGTGCCCATGTGCTACCTGCACATTGTGAAAAAGGGCTCGTTTTTGAGCGTGCCGGATCTCGCGCACCGGGAGGTGACGCCCACCGCCTTTGATCCGCATGTCTGTTTCTTCCCGAAATCCGTGGACAACTCCTCCGGGGGACAGGTCTGGGTGACCAGCGACCAGTGGGGGCCGCTGAAGGGGCGCCTGCTGCACATGAGCTACGGCCAGGCTTCGCTGTATGAGGTCATGATGGAGGAGGTGGACGGCGTCGTGCAGGGGGGCGTGACCAAGGTGCCTCTCAACTTCGCGACCGGGATCATGCGCGCCCGGTTTTCTCCCAAGGACGGACAGCTCTACGTCGCAGGACAAAAGGGATGGCAGACCTCCGGGGCGGAGGAAGGCGCCATTCAGAGGATCCGCTACACGGGCAAACCCCATTACGCGCCCAACGGGCTGCGGGTCACCGATCGCGGGATCTATGTGAGCTTTGACGAACCCTTGGATCCGGTCACGGCGGCGAATCCGGACAACTTCAGCATTGAGCAGTACAACTACCGGTGGACCTCCAACTACGGATCCAAGGAGTACCGTCCAAGCAACCCGAACGAACTGGGACGCGATCTGGTGGACATCTCCGGTGTGCACCTTTCGGAGGACCGCAAGACGGTGTTTTTGGAGGCGGCGGGGTTGAAGCCGGTGATGCAGAGCGAGATCACGATGCGTATCAAGGCGGCTTCCGGCGCGGCGATGCCGGAGAAGCTCTGGCACACGATCAATGCGGTGGCGAAGGAAAGCGGACCGCGCTTGAAGCTGACGGCGGTGAGCCAGTCGCTTGCTCCGAAGTTGGCGGGCAGCGGCGTGGCGTTGACGCTGAAGGCGGGGGGGAAGACCGACGTGCGTCGGGACCGGTTGGTGGCGCTGCATGTGCCGGCGGGCGGGGCGGTTTCGCCCATTCTGCCGAAGGGGGCGTTTGAGGCGCAGTGGGACAGCGTGGTGAAAGTGCCTCTCTCGCGCAGTGTGCAGTTGATGGCGGAGGGCCGCGGCGAGGTGAAGGTGAGCGTCAATGGGGAAAAGGTTTTTGAGGGGGCGTTGAGCGAGGGCGGCAAGCGCTTGGGAAGCAAAGTGGATCTGCGCAAGGGGGGAAACCTGCTCAAGGTGGAGTACAAGAGTCCCGCAGCGGGGGAGGCCACCTGCCGGCTTTTGTGGTCCTCCTCGGAGTTCGCGGCGGAACCCGTTTTGCCGACGGCATTGTACGTGCCGGAAGAACTGGCGGCGGCGATTGAAAAGGGGGCCCAGTGGCGCGAGGGGAGGCAGCTCTTTGCCCAGGCCAACTGCGTGGCGTGCCATGACGCGACGGGGGTGCTCGCGGCGAAGGGACAGGCCCCGGAGGCGATGCCCGAGTATGGCAAACTGGCGCCCGTGCTCTCTGAAATCGGGGCGCGTTTCGATCAGGCTTGGCTGGCGAAATGGATCCTCAACCCGCACGACTTCCGCAAGGGAAGCCTCATGCCGGCCGTGCTCCACGGCGATCATGCGGCCCAAGATGCGGCGGATATCGCCGCCTTCCTGGCCTCGCAGGGAACGGCTCCCGCCGAACTGAAGCTTGAGGATCCCGGCGCGGGGTCCGCGCTGTTTGCGAATCTGGGCTGCATTGCCTGCCACAGCACGCCTCGGAGCAAGGTGGGCAACGACTTCGGGCGGGTTTCCCTGTCCCACGTCAGCTCAAAGTGGAAGGCGGGTGCCCTGCGCGATTACCTGCTCGATCCGCACAAGTATCACGCCAACGCCCGGATGCCGAAAACCCCGCTCTCCGAAAAGGAGGCCCTCCAGTTGACCTCCTTCCTCATGTCCTTTGACCGCTCGAGTCCCGCTCCCGCGGCGACTCCGACGGGCGATCTGACGCGCGGGGCGCAGCTTTTTGCGAGTGCTGGATGTCTCCAGTGCCATGCGGGGTTGCCCGGCACGGCGGTGGCCCTGCAGAAGACGCTCTCCACCGGATGGGAGCGGGGTTGCGTGGCTGCGAGTGCGGAACAGCGGGGCAAGGCGCCGGACTATCAGTTCTCCAAGACTCAGCGCGAGGCGCTCCAGGCGTTTCTGAAACAGGGGGTGCAGAGTGTGGAAAACGATTCGCCCTTGGAGTTTGCGCAGCGGGCCGTGTTCGACCTCCGCTGCGTGGCCTGCCATCAACTGGACGCGCGTCAGAGCGTCTGGTCGTCGGTGACGGAGGAGGGCAATATGCTCGGGGGGCTGAAGGGGCCGCCCAAGCGGGACGACAAAAAGCCGCCGCAGGCGCACCCGCCGCTCACGACGACGAGCATTCCCCAGCTGACTTGGCTCGGGGAAAAACTGCAGCCGGCGTGGAGTGCGAAAATGATCGCGGGTCAGGTCTCGGAGAAACCCCGGCACTATCTCTTCGGACGGATGCCCGCCTTTGCCGCGCATGCGGAGGTGCTCTCGAAGGGGCTTTCGCACTGGCACGGATTTGGAGAGTCGTCCTCGCCCTTGGTGGGCGGGGGGACGGAACTCGCCTCGACGGGGGAAAAGTTGATTGGGGATCAGGGCGGGTTTGCGTGCACCGTGTGCCATGACGTGGGCAAAAAGCCGGCGACCGCTCCCTTCGAGGCTCCCGCGTTGAACCTCGCGTGGGCCGGAGAGCGTCTGCGCCTGTCGTACTTCGAGCGCTGGCTGCTGAATCCGCAGCGGGTGGATCCGGAAACCAAAATGCCCAAGTACGCGGACGGTCAGTCCAAAACGCAGCTCAAGCAGGTACTCGAGGGCGATGGACTCAAGCAGTTCGATGCCATTCGCCAGTACCTGATTTCGATCAAGGACTAGCCGGATCCCTGCCGGATCCAAGATCTGTCAAAGAGTCCCCCGGCGCGGTGCTTTACCCCCCCGGGGGCTCTCGTTTTCTGAGGTTCTGCCCGGGTCTCAGGCGAAGACGGCCGAGACCGGGGCCGACTGGTTGCCCACGGTGAAGGGGCGTCCGCTGGGGGCGGTGACGACTTGCTTGAGGGGAAGCCCGGCGGCCCATCCGAGGGTGGCGTGGAAGTGGCCCACGGTCACGCCCTCGCCCACCGGTTCCGCCCCGGCGGCATCGCTGGCTCCGTGGACAAATCCCCGTTTGATTCCGGCTCCGGCGAGGACGGTAGAAAAGACTTTCGGGTAATGCCCGCGGCCGGAGCCGCTGAACTCGGGTTTGCGCCCGAATTCGGAAGCCACCACGACCAGGGTGTTTTCGAGGAGGCCGCGGGAATGCAGGTCGGAGACGAGTGCGGCGAAGGCTTGGTCGAATTGGGCGCCGGTGTTTTCCATGGCGTCCTCGAGGTTGTTGTGCATGTCCCAACCGCCGTCGCTGACCTCGACAAAGCGCACGCCATGCTCGACGAGTCGGCGGGCGAGCAGGCAACCACGTCCGAACTTGGAGTTGCCGTAGGAGGTTTTGAGCGCCTCGGGTTCCTCGGAGAGGGAGAAGGCCTTGAGGTCAGTGCTCTTCATCAGGCGCATGGTGGCGTCGTAGAAGTCGTTGTAAGCCTTCACATTCGGGTCTGGAAAGCGCTGCCGGAACGATTGGTCAATCTGGTTCACCAGCGCCAGGCGTTCCTCCAGGGTTTTCATCCCCGCATAAGGCACGGAGTATTGGAGGCCCGCGCTGGGATCGATGAGGGGCAGGGGGCTCAGGGTGGCCGGGAAAAATCCGTTCCCGTGTTCGGCACCGTGATTGATGGTGATGCTGGAGGGGAGATTTTCGTGGCTGGGTCCGAGGTAGTGCTGAGCCCAGGCGCCGAGCATGGGGTGTTTGACGGTGCCGCGCGGTTCGTAGCCGGTGCGCATGAGGTAGGTGGCGGCGGCGTGAATCCCAACCTTCGCGGTCATGGACCGGATCAGGCAGAGGTGCTGGGCGACTGCCGCCGTTTTGGGCAGGAAGGAGGAGATTTGAAATCCGGCCTTGGTCGAGAGCGCGCTGCCGGGGCCCTTGGTGGGGCCTTCCTTGGGATCGAACGTGTCGATGTGGCTCATGCCGCCGCGGAGCTGGAGGAAGATGACGTGCTTCGCGGAACCAAAGCCGGAACCGGGGTCCGCCTTGGGGGGGATGGGGGCGGCGGAGGCGGCGCCGGAGGGAAGCGCAGGCAGGACGCTGAGTCCAAAGGCAGCCCGGGCGCAGCGCTCGACAAAGAGGCGCCGGGAAAGCGGGTCGAGGGATCGGAGGGGCTTGTCCTTCATAAGCGGGGGCGGGGTTACTGAATGAAGAGAAACTCGCGGGTGTTGAGAAAAACCCAGGTCAAATCTTTGATGGTCAGTCCATTGGAAATCATGGATTTTGTTGCCAGAAGCTCCGGGGCGGAGGGAAAGCGTCCGAGAAAGCTGAGGTAAAGGTAACGGATCTGGTCCTCCTGCGGGGAAACGCGGGAGGTTTCGCGGAGCACGAGGGAAGCCGGGCTCGTGATGGCTTTCTGAACGGGGCCGTTCATCATCATCAAAAGCTGCGGTACCCCGCCCTCGGTGCTATTGCTGTCGGCGATCTGGCGGTCGGACTGTCCAAAGTTGCGCAGGAAATGGGACTCCTTGGAGGGCTGGGGAAGCTCGGAGGCCCGCGCGAGGGTGAGCCCTTCGAATTGAGGCGGAGCTGCCCCCTCAAAATCCCCCGTCCCGACTTCGCCGCCGGTCTTTTTTCGGAACTTCCCGCCGGACTGGTGCAACTCGGCCAGCTTCGCCTCGATCACCGCGGGGGTCAGCGTGGCCTGGGGGATGTCGAGACGCCGGATCTGGTCGGCGCGCTTGAGTTTGAATTGGTCGAGTTCCGGTCCGACGACGAGGGAGAGGATGGAGTCCCAGACCTGCTCTCCGGACATCCGCCGCAGGAGGGGGCCGGGGAAAAGGTAGGGCCCCTTGTCGGAATCGGGGCTGGGGCT
>JBEBAG010000101.1:0-5151 GCA_041159065.1 Verrucomicrobiota bacterium | reverse complement strand
GCCCGACCTGGAGTGTTGGGGGCTGGAGCACGGGGCGGAGGCTTTGGATTTGCGGATGGCGCGCGTCTGGGTCGGCCTGGAGGGGTAGGGGCGGGGGGCGGGGGGCGAGGCCGTTTTGGGGCCGCGGAGACGCTTTGGGTCAGGGGAGAAGGGCGGGGAGCGAGAGTGGGGGGAGGGGAGGGATGTGGGCGGCGTGGGTGACCCATTGCCAGTAGGCCTGCACCATGGCCGGTCCGGCGGCGATCCAGAGCAAGGCTCCGAAGGCGAGGTAGGGGCCGAAGGGGATGGCGCCGGCGTTTTTCTTGGAGAGCTTGAGGAGGGAGCCGATGAGGGCCCCGGCGGAGCATCCGGCCATGAGCGTGAAGAGCACGGCCTTCCACCCGAGGAACGCGCCGATGGCGGCGAGGAATTTGACGTCCCCAAAGCCCATGGCCTCCCGGGGAAAAACCAGCCACATGATTTGGAGCCGGACGCGGTCGGTTTGATTGAGGTCGAAGGTTTGAACGACGGTTTGCTCTTCGGTTTCGGTTTCGATTTCGGTTTCGATGCGCAGCTGGTTGAGGGTCCAAACCGCCTCGGATTCGGTGAGTTCTCGGCCATCGATTTCACCGGAAAGAATGCCCATGTGGACTTCCTCCGAGCCGCGGAAGAAGAAGTCGCCCCACGCGGTGGTTTCCTCGCCGATTTGCAGGTCGGCCTCTTCGCCTTTGCGGGTCCAGAGGGTGGGGGTGGGTTCTGGGAAGGAGACGCGTTTTTTGCCCAGGAGCAGGTGGCCGAGTTCGGCGATGGCCCAGAGGAGCCCGTAGCCGAGGGCGGCTCCGAGGAGGGATTGGGCGAGGCCTTGGAGGGGGGAGGAGACCCCGTGGAGGGCGGGGATGAGCAGGGAGAACAGCAGGGCGGCACCGACGCCTCCCCAGGTGATCTCGTTGGGGATGATCATGTGCTCGATGTCGATGAAGGTGGCCACGATCAGGAGGCTGACGAGGGTGAATACGGGGAGGAGGACGAGGAGGGGCTGGGAATGGAGTTGAACGGAGGCGCCCCAGAACAGGAATGCGGTGAGCGCCTCGACTAGGGGGTAACGGCAGGGGATGGGGGTTTTGCAGCCGGCGCAGCGCGCGCGCAGCAGGAGCCAGGACAGGATGGGAATGTTCTCCCACCAAGGCAGGGTGCGTTTGCAGGAGGGGCAAAACGAACGGGAGGGGGTGCGTACCGACAGATCCAGGGGGAGTCGGTAGATGCAGACGTTCAGGAAGGAACCGACGAGAGCTCCGAACAGGGCGCTGAGTGCAGGAATCCATGCGGAGAGCACCAGGATGGGAGCGTGTGCATTCATAACGGAAACAACCGATTCGCTGGGGAAAAACCCTCTGGAGTGTGCCGGGAATTTTGGGGAGAATCCCAGCATGAGTTCCCGAAAGTTTTTGGTGCTTGCGATGGGGATTTTGCTGGGGGGCGCGGTTCCGGCCGATGCGGCTTCGGTGGAGATTTCCAAGAGTGAATTCGGGCCGGCCGGGGACTCGAAGGGGGCGAACACCAGCAAAGGAACCGCGATCTCGGTCACTCGGGTGTTAAAGTTGGAGGTGCGCAATCTCTCGGAGGACGTGCAGAAGGTGACGGTCCGCTATTGGTGTATTGGCCGGGACATGAAGACCATGAGTCTGAAGGTCATGGAGGGGGATGAGAAGAGCGTGGACTTGAAGTCGCGCGGGGTGGCTGAGGTGGTATCGGACGAGGTGAAAAGCGAGTATCATGTGAAGTCTTCCTTCACCGCGGCTCCGGCGGCCAAGGGGAAGGCGGCTCCGGCGGCCAAGCCCCCGCAACCGGCCGGCGGGCTCAAGCTGATGGGCTACGGGGTTCAGGTGATCCGAGAGGGGAAGGTCTTGGCAGAGCGGTTTTCCGACCCCTCGCTGAAGAAGGTGGTCGGAGGGGGGGAAGGCGACACCCCGGCACCTTTGTACAAGGCGGGGGCGGATCAACCCGACGCAGAGGCGAAGGGGAATGCCAATGCCGGCGGGAAGAGGTAGAGGAGGGGGCTCGGATGTTGGGAAGAGGTCCGGACGTTGCCTCGGGGTGCGTCGGATCCACCGCCAGGGAGGCGCGAGGGGAGGCGAGGGAAGAGGCTTCCCGGACTCCCCGACCTTTCCGACTTATCCTTCCAATCCGGAGAGGGACGCTTTTTGGAGCGCTTCCTCCGCGTTCTCGCAGATGGAGTGGAGGAGGAACTTGTGGGCCTCTTGGATGCGCGCCGTCACGCGAGCGGCCACGAGTAGCTCGAGGTCGGCCTTGCCGCGACAACGCCCGCCGTCGCGTCCGAGGAGGGCGATACTTTGGATGCCGATGGCCTTGGCGGTTTCAATGGCCCGCATGATGTTTACGGAATTGCCACTGGTGGAGAGGACGACGAGGAGATCGCCGGGGCGACCGAAGGCCTCGACTTGGCGGGCGAAGCTCCACTCGTAGCCATAGTCGTTGCCGATGGCAGAGAGCAGGCTGCCGCAAGCGGTGAGGTTGATGGCTGGGAAGGGCTTGCGGTCTTGGATGAAGCGGCAGGTGTATTCGGTGGCGAAATCTGCGCCGTCGGCTGCGCTTCCCCCGTTGCCTGCGACGAGCAGTTTGGATCCCGAGATGAGGCACTGGCGTACCCATTCTGCAGCCTGGAGCACGCTGGGTTCCAACGCGCGAAGGGACTCGAACGTAGAGAGAGCGTCAGAAACGGAGTGCTGAAAGAGGCTCATGCGGGAGGAGGGAAGCGCGTGGAGGGGCCGAGTGAAGCGGCTGGGGAGGGGAAAAGCGAGCGGCTCTTTTCCTGTAGTAATCCCCGAGACGGCGAAAGTTTGGAAAAAAACGCCGCCCCCACGGGGTAGGGGCGGCGTTGGATTCGAAGCGCCCGGGGAAGGGCCTTGGGACTCGCCCGTTTACGGAGTGGGCACCGTGGCGATCGTCTGCAGGATGCGGCTGGCGATCTTGTACGGGTCCCCTTGGGAGTTGGGACGGCGGTCCTCAAGGTAGCCCTTGTAGCCGTTGTTCACGAAGCTGTGGGGTACGCGGATTGAGGCGCCGCGGTTGGCAATGCCGTAGTTGAACTTGTCGATGGACTGAGTCTCGTGCAGTCCGGTGAGGCGCAGGTGGTTGTCCGGTCCGTACACTGCGATGTGCTCGTTCTTGTACTTGTCGAAGGCTGCCATGAGGGACTCGAAGTACGCCTTGCCGCCCACTTCGCGCATGTACTGGGTGGAGAAGTTGGCGTGCATTCCCGAGCCGTTCCAGTCGACGTCGACTCCGAGCGGTTTGCAGTGCCAGTTCACGTCGACCCCATATTTTTCGCACAGACGCAGCAGGAGGTAGCGGGCGACCCAGATTTGGTCCGCGGCGGTTTTGGAGCCCTTGCCGAAGATCTGGAATTCCCACTGGCCCTTGGCCACTTCGGCGTTGATGCCTTCGTGGTTGATGCCGGCGTCATGGCAGAGGTCGAGGTGTTCCTCGACGATCTGGCGGGCGATGTCGCCGACGGAGTCGTAGCCGACGCCGGTGTAGTATTTGCCCTGAGGATAGGGATAGCCGTTTTTGGGGAAGCCAAGGGGCACGCCATCCTGGTAGAGGAAGTACTCTTGTTCGAAGCCGAACCAAGCGCCGGGATCGTCCATGATGGTGGCGCGGGCGTTGGAAGGATGGGGTTTGCCATCGGGAAGGAGCACCTCGCTCATGACCAGCACGCCATTGCGGCGGGTGGTGTCCGGGTACACGGCCACGGGCTTGAGCACGCAATCGGAAGAATGTCCTTCAGCCTGGCGGGTGGAGCTACCGTCGAAGCCCCAGAGCGGCAACTGTTCCAGCGTCGGGAAGGAGTCGAATTCCTTGATCAGGGTTTTGCTGCGGAGGTTCGCGACTGGCTCATAGCCGTCGAGCCAGATGTATTCCAATTTGTACTTGGCCATGGATGACTGAGTTAAGGATAGGGATGACGCGGCGCGCCTGAAACCGCACGAGTCTGCCCCCGGAATTTCACCTCCAGGGATTAGGCACCCCCGCCCAATAGCAAACCCGGTGCCACGTGACCAGAGGCCGTTCGGAGCTTTTGTGCGCGCCGGGGCCTCTCTCGGGCTTCTGCCGAGCTCCTTTCTCTGCTTTAAAGGGCTATGCACCAAGTGAAGGACACTCTCCGCTCCACGGTGAGGATTTCGTTCGACGGCATGGTTTACAAAACGTTTCGGGGGCCGGATGCCCAAAAGCGCTTTGACAATGAAGTGCGCGTACTTCGGTTTTTGGAGGCCCAGAACTGTCTTTTTGTGCCCAGACTGGTCAAAATCTATACAGAGGAGCTTCAGATCGTCACCACCAGCTGCGGAAGCCGAGTGCAGCACCTGGACGAGGCTCGCATTCGAGAGCTGTTTGCCGAGCTGGAGCAGTACGGGGTGCGACATGATGATCCGGACCTTCGCAACATCACCTATCGCCAGAGCGACGGGCGCTTCTGCCTGATCGACTTTGAATTCGCAACGATCCTGCCGGGATTCGCTCCCACGGAGGGGAACGCGTGAGTGCGTTGGAATGGTCGGGGTTGAGCGACCGGGGCAAGCTACGAGCCCAGAATGAGGACTCCTTTCTGGGGCTGTGTTTTGATGCGCGGGAGGCGCATCTGCTGGGCAAGCATGGGCGCGCCTCGCTGGATACCATGGATCTGGTGTTTGCGGTTTCGGATGGGATCGGGGGGGAGGCGGCGGGCGAGTTTGCGAGCCGGATCACGGTGGAGAAAATTACGCGGCTGCTGCCCAAGGCGTTCAAGCAGGCGGCTCAGGGGATGGAGGCCGGGGCGCCCGAGTTTTTGAACGAGCTCTATGCGGACATCCACCGGGCGCTGCTGTTTTTGGGCGGGAGCTACGAGGAGTGTCGGGGCATGGGCGCCACCCTGAGTCTGTGCTGGTTCCGGCCGGAGTGGATGTATTTTGCCCACATTGGCGACAGCCGGATTTACTATCTGCCTGCGGCGGGCGGGATAAAGCAGCTCAGCCACGACGACACCTACGTCGGTTGGATGTATCGCAACGGCCAGATCAATGAGCGGGAGGCGCGCAATCATCCCCGGCGCCATTTTTTGCAGCGCGCACTGGGCTCGGGGCATCAGTTTGTGGAGCCGCAACTGGGGGCGGT
>JBEBAG010000100.1:0-6586 GCA_041159065.1 Verrucomicrobiota bacterium | reverse complement strand
GCGCAGGGCAGTGGGCGCGCGTGGCGGGGGTGCGGGTCTCGCCGGGCTCCACCCCGCGTGGGCGGGGGCCGCGGGGGGGGGCGCCCGGGCCGCGGATGCGGTGTCCGCGGCCGCGGGCCCGCACGCCCTCGAAATCGCGGAGGTTGCGCTGGGGCGCGGAGGGCGTTTCGGGGCGTTGGGGGGCGAGTTCCCACGGTGAGGGGGGATAGCCCTCGCCGATTTTGCGCACGAGGGCCGAGCGCAATTCCCCAAGGCCTCCCGAGATTTCAGGAAAGCCTGAGGCCTCCACCTGATCGCCCAAGCGGAAGAGGTCGGTGGAATCGGTCCAAACGCGGATGGCCGTATCCTCGTCCTGGAGGAAGAGCATTTTTCCAGGTTCGCACAGGGTCACGGTGCCCTTAACGCGATGGCGGTGGAGAAGATCCCCCTTGGAGACGGCCCCGTAAAAATCGGCGATGGCGAGGAGGGGAGCGGCGAAGGGTTCGCCGGCGGGTTTGCGTCGGTTGAGGCCGGCGGGGGAGGAGACGAGGATGCATGGCCGCACGAACTTCCCCCTGGAATTGAAGAGGGGCGAGGCGATGCCCGTGACCTCTACCAGGGCGTCCTCGAGGAAGGCGCGGTGGATTTGTTCCCCATCGGGGATTCGGGCGAGAAAGTAGCGTCCGGCCGCGGTGTGGAGGCTGATTTCGTATCCGCCGAGGATGGGAGTGCAGCGGTGGACGACGCCGGCGAGCGAGACTCTTTGGAGCATGGATCCGCCCGCGAGCACGTGGGCGTCTTGGTTCTGAAGACTCGGGGGGAGCGGTTTTCGGGCGAGGAGGGTGAGTTTGGCCGGGAGCAGCGTCCAGGGCAGGGAGTTGGTCTGAAGGGAGCCGACGACTTCCACCTCGGAGCCCTCTTCGAGGACAGGAAGCGGAGGGGAGTTTGCGTCCCAGATCTTGCGTTCCCGCGCGGTCTGGAGATCGAGCCAGATGGCGGCGGAGTGGTCCTGCAGACAGAAGAGGTCCGGGGACTCGCCGGATTTGCGCCAGGTGATCACCCCCCGCACGCGCACTGCGGGCTCTTTGGTCCAGGGGTTCTCCGGGGGGCGCGCCGCGGAGGCGATGGGCAGGAGGGGGGGCGGTTCGGGGTCTGCCAGCCCGGTCGCCGGCGCGAGGCCGAGAGCGGAGAGGAGGAGGGCAAAGAGCCTATGAAGGACGGGACGAGGCAAGGGGCGGGTGGGCTTTGGCTTGCCAATCTACCACACCGCCCCAAGCGGAACGATTCGCTCCAAACCGCGCGGGGCGGACCCGGGATTTCGGAAGCTTCGACACGGACTCCCCTCAGAGTGCGGAGGGCGGGGGCGGTCGATGGGGACTAACGAGGGAAGCCTACTGGACTTGGACGTTTTTCAGGCCGGGGGATCCGGCGGGTTCGCCGGCGTCCGAGCTCTTGGCCGAGGTGGGACTGTCCTTTTTGGGGTCCTTTTTCGGGTTGAGTGCTTTCAGTTCCTCTCCGGTCCAGGAGCGGGTTCTGCTGGCGTTGTCTTTTCGGATTTTCGCGACCTGCGCGACGCTGACGGGGGAGGCGGTGTGCTCCCACTGTCTGCGGATGTAGGTGAGCACGCCGGCGATTTGTTCGTCGGAGAGGGCGGCACCGAGCGGAGGCATTTCGAGGTTCCAAGATTGTCCGTTGACTTTGATGGGCCCCGCGAGGCCGTGCAGCAGGATGCGGGGGAGCAAATCGGGGTTGCCGAGGACCCAGTCGCTGTCCACGAGGGCGGGGGCGAGTCCTTCCATGCCGACTCCGGTGGGCTGGTGGCAGCCTGCGCAGAGGGTGTTGTAGATTCCCTTGCCGGTTTCGAAGAGGGCTGTTTCTGCGGGGGTGAGGGGCTTGACCACGGGAGGGGGCGGCACGCCGGGTTTGCCTGGCCAGGCGAGGAGCGAGTCGAGCGCTTTGAGGGCGGTTTCGGTCGCGGGGTTTGCGGCGGTACGGAGGAGGGAGAGTTCCTCCGGGGCGGCATCGAGGTAGAGCAGCCTTGGCGCGGGGCCTTTGGCGTTCTTGGCCTTGCCCCCGGCCCCCTTGAGGAGGGCGGTTTGGGCGGAGGAATTGGCGTTCTGTTGGGCGATGAGGCCGAGGAGGATCTTCACGCGTTCCTTGCGGCGTTCGCCCATGACGGCTTGGGCGAGGGCGGCGAGCAGGTCGGGGGCGGGGTTTGCCGATGGGGTCTCAAGGAGTGCCTGGAGAGTTTCCAGTTCGCGCCCGCGCAATCCGGAGAGGATGGCTTCGCGCACCAGCTCCTGATTTCCGGAGGAACGGGCGAGGGCCAGGGTGGCCGTGGCGGACTCGGGGAAGGAGGAGAGCTGGAATCCGAGCGCGACGCGCACCTCGATGCTGGGATCGTTAATCAATTTGGCGATCTCCTCGAGTTGCGTCCGGGGGGCGAGGCGCACGGCGGTGGCTCGCACGCGGGCGTCGGGATCCTTCAGCGCGGGGGAGATGACTTCCGGGGAGACTGCCCCCATGCCTTCGAGGGTCCAGAGGGAGTGAATCCGGGCGAGCGGGCTTTTCGATTCCTTGGCGAGGGCGGCGAGCAGGGGCGGTGCGGCCGGGTCGTGCGCCTCTACGAGGAGGCGCTGCGCGGTGTCGCGGGTCCAGCCGTTGCCGTCTTGGAGGAGTTTGACGAGGGCCGGGGTTTCGGCGGGGATTTTGGGGGTGGCGGCTTTCGGGCCTTTGTCGGGCACGATGCGCCAGATGCGCCCCTGATTGACGGGGGTTTCGAGTTGGCGGTCCTTGATGTTGGCGATGAGGTAGTGGGTCAGGAAGCTCTTGTGCTGGATGATGCCGCGGTAGAGGTCGACCACGTAAAGGGCGCCGTCGGGTCCGGAGTAAGAGCTGACGGGGCGGAAGCGTTCATCGGTGGAGGTCCAGAACTCGGTGCCCTCCGCGGCGTTGGCTCCGGAGACGACCCCGTTTTTCTCAGAGAGAATGGCGCGCTTGACGAGGTTGCCGGCGGGTTCCGGGATGAAGGCGTTGCCGCGGAATTCTTTGGGGAAGAGGGTGCCCCGGTAGATGGAGGCTCCGCAGGTGGCGGTGCATTTGGCGAGGGAACCGTCCTCGCGCAGTTGTTTGACTTCGTAGCCTCGGTTGACCCCGGGAGTGGGATGAGAGGGCCAGGTGGACTGGTCCTTCAGTACTTGGATTCCGAGTCCCGCGGTCGGGGTGAAGTTGGGGTTGCGCTTTGCGAGCGATTCGGGGAGGGGGTTGGTGCGGAGGAAGTCGGAGTTGGAGTTGAAGTAAAGGCGGCCGAAGTCGTCCTGGGCCATGCCCCACTGGCCGCGGATGCCGATGGATTCCTCGAGAAATTTGCCGTCCTTGAGGCGGTAACGTTTGGGGTGGTTTGCGGAATAGATCCAGTTGTCGAGGGCGCGCAGGGGGGAGTTGGCCATGTGCTCTGGCTGACCGCCTTCGGTGCCGTAGGAGTCGTCGACTCCTTCTTTGGAGTCGGCGATTCCGTCGCCATCCGTGTCCTTCATGAACCAGAGGTTCGGGGGTTCCGCCACGAGGAGGCCGCCCTGGATGCAGGCGATGGCACGGGGCATGAGCAGGCCGTCGGCAAAGACGGTTTTCCGATCCATTTTGCCATCGCCATCGGTGTCCTCGAGTCGGGAGATGCGTCCGATGCGTTGGTCTTCACCGGCGGCCTCGATGTCGTGCATATAGCCGCGCATTTCGCACACAAAGAGGCGTCCCTTCTCATCCCAAGCGAGGGCGACGGGGCTTTCAACCAAGGGTTCGGCGGCGACGAGTTCGGCGCGGAAGCCGGGGGCGAGTTTGAAGGTGGCCAGTTCCTCCTCGGGCGAGAGGGGTTTGGGTACGGGGAGTTTGAAGCGGATCTCGAAGGACTCAGGACCCGCGTTCTTTGAATGCACGGCGAGGAGCGGGGTGATGGGAGCCCAGGGAAGGGAGGCAGCGAGGGAGGCGACTGCGAGCCGGGAAAGCGGGGCTCGGAGGGGAGAGCGCGAGGAAGGTTTCATGGGAGCAAGAGGGAGGGAGCGTGGTTCAAGAGGGGGCCTGAGGGGGTTGGGGGAGGTTTCCTAGGAAAAGCGGAATCTCACGCGAAAACTTTGAGCCGAGCGCGATTTTTTTGGGTGGGGCGGGGCCGGGTGCAAAGGGGAGGGGAGGTCTAGGGGGTTTTGGAAACCCAGATGGGGGAGGACCAGGCCATGTTGCCATCCTCCTGCTCGACCCGGAGATAGTAGCGGTTCTCGCCGGAGGTGGCGGAGTCATCGTGAAAAACGAGGGCGAATTCCTTGTCCTTCGGAGAAAACGTACGGAGGTTTTGCTCGTTGCGCACCACGGTAACCTGTTTCAAGGGGCCGGTGCCAAGAACTCGGAGGGCCAGTTTGGGGGCGTCTTTCGATTCGAAGATCTGTCCCATCGGACGGTCGTTGCAGCTGAATTCGACGAAGATTTTTGCGGTGGCCGCAATGCTGTTCCGGGCTTGAAAGGCGGAGAGGATGCCGGTGCGCGAGTCTTCTTCGACGTATACGCCGCCAAACGAGGTGTGCTGCGCGATATGATCGGAGCTCGCAAACACGCCCAACTTGAGTCCGCGACTGAGCGCGTATTGGTACAGGCCGCGGTTTCGGATGGATCCAAAATCGTCAATGCTCGCTGGAGGGAATGGGATGACGGCCTCGGAAGCGGCATCCGCCGTGTATTTTTGGCCGACGCGCAGCCCGGCGGTGGGCTGGGGGGCTGCGAGTCCCTCGTAGCTGACGCGGGCGCCTTGGAAGATTTCGACGGTGTTCTCGATGCGGGGTTCCCACTCGGGGTAGCGATCCCAATCGGTGCCCATGCCGGTGGCCCCGGTGTGGCTGATGGTGGCCACGGGTTTTCCGTATTGCAGAAGGACGCTCCAAAGTTCCTGCGGGGTGATCTCGCCGGAGGCGTTGGAGTTTACGGGGAAGCGTTTTCCCCAAGGAGAGGTGCTGTAGAGGAGACGGTTGAGGTAAACGACTGGGCCTCCTCTTTGGGCGAACACGACATTCCGGTGACCCCAGGGGTGTTTTTGTTCGCGTTCGTACGCGTAGAGGGAACGGAAGTGCCCCTTGGTGTAGAAGACATCCACCAGTTTTTGGGTCTGCCACCACTCATAGGGGTCGAGGCGTTTGGCAATGTCGGTGTGGTCGCTCGTGCCCATGAAATCGAGGGCGGCGATGTCGTAGCCGTAGCGGAAATGCTCGAGAACGCAGCCATCGAAGGGGGTTCGGCAGTTGGAGAAGTCGGTGTGCCGGTGGAGGTCGCCCCAGAGCAGGCGGTAGGTTTTCCCGCCGACGGTCCAGACGTGGTGTTCGTCGCGCGGACGAGGGGCCGAAGGGGGCAGGAGATAGGGTGGGGGCTCCAAGTTGGGGAGCAGTTTGAGGGCGGAATCACGATAGGGGGAGCGCTCGGGGCTGAGGCGGGCGAGATGGATGCCGGCGGATTCAACGCGTTTGGAGGTGCGTTTGTCGCTGGCCCAGCAGAGCAACATGCCCTTGGGGGAGGGGAGGAGGAAGCTGTGGCGGTCCTGACTGAAAGCGCTATCGGGTACCTCCATGGGGGCAGACCATGTCTTGGCGTGGCGGTCGAAGCGCGACACGGCAAGTCGCCAGTGGGTGAGGGCGTAATACCGCCAGGCCATCCACGGGTTGCCTTCCGTGTCTACACTCAGCGTGGGCAGATTGATCGCCTGCGGAGGTCTCGGAGCGAAGCGGCCTGCGGCGGGAATGGGGTGTTCGGTGAACTGTTTGGAAGCGGCGTCGAAAAACCCGAAAAGAATCTGTTTCTGGGCGTTGATGCCGTCTTGGCTTTCGTGTCCGCGCAAGGGCTCGCCCCATTGTTTGCGGCCGCGCTCCGCCGTGATCCAAAAGCCTTTCCCGTCCCGGGCGGCGGCAATGCGGCTTCGCGCCTCGTAGTGAGGCGTCTGTGCGATGGGATATCGTTTCACTTGCCCATCCAAGGCGACATGCGCAAGCCACAGGTTAAATTCCCGGCTCTTCGAGTTGTCGTAGGAGATCCAAGCGCCTTCCTCCGCGCCGAAGGCCAATCGGGGCTCCCAGCTGCCGCCCTCCGGCACACTCACGGGGAGGATCTCCGACCAGTTCCCCGTGGAGGGATTGAGCCACCGAGTGAAAATATCCGACTGTCCCCTGCGGAACGATTGCCAGACGACCCACACCCGTCCGGCGGCATCCGTGGCTGCGTCAGCAAAGGTTTCGCTGCCGTCGGACAGACTGAGCACCTGTTCCTCGCCCCACTTTCCCGAAACCAGCCCTCGGGCGCGCAGGGAGACGAGGTCGCGATCGTCGACTTGTCCCCAGAAGACCCACACGTCTCCTTGGGGGGTGATGGAAAGGGAGGGTTGGTGGATGATGCCGGGCTGGGATGCGACAGCGATTGGGGCGGCCCATTGGTTTTCGACGAGGCGGGTGAGCCAGAGGGTGTCAGAGGTGCCATCGTGTTCGACGTAAACGATCCATGACGAGCCGTCCGGCGCGAGGCTGGCGGCGGGAAAGTCGCGGTGGACGCCCTCTTTTTGGGATTCCCAGTGTTG
Organism: Verrucomicrobiota bacterium; assembly: GCA_041159065.1. Classification (GTDB taxonomy): domain Bacteria; phylum Verrucomicrobiota; class Verrucomicrobiia; order Chthoniobacterales; family Chthoniobacteraceae; genus Chth-196. The sequence continues at coordinate 9 of JBEBAG010000100.1, read as the reverse complement.
CAAGAGAGG
>JBEBAG010000099.1:0-3912 GCA_041159065.1 Verrucomicrobiota bacterium | reverse complement strand
CACGCTGTCGAGGATGCTCCGCTGGTCCGCAAGCATCCGTTGCTGAGCCTCAAGGGAGAGCTCGTCGGTGCCGAAAAGTTTCCGGTAAAGCTTGAGCGGCGAGTCGATCCCCGCGAGCGATTTCCCCTGCTTGTTCCACGCTAACGATTCCCCTGGACCGTGGCCGCTGTCCTTGTTGTCGGAGCTATTGAGTTGGAGGGAGGCAAAACGCGTCTCGGCACCAAAGCGGCCAGCCACCACCTGGTCAGCCGAAATGCTGTTAAAAAAGTTGGTCCCTGGAATGGCGTAGCGATTCGCACCGGTGAGGTAAAAGGTGCTGCCCCAGTGCGCCTCGTTCGAGAACTTGTTGGAGAGCCCCTGGATGACGGTGATGCGCCCCTTGTGCCGCTCCAAAGGCTTGAGTCCCGGCGAGAGTTCATAATTCGCCCCTGTCTTCTTGGGATCTGGGAACCAGGTTTCGTTGGTGATTCCGTACCCGAACGCAATGGCAACCATGCGCTTGGGAACGCTGACTTCGCGCGAGGCGGCGAAGGCGCGCCAACCGAGCGAAGGCATCCAAGGCAGGGCAATCAGGGCGCTGGCGCTGCGCAGAAAGTGCCGGCGAGAGAGGGCGGAGGGTGTGTTCATAAATTGGGGACGAACTTGAGGAGGCTGGAGGAAGAAATCCGGGAGGTGGGCAATGCCCCTTTGGTTTTTGCTCCGCCCTATGGAGTCCTCGGGCGCTCGGGCGGCGCAGAGGAACTCCGGAGAGTCAGACGAACATCGGTTGCAACCTGCTGGCCGAACTCCGCGGCATGTCCGGCAACGGCAGGCTTGGTGGCCAAGATCTGGAGCACAGCGAAATTCGCTTTCTCGGGAATGGTCGCTTTCGCCGTGACCATCTGCCATTGACCCGGAACTCCTCCTTCGCTGGACGCATCCCCGGTTCCCAGGGAGCTCGCCCCCCCCTTTGAAAGAGGCCATCCGCTGGCAACGTTTTTGGGATCGCCCTCAAACAACATGAGCCTGCATACGAAACGCACCCGCGCTCCCGGCTCAGATCGCTCATCGCGAAAGCGTGCCGACAGCTCGAGGATGTCATCGGAGGCCCGAGGAACGAGTCCCGCCGAACGCAAATCCACGACTTGGAAAATGTCGCATGCGTTGGGCTGTTGGTTGGGTTCGGCTGGATCTGCTTCAGCTCGGATAAACCGAAAAGTCCTCGAAGCGCCTTGCCCCACAGGCGCTGGCTCGACGGCTGCCATGTCACCCGACCAGACACCGAACTGGATGGGAAATCCACTCGGCAGTCTTCCTGTTTCGGCTTCCCCAAGAGGAAGTGCCCGAATGGTGAGCCGGTTTGCACCTGGGGAGATGATAGCCAAGGCGAGGGTCGTGGTCAGACACGTGACCACCACACAGGCCGCAGCCGCCCAGATGGTGGGATACCTCATCCAGAACGCCTCCCGTTTCCGGGCCGACTGGGAGCCGGTGACCACCTCCATCGAACGGTGCTGCAACGCTTGCTCCAGCTGGGCGTGAATAGCCGCTGTTTCCCAAAAGCGTTTCCGGGCCTCGGGCGACTCCGCCAGCATCGCACTCAACTTAGAGGCCTCCGCTTCGCTCAGACACTCATCGAGGTGGTTGGCGATCGCATCATCCAGCTCTTTGGATTTCATCTTACTGAGCTCGTTTAAGTTGAAGTGCAACGCAGTCCCGAAGGACCGCGCGCGCCTTCGACAGGGCTACCCGGACCGCCAAGGGGGTCATCCCAAGTCCGCCCGCCATTTCCTCTGAGGTTTGACGCCCCACATACTTTCGCCAAAGCAAGTCGCTGGCCCGAGATCCTAAGTTTTGCAAACAGCCATTCAGAGCGGTTTCCCGCAGCTCGGAGATCTCTTCTTCGGGAGCGTCGGCAGCTAGGGCCTCCAACGCGGCCTCGGAGAGGACTCCGACTCGCCTCTTTTTCCGGAAATCCTCAAGGATTTTAAACCGGGCTATGCTGCACGCCCAGGCGACGAAATTGGAACCCGGTTCAAACGAAGTGGCTTTTCGCGTGAGGGTTAAAAACGTTTCCTGAAGAATATCGTCCGAATCGGAGAGCGACGGCTGCAAGGATCGGACAAAGGCTCTGATCGCGCCCTGGTGACGCACGAAGAGTCGCTGAACCTGCTCGGTTTGGAGCTGCGCGGGTGCCTGGGGGTCATCGTTCATTTCAAAGGACAATGACGCAGACGCCCATTTTGTTTCTCAAAAATTTCATCTCCCCCAACTTGCTTTTTTTGCCCCGCGGCGTGCGGCGTTGGTACAGGACTTCCAGGTCTGGCAACCCTCAGCATTGGAGGGGTTTTCGCCTGATATGAACCGAAAACCCACGCGCGAAAACACGCTCCTCTGGCTGGGTCTCCGAAACTGGACAGGTGGGAGTGTTAGTCTGTTGATGGTTTTTGGTTTCGTTGGGTTGGGGTTATTGACCAGCGTGAACGGGAGCGGGGGCCGTAGGCCGTCGCGCAAGTTCACGCTTCGCCGTGAGCGGGGGGGGCAGGTTTCCCAAGCCGCCCGTGCGGCCTCTTGAAGTTGGTTTTTTCGCGCCACTCCTCCAGCGACGGATTCACCTCCTCCATCCGGAGGGAGAGCCCCCGGTCCAGAAGCTCGGCTCTCAACTGCGCGTGAAAGCTCTCCACATGCCTATCCTCCCACGGGGCCCCAGGCTCAATGGAGCACGCTCGAATCCCCGCCTTATCCACCCACTCCCGCACCAACCGCGCCACGAACTCAGGTCCGTTGTCGCTGCGTAGGTTCTCAGGACTCCGCCCCCTGCACGCCATCACCTCCTCCAAAACCTCGATCACCTTCCGTGCCGGAAAACTCGGCTCCCCCTCAATGCAAGGCACTCCCTCGTCTATTCGTCGATCACCGATGAAATTCGCACGCTGCGGCCCGCAGCGACACCATGATCATCTGTCGTAATTTCACATGCTGCTTCCTGTGCTGTTTGGGGTCTTCCCGTTCACCCGTGGCTACTCTCGGAATCGTCCGGTTCCGGATCCTCCCGCTGTTCAGACAACCGTTCCGATGGCGATCTCTATAGGTAGTGAAAAGAGGTCATGGTTATCGCGAAAACCGAGGACCTCAATGAGACCCTGGTCGGAGGCTTGTGTCGTGCGCCGTGCGAGGGGGGGAGGGGGTGGTTTCCAGTGGGTCGGCTCGGGGTCTGTTGGGAACTGGCGACGAAAACACGCCGAAAATGCGGGAAAGCGCCCTCGCTGTGAATGAAACGATCGAGCGGGCGAGCGGGTGACGGATTCCGCCTGAAACGGATGCCACGCGTGCCGGAGGATCTGCGCCGCGGCAGGGAAGCGTTGCGCGCTGCGTGCGCGTTAATCTTGGGGGGAGCGTGCGGGGATGGGAAGAAGCACGGAACGGAAAGCCCAGCGGGCGCGCATCTGCATGGTGGAGGCGCCTCGAGGCATGTAGATGCGGTTGAGGACCTCGCCCGCGATGAGCTTGGAGGCGTCGCTCAGCTCGATCGGGGTTTCGCTTTTCACGGTGATGAGGGAAAGGTTGTACGGGTGGCTCAGGCGCAGGGAGAGCGGTTGCTGATCGTCCGCTTGATCCAGGGCGGCCTGCACCTCGGGGGTCTTCATGAGGCGGTCCTTCAGCACGTAGGTTTGCAACCCCGTGAAGCGGGTGCCCACGCCGGATGCCGGGTTGTAGCGGTAGGCTGCGTCGTGGCGCGCAAGGTCGTTTGCCAAGGACACGAAGGCCTGGACTTGTCTCCAGCGGTCCTCGGTGGTGGTCGGCTTGGAGATGACGTCGGTGATGGGCTGCATGCTCATGACGTCCCGTATTGTCGCACTTTTCTCTGTAAAATCCAGCGGCGAATCGGGAAATCGGAGGCTGCAGGGGCGGCGGAGCCGGGCATGGGGCCGG
>JBEBAG010000098.1:0-9225 GCA_041159065.1 Verrucomicrobiota bacterium | reverse complement strand
GCCTTGGTGGAGGAAGAGGATGGGACCCTGCGTCTGGTGGATTACACCAAACCGATGGAGGCATGGGAACCGCAGGGCGCCGCGCCTTCCTGGACCGGCGCGGTGGAGGAAGGCGCTCCCGTTGCCTGAAACCGCGGGATTGGCGGATTGGCGGGCTGGCGAAGGCAGCCCCGGGAGGGCGCTAGGGGGTTTGGAAGGAGAGAAAGAGTTCGCGCGCGGCGGAGCGCCAGTCCATGCCGCGGACGGATTCCAGAGCGTTCTTCCCGAGCACGTCGCGCAGTTCGCGGTCCTCGAGGATCCGGCGGGCGTGGCGGGCGAAATCGACGGGATCGAGGCTGCGGGTGATGAAGCCGTTTTGGCCGTGGCGGATCAGGTGTGCGGGACCGCCTGAATCCGAGACGACGCACGGCAAACCGCTGGCGAGGGCTTCCACCACGACGTTTCCGTACGTGTCGGTGGTACTGGGAAAGAGGAAGAGATCCGCGGAGGCATAAGCCTCGGCGAGGGCGGTGCCCTCGAGGTATCCGGTGAAGATCGCCTCCGGCAGCGCGGAGCGCAGTTCGTGCAGGTAGGGACCATCGCCGACGAGGGCGAGCGTCACGGGGAGGTCTTGGAGTTGTCGGAGGACTTCGGGAAAGAGGTGGAGATCCTTTTCCTTGGAAATGCGGCCGACGTAGAGAAGCACGGTGGAACTCGGATCTGCCCCGCGCAGGCTCCAGAAGTCGGTTTTGCGGCGGTTCGGGTGGAAAAGATCCAGGTCCATGCCGCGGGGCAGGATGCGGAGTTTGGAGGGCGCCATCCCCCGTTCGATCCATGCCTGGCGATAGGGCTCGCTGTTGACGAGCACCTCGTCGAACCCGTTGTAAAACCAGCTCATGAAGGACCACGTCAGGGTCTCCATCGAGGCGTCCTCCGTCAGGATCCGGACGTAGCGGGGGAAATCGGTGTGGTAGATCCCGCGCACGGGCAGGCCGAGGATTTTTGCGGCGAGCAATCCGACGAGTCCGACGGGCCCGGGGGTGGACAGAAGCAGATCGGTGAAGCGGTTGCGGTCCAGATAGTTCACGATTTCAAGGATGGGCGGGAAGGCGAGCCTCTGGAGCTCGTACTCGGGAAGTGCGAACTCGCCGATGGGCGCGAAGTTTTTCAGGGGCACGCCCTCAATTTGGGTTTCGGAGCGGCAGGTAATGACCTCGACTTGGAAGCCGGCGGCGACGGCCTCGGAGGCGATCCGGGAGATGGTTTTGGAGACGCCATTGACGTCCTCCAGGGTGTCGGTGAGCCACGCCACCTTTCGGGATTCCAGGGCGGGAAAACCTTGGGGGTCGACGCTTTTCGCGAGGGATCGAAACCAGGCGAGGTTGGGGGCCTCGCGTCGCAGCTCGAAAAGGTAGGGGGTGAGGGGCAACAGCACCGGCGCGAGGGTGGAGACATCCTGCAGCGCCCGGATGAGATTGCCCTCGGCGATTTGGCGCAGGAAGGAGTGCAGGAAGTGGAAGGAGAGTTTGTTGGCGAAGAGGTTCGCCATTTGGAACGTGCGTTCCTCGAGGGGCAGGTTGGAAAGCTCCAGTTGCTGGAGCTTCGAGCGGAAGGGGCTGTCGAGCGCCTCGGAGAGGCTCATCCAAAAAGAGGCGTTGGCGGGCTTGAGCAGCTCGAAAATTTTTCCGGAAAGAATTCCCTCCGCGGCGAGCTCCCACTTTTGGCGCCACGAGATGGCGGTGGGATCCTTGCCCTCCATGAAACGGGAAAGCGTGGCCTGGGCCAGCGGCGAGCGTTGCACCGGCTCAAAATGGCTTCCGACGAAGTGCCGGACTTTGTTGAAAAGGCTGTGGGCCACGGGGAGCGCGCCCCCCGAATCGCCCTCGGCGAGGCAGCGGCCGTTGCGGATGTGGTCGAGGAAGTCTTCCACGGAATCGGCTTGGGGCGTGGCCGTCCACGCACGGCCCGGAAAAAAGCCGCCTTGGTCGTCGCTGCCTCCCACGAGGATTTTTTCCCAAGGACGCGCCTGCACGGGCCGCAATTCGTGGCGTTCGGCGAGCTGGTCCATGTGCGCGGGGGTGAGTTTGCGCAGGAACGATTCGGTGAACTGGTTGGTGGTCGCGCAGCGCAGTCCGTTTCGAGCCTCAAAGTGCCGGAAAAGGAGCAGCAGTTTCTCGATGTGCACGTTCTGGAGCCGGCCCTCGGGGGAGAAGAAGGGATGCGCAACGGCGTGGGCGAGGTTCTCGGCTTGGAGAAAGGACTGCAGTTCGTAGACGTTGCGGCGGCGTTGCAGCAGCCCCTCGTGTTGCGGAAGCGAGATGCCCCAGACGAGCAATTCCACGGGCACGCCGTCCTCCGGAAAATGGGCGGTGATTTGCTCGGACAAAAACACCCCGGGCAGCCCCGCCAGCGGAAGGAGACCCTCCAGGGTGTGGTGGTCGGTGAGGGTGAAAAAGCGGAACCCGCGCTCTTGGAGGGTTTCATAGAGCGCCCGCGGTTCGGAGTAGCTCTTGGCCACGCCCAATCTGCGGAAGATCCATTCCTCGGAGCGTTGGCTGAACTTGGAGTGCAGATGCAGGTCGGCGCGCGTCATGCGTGCGACTCGAGCGTGGACGCGCGGCGGCGGGGTGACGGTTGGGTTCCGAATGGGTGACAGTGCTCACGCCCGGCGTGTCCTGCCCGGAGGGGGGTGGTCCGATCCGGGCCGAGCAGGGGAAACGAGTCTTATTCGGGGCGGGTCGCGGATGGGGTGGCGGGCCACCCTAGCCGCGCAACTTAATCACGGGAGCAGGGTTTGGTTTCTGGATGAAAGAAAACGCTCTTTTCCGCATCGTGCTGTGTCTGGGTCTGGCCGTCGCTGGGCTTCCCTTGGGGGCGCCGGGGGCCGCGCCGTTTCAGCCCGAGGCGGGTTCGCTTGCGGAGACCAAGGCGAAGCCGTCCGCATGGGAGTTCACCCCCGATCCGGCCCTGCCCAATGTGCTGATCCTGGGCGATTCCATCTCGATTGGATACACGCTGGGGGTCCGGGGGGCGCTTGCGGGCAAGGCGAATGTCTACCGGCCGATGGCGGGAAAGGGGCCTGCAAACTGTGAGGGCACCACGGCGGGCGTGGCCCATCTGGATCGCTGGCTCGGGTCCCAGAAGTGGAGCGTGATCCATTTCAACTGGGGGCTGCATGATCTGAAACACGTGCAGACGCCGGGAATCTCGAAGGCCTCCGAGAATCCCGCCGATCCCCCCCAAGCCACCGTGGAGCAGTACGCTCAAAACCTCGCCCAACTGGTCGCAAAACTCAAAGCCACGGGTGCAAAGCTCGTTTTCGCCACCACCACGCCCGTGGCGCCCGGAACCACCAAGCCGCCTCGCGAACCCGAGGCGCCGCCCCGGTACAACGCGGCGGCCCTCAAAATCGTGCAGGCGGAGGGCATCCGCGTGAACGATCTCTTCGCCTTTTGTGCGCCGCAGCTCGAGAAACTGCAGATCCCGCAAAACGTCCACTTCACCGCGGAGGGCTCCAGCGTGCTTGCGCGGGAGGTGGCGCGCGTGATCGCCGAGGAGCTTCCAGCGGGAAAAGCGAATGCGGTCAGTGCGCCCAAGGCTCCGTGACGGAGGGGGAAGCCGAAGCCCTTCTCGGGATCTGTTTTGCGCCCATCTGACCCATCCTGACTCATGCCCTGTGTTTTCCGTCTTTCTTTGCTCGTGTCTCTGCTGGCCGCCGTGTCTTCGGACGCAACCGCGCGAGGGGCCCTTCCTGCCGCCGCTCCAAAGCCCAACATCCTCGTGATTCTCGCGGATGATTACGGATACGGCAGCGCGGGGTGTTACGGAGCCGAGGCCCGTCTGATTCAAACCCCTTCCCTCGACCGACTGGCCCGCGAGGGACGCAAGTTCACCGACGGGAACACCACTTCCTCGGTGTGTTCTCCGACCCGGTACTCCCTTCTCACGGGACGCTACTGCTGGCGCACCTCGCTCAAGCACGAGGTGTTGGGCACGTTCTCGCCCCTCCACATCGAGCCGGGCCGAGTGACCCTAGCTTCCGTTGCAAAAAAGCAGGGTTACCACACCGCGGCAGTGGGCAAATGGCATCTGGGTTACGGTCGGGAGCAGGATGTTCCGAAATGGCGCACCGATTACACGGGGGAACTTTCTCCGGGCCCCCTGGATGTCGGGTTCGACTACCATTTCAGCGTCCCGAGCAACCACGGCGACCTGACGGGGGTGTACGTGGAAAACCGCTATGTGTACGGGCTGCGCTCGGGGCGGATCCCTCGGGGACTGACCCTGCCGGGGCCCGATCGCGACAGCGAAGATTTCCAGGCGGCTTACAGGCCGGAGGATTTGGAAAATGCCAAAGAGGGGGCGCGCATTCTCGAGGTGGATGCGCCGCGGCGGAAGAACACCCGGGTGATGAAGGTGCTGACGGACAAGGCGTCGTCTTGGATTGAGGCGCAGCCGAAGGACGAGCCGTTTCTGCTCTATTTCACACCGGTGGCGGTGCACAGCCCGGTGACTCCCGACCGCGACCTTCAAGGCTCCAGTGCGGCGGGAACCTACGGGGACTGGATTCACGAGTTGGACCGGAGCGTGGGCCGCATCCTGGAGACGCTGGATCGGACGGGGCGCGCGGAGAACACGCTGGTGCTCTTCACCAGCGACAACGGAGGCGTTTTTAAGCCCAACAACCCGCGTTTACTTCAAACCGCGGCCTTCGAGGCGGGTCTGCGGATCAACGGGGCGTTGCGCGGCGGCAAACACGACGTGTGGGAGGGGGGCTTCAAAGTGCCCTTTCTGGCTCGCTGGCCGGGCCGAATCCCGGCGGGCACGAGCACGGGGGAACCGGTGAGCGTGGTGGATATTCTGGCGACCGTGGCCGAGGTGCTGGGCGAGCCGCTCCCGCCTTCCCATGTCGGGGCGGAGGACAGCCGGAGCTTCCTTCCCTTGCTCCTGGATCAGAAGGGTGCGCGCGGCCGAGAGGACCTGATCGTGCACAGCGCCAACGGGACGTTCGCGATTCGCAAGGGCCCCTGGAAATGGATCGAGGGGGTGCCCTTCGAAGAGGTCGCGGACTCCGCGCGTAAAAGCTATCCGGACCAGTCCCGGCCCCAGCTGTATCACACGGGGGAGGACCCTGCGGAAACCAGGGACCTCAGCGATCAGCATCCCGAGGTCGTCTCCGAACTCCGGGACCTGCTGCGCCGCTACCGGGACGGAGGCACCAGTCGCCAACTCCCCCCCTCCGACGTGCAGCCCGCGCGGAATGCTCCGGTGACCCTGCCTGCGCGCTCCGGACCTTGGGCGCGGGAGGAATCCCTTCAAACGATACCCTCCAAGCCGTGGCTGGTTTCAGCGGGGGACTGGACGCCGGAGCGCCATGGACTCTGGGCGTCCCCTGCGAGTGGCTCGGAAAAGCCGGCATCCCTGCACACCCCGCTCGACCTCCGGAACGGCACGCTGGAATGCCTTTTCAATTTGAACGGCGCCAAGCGCATGGCGCTCCGCTTTTCCGCAGGGGAGGCCAGTTTCCGGCTCGTGATCTCGCGCACCACGGCGACGCTCACCAAGAACCCCTCCAAGGACCAGCCGTCCGCCGCTTCCGAGGACCTCGCAGAGAAGCGGGGCCTGCAGCTGGACAAGGATCAGTGGTATCCCCTGCGCCTGACTTTTGACGGGGAACGGCTCGGGGTGCAGATCAATCAGGCCCGGTTTGAAGGGGCGCACCCGGTGTTTGCCCAACCGAAGACCGGACTGGATTTCCTCGTCTTTGGAGTCTCGGCGGGATTGCGGGATTTCAAGGTGGGTCCTTGATCGGATCCTTGGGGCCTCCGAGGTGGCGTTGGAAGAATTGCATCCGCCGTTTCACCGCGTAGGCGGTCTCGCCCGCTCCATGGCCGGTGCCTGGAAGGACTAGCAGCTCGAAATCCTTGTTCGCTGCGATGAGCGCATGGACGACTTGGAGCGTGGAGGCGGGGTCCACATTCTGATCGAGTTCTCCCACGGTCAGCATCAACGCCCCCTGAAGCCGCGCGGCATCGGCCACGTTGGAGGAACGCGTGTAGGAGTCGTCCACGGGCCAGCCCATCCACTGTTCGTTCCACCAGATCTTGTCCATCCGGTTGTCGTGGCAGCCGCAGTCCGCCACCGCGGCGCGGTAAAAGTCGGAATGTTCCAGCAGCGCCCGCATCGCATTCTGCCCGCCGGCGGACCCCCCGTAGATTCCGATGCGGGTCAGATCCATCCAGGCCCGGGAGGCCGCCGCCGCCCGGATCCACGCGATCCGGTCCGGAAAACCGGCGTCGCGCAGATTTTTCCACGCGAGGTCATGGAAGGTCTTTCCCCGATGATTGGTGCCCATGCCGTCGGACTGCACGACGACGAAGCCCAGCTCGGCGAGGAGGTGTTGGCGGGCGAGCAGGTGGAAGCGTTTCGCTGCGAACGCGCCGTGGGGGCCCGCGTAGACCTCTTCCAGCACCGGGTAGCGTTTCTGGGGATCCATGCGGGGCGGTTTGACCAAGACCCCGTGGATGTCCGTCGCGCCATCGCGGCCCTTGGCGACGAATCGCTCCGGGAGCGTCCAGCCGGTTTCCAAAAGGGGCGCAAGATCGCAGCGCTCGAGCTCTACGATCAGGCTTCCATCCTCCAGCCGGCGCAGCTGGGTGACCGGTGCCAAATCCGCTCGGGACCAGCAGTCCACGAAGGCGTGTCCCTCGGGGGCGATGGAGATTTCATGGTCCGCATCCTCGGAGGTGAGGCGTGTGAGGCCGCCTCCATCCATTTGGATGCGGCAGAGGTGTTGTTGGTAGGGGTCCTCCCCGGGGACGATGCCCGAGGCGAGGAACCAGATGCGGCGGGTGGCCTCGTCCACGCGCAGAACCTTGCGAACCACCCAGGGGCCCCGGGTGATCTGGGTCTTGGGCGTGCCGGACTCGAGGTCGTAGAGCCAGAGATGACACCAGCCATCGCGTTCGCTCAGCCAGAGGAGCTCGCGGCTGGAGTCGAGCCAGTGACGCCAGGTTTTCTGGGTGGTGTCTATGAAGGTGGAGGCTGTTTCCTCGACCACGGTGCGCACCGCGCCGGAGGCGGCGCTTACGGCGAGGATCCGGTACACTTGGTGGCCGCGTTGATTGTACGAAACGAAAAAGGTGGAGCTGTCCGGAGCCCAACGGACCTCGAGCCGTCCCTCCGGGGTGAAGGGGTTGGGCATGCGATCCGAGGGGATCTCCACCGGCTTCCACTCGGGGGCGGAAAACAGCACGAGGGTGGGCTTGGGAAGTGTGTCCCCGGGCTTGGGGTAGGGGATTTTGTGGACGACGGGATCGCCGCCCTTGGGCGGGGCGGATTCTCGAAGCACCAGCTCGCGCGCGGTGCCCTTCTGGACGCGGTGCACCACGACGTGGTTTCCGTCGGGCGACCAGAACACCGGTCCCTGGTAGGGCATGGGAGCGGACCCGTCTTCCGTGAGGGTGCGCTTGGAATCCGAGCGGCTGTCGCGGAGGACGGCCTGGTGGTTTTCAAAAACGATGCGCGCGGTTCCGTTCGGGTTTGGAGGAGCCGGGGCCACGCGCGGGGAAGGTCCATCGATGATCCACTGGAGAGATTCGGGATGCGCCTGGATGCGTGCGATTTCCTGGTTTTCCGCGTTGAGGACGGACCAGAGATGGCCCTCGAAGGTCTCGATGCGACGGCTGGCGGACGGGGCGAGGGTGCCGTAGGGGCGGGGGTTGCCCGAGGGGTCGCGCCACACGAGGGAGACCGTTCCGGAGGTTTGATTGGAAAACTCGAGGGGGAACCGGCGCGGTGAATCGGCGGACCGGTTCAGGTCGCTGAAGGGGGTCTGGCTGGTGCGCTTGGGGAGAAGCCCGAGGCCCGCCTCGGCGGGCGTGGATCCGCGCCGGACGTGGCCGGTGTCGGAGTCGACGACGACCCATTCCAGGTGATTTTTCCCGAGGGAGATCACGTACCAGAGGTGTTTCGGACTGCGGGCATCCCAGCGGGGCTCCACGGTTGCCCTGGGGATTTTCTGTCTCCACAGGGATTCGAGGGCGGCGGCGTTGGGCAGGGGCAGGGGAGGATCTGGGGCGGTTGGGGGGATGGATGGAGCATCCGCCGCGAGCGGGGCGGTGCCGGCCGCGAGGCAGGCCCAGAAAACGGCGACCGCCGGGGAAAATCGGGGGAGGAAGCGCATGGCGGAGTTTAGCGCAAAAGGGACCGCGACACCCGGGGGAAGGGCGCGCGGATGGAGGGACTCGGGGCTGTGCGGCAGGGGCCCCGCGCCGCCCGGGGTGCCAGCCGGGGGTGTCCACGCAGCGCGCCAGGCGTCCGGGTGGACTCGGGATTACGGACCAACCTGGCTTTTGAGGAGCCCGATCGCGGCGCCCCCAAGCACCAGCCAGGCCGAGTTCATGCGGAAGCGGAACAACCCCACGGCGCTTGCAGCAGCCAGCGTCGCGCTCAGGCCGTCACTCACGGCCACCCGGCCGAGCTGCCACGTCACCACCGCCATCAGGGCCAAAGAGCCCGCATTCACCCCGTCCAGAAAGGCTGCGGCCCCCGCGGATTGACGCAGCCTTGTGACCAGCCGAGCGCTCACGGCCACAAAAAAGAAGGCGGGTAAAAATATCCCGACCGTGGCCAGCGCGGCTCCCGGCAACCCGGCCAGGAGGTAGCCGATAAACGTCGCCGTCGTGAAAACCGGGCCGGGGGTGACCTGCCCCACGGCGATCGCATCCAAGAGCTGGCCCTCACTCAACCACCCCCAGCGCTCCACGAGGTCGCTCCGCAGAAACGCGAGGAGAACATAGCCGCTCCCAAACAGCACCGAGCCCACTTTCAGGAAAAAGAGGAACAGAGGCCACAGGCCCAAAGCGACGGCCGGAACCGCAGAGTCGCCCCCAGACACCACCGACACCATCGCCATGCAGGGCGTCCCGAGACCCGGGAAGGCCCGGCCACGCCATGGCCCGGCCAGAGCGGCGAGCACGCCGGCTCCCGAAAGAACCCCCAGTTCGTGCACTCCCAAAACCTGGGCAACCACGGAGGCCCCTGCAATCGCCCACAACCCGCGGGTTTTCAGCGCGCTCCGCCCAAGGCCCCAAAGCGCCTGCAGCACCACGGCGATCAGGACCGGTTTGACCCCGTACAGCAGCGCGTGCGCGTTCGGCAGATTCCCCAGCCGCACATACGCCCAGCCCAGGACCGTCACAAGGAGCGCCGCGGGGAGGATAAAGCAGCAGCCCGCCACCAGCA
>JBEBAG010000097.1:0-4475 GCA_041159065.1 Verrucomicrobiota bacterium | reverse complement strand
TCAGCCGACAGCAGCGCTCCTCGCAGAACTCAAAGAACGCGGTCTGCTCGAGGATACCCTCGTCATCTGGGGCGGAGAGTTCGGTCGCACCACCTACTCACAGGGCACGCTCACCCAAGACAACTACGGCCGGGACCACCATCCACGGTGCTTCAGCATCTGGATGGCTGGCGCAGGGGTCCAGAAGGGACACGTCCACGGCGAGACAGACGATTTCAGCTACAACATCGTCCGGGACCCCGTCCACATCCACGATCTCAATGCCACCGCCCTTCATCTTTTGGGCATCGAACACACTCGCCTCACTCACCGTTTCCAAGGACGCGACTATCGGCTCACCGACGTCCATGGCGAAATCGTAAAGGGGGTCCTCGCATGAACCGCCTGCTTTCCCTGCTGGGATCCCTGCTCCTGACGAACGCTCTCCACGCGGCCGAACTCTCCTACAACCAAGACATCCGCCCGATTCTCTCCGACAACTGCTTCTACTGCCACGGGTTCGACCCCAAAAATCGGAAAGCCGACCTCCGCCTCGACACTTTCGAGGGCGCCACAGCCAACGGAGCGATTGTCCCGGGCCACCTCTCCAAATCCGAAGCGTGGAACCGCATTCTCTCCGATGACCCGGAGGAGGTCATGCCTCCGCCCAAATCCCACAAAAAGCTGACTTCGGCACAAAAAGACGTTCTACGGCGCTGGATCGAAGGTGGAGCGAAGTATGAACCGCACTGGGCCTTTGTGCCCATTCGACGCGCCGTCCCACCGTCGGTCAGCCTCGCTGACTGGCCCATGAACCCGATCGACCCATTCGTTCTCGCAAGACTGGAGCGCGAGGGCATTGCCCCCTCGCCGGCCGCATCCAAGGAAACCCTCCTCCGTCGGGTTACCCTCGACCTGACCGGCCTCCCGCCAACCCTGAGAGAACTGGACGCCTTTCTCTCCGATTCCTCACCCAACGCCTACGAGGCCGCAGTGGACCGCCTTCTGGCCTCCCCACATTACGGGGAACACATGGCTCTTCCTTGGCTGGATGCCGCTCGCTACGCGGATACCAACGGCTATCAGGTAGATCGCGACCGCGAAATGTGGCCATGGAGGGACTGGGTCATCCAAGCCCTTAATCAAAATCAACCTTTCGATCAGTTCACGATCGAACAACTCGCGGGCGACCTCCTTCCCAACCCCACCCTGCCCCAACGCATCGCCACCGGGTTCAATCGCAACCACATGATCAACGAGGAAGGCGGCATCATTCCGGAGGAGTTCCTCGCTGAATACGCCGCCGATCGCGTGGAAACAACCGCTGCGGTATGGCTCGGTCAGACGTTCAACTGCTGTCGCTGCCACGACCACAAGTATGACCCCTTCACTCAGCGCGATTTCTACTCCCTGAAGGCCTTTTTTCACAATGTGCCTGAACAAGGCGCCGGCAACCGGGCCGCCAAGCCCAACGCCAGTGCTCCCCCCGTCCTCAAACTGCCGGTGCCCGAACTCGACTCAAAAAAATCCACCCTCGAAAGCGATCTCGCCCAACTTCAAGCAAGCCGCCAGCAGATCCTCTCCCAGCCATCCCCAGGTTTCAGCTCGTGGATCCAAAACCTGCGCAGCGAAACCGTTCCCTGGGAACGCCTTCACTTCCAAACCGTCGAAAACCATGGACTCCCAACCGAACTCGCCGAGGGAGCTGCTAAGACCGGCATCCAGGTCGGGGACGACTTTTGGAGTTTCAGTGCCATCACCGCTCCAACTCACGGGCCGATCACCGCAATCCGCCTCGTCGGGGAGCCCGATGGAGAGGACGCGACTTTCCGGATCCACCGTTTCGACGTGACCGCGATTCACAGGGAAACTCAAACGCCCTTAAAACTCCGGCCGGCAGAATTCGAAACCTCGCTTCCGATCAAAGTCCTCCAACCGCTTTTGAAGACCGGAAACCGGGGGCCCCATAACCTGCGCCTCAAATCTGGGAAGCGTGAGAGTCTCGTTTTCAGGCTGGACCCGCCTCTGGAGGCCAAAGACCTCGCGACAAAACTCCGGATTACCGTTGGAACCCGGGCCAACTCGGGCTGGGTGCGTTGGCATGTCGAGGCAACCTCCCAAGACCCCGCTCAACTGGTTTCTACATCGATTTTCACCCTCGCAAAAAAGCCCGAGGAGAACCGGACGATCCACGAACAAAAACTCCTCAAGGATGCTTACGAAGCCACGCTGCCCGAGCTGCGTGGGATCGATGAGAAAATCCTCGCCACCACTCAGCAGATCGAGGAACTCGAACTCCAGTACCCCGCGAGCATGGTGATGGAAGAGATGGCGTCTCCCCGCGACACGTTCATCTTGGTTCGAGGCGCGTACGACAAGCCGGGGGAAAAAGTGTTTCCCGCAACACCCGCGATCCTCCCGCCAATGCCCGCTCAATTTCCAAAAAACCGCCTCGGCCTGGCGGAGTGGCTGGTCAGCCCGGAAAACCCTCTGACCGCGCGTGTCACGGTCAATCGGCTCTGGCAGCAAATTTTTGGATCCGGCCTGGTGAAGACGAGCGAGGACTTTGGCGCCCAAGGCGAAGCCCCCAGCCATCCCGAGCTTCTCGACTGGCTCGCCAGCGAGTTCATTCGCACCGGATGGGATGTGAAACAAATGGTCCGCCTCATCGTGACCAGTGCCACTTACCGGCAGACCTCCCACATCCCCGCGGCCATCGGCTCCAAAGACCCGGAGAATCGGCTACTCGCACGGGGCCCGCGCTTTCGACTCACTGCCGAGGCGCTGCGTGATCAGGCACTCGCGCTCAGCGGACTTCTGGTTCCAAGAATCGGTGGCCCGCCCGTCCGCCCGTATCATCCCGAGGGCATTTACGAAACTCTGGCTCCGACGAGTGCTGATACAGTCAAACGCTACATTCAGGATCACGGCGAGGCCCTCTACCGGCGCACCCTCTACACCTATTGGAAGCGCAGCATTCCCCACCCCGCCATGCTCGCCTTCGGAACGCCTTTCCGCGAGACCTGCACCCTTCAACGCCCCCGCAGCAACACGCCTCTCCAAGCCCTCAATCTGATGAACGACGTCACCTATCTGGAAGCCTCACGCTTTCTTGCGCAGCGGATGATGACGGAGGGCGGCTCCACCGTGAATGAACGCCTGAAATACGGTTTCCGAATGGTCCTCTCCCGCCATCCTTCGCCCACCCAACTAGCCATTCTCCGAGCCGCCTTCGATCGGAATCTCGCGTCCTACAAACGGGATCCTGCAGGCGCTTCCGCTCTTCTCGCCAATGGCGATCGCCCCTCAGATCCAACGCTCGATCGGCAAGATCTCGCTGCCTTCACCACCCTCGCAAGCACGCTGCTGTGCATGGACGAAACCCTGTCCAAAAATTGATTCCCAAAAAAAGCCCATGAATCCCTCAACGCCCCACACCCGACGCACCTTTCTCCAAGCAGCCTCCGCCGCCGCTGCCGCTGTCCCTCTGGCGGCTTCCGGCGCGCCTTCCACACGGCAGGGCGCCCGCATCCTCGAAACGGATGTCCTCGTGTGCGGCGGTGGCTGCGCCGGGAGCGCCGCCGCCCTTGCTGCGGCTCGCGCCGGAGCCAAAACGCTCCTCGTTGAGAAAGCCCCCTTTGCCGGCGGCATCATCACCAGCGTGGGACTCCCTTACTTTGATGGCATCGCCCACATCACCACCCACCGCATCGTCGTGCGCGGACTGGCTCTTGAAATGCTGTCCAAATCCGGCGTGTGCGCACCAGACGCCCGGACCGTTTCAAAGCACAACCCCACCATCCCCAACACGTTTGAATTCAAGCTACTCCTTGATCGCCTTTTCCAAGCGGAGAAAGAAAACCTGAGCGTTCTCTTCAACAGCTTTGTTTGTGATGTGCACAGCACTTCCGGACGCATCGAATCCGTCACCCTCGCAAACAAGGATGGCCTCGTCACCGTCCGCCCCAAAGTCGTCATCGACTGCACGGGCGATGCCGATGTGGCCGCATGGGCCGGTGTCCCCTTCGAACAAAACAAGGAAGTCCAACCGCTCACGCTCCACTTCCGCATCAATAACGTCGCTGCAGATGCCACCGTCGGAAGCGCCTGCCGCGCCTCGCTGAAGGCAGCCCAAGCGCGCGGCGACCTCCCTTTTTACTACGGCCCCGGGGTCATGTTCCTCTTCGGGAAAAATGAGGTCTACGTCCATGGGGTCCGCGTTCCCGCAGACCCCACCAATGCGGCGGATTTAAGCCGCGCAGAAATGCAAGGCCGCGCGGATGCCCATGCCATGTTCGCCGCGTGGAAACGCGACGTTCCAGCCTTCAAAGACGCTTATTTCATGGAGGCCTATCCTTGGATTGGTGTCCGCGAATCCCGACGCATCGTCGGACTGCATGTGCTCAGCGAGGACGACCTCATGCAGTCGCGCCGTTTCGAGGACGCCATCGCCACCGGTTGCTGGTACCTCGACCTGCACCCGAACAAAACCGTCG
>JBEBAG010000096.1:0-12330 GCA_041159065.1 Verrucomicrobiota bacterium | reverse complement strand
AAGGGAGGCAGGTTTCAAAGCCTGACAGGCCTTCCCGGATTGGGAGAATCGTAAGCCCGCTTCCGAACTCTCCCGTCATGTCCCGCCCCTTCTCCCACTGGTTTCCGCTGATTCTCCTCCTCGCCACGGCCGCCGGCGCCTCCGCACAGAATCCGGAGATCGACTTCAACCGCGATATCCGCCCCCTCTTCAGCAAGCACTGCACCGCCTGCCATGGGGGCGTCAAAGCCGCCGGCGGCATCTCCTTCGTCTACCGAGACAAGGCCCTCGCCCGGGGCAAATCCGACGAGTTTGCCATCGTGCCCGGCAAACCCAACGACTCGGAACTCCTGCGTCGGATCACCTCCGACGACCCGGACGAAGTCATGCCCAAGCCCGATCATGGCCCCAAGCTGTCCCCCGCCGAGATCGCCCGCTTCCGCACCTGGATTGAACAGGGCGCGAGGTGGAGCGAGCTCTGGTCCTTTGTTCCCCCGCGCGAGCCCGCTCCGCCCAAGCTGCGTCTGACGCAATGGAGTCGGTCCCGCGCCGATGAGTGGGTGCTCGCACGGCTCGAGTCCGAAAAACTCGCACCCTCCCCGGAAGCCTCCCCCGCGGAGTGGCTCCGGCGCGTTTCTCTGGATCTCGCCGGGCTTCCCCCGACGCCCGAGGAGTATCAGGCATTCCAGCAAGCCCTGACTTCTGAACCAGCCACCGCGCACGCTGCCGTCGTCGACCGACTTCTGGCCTCGCCCGGTTTCGGCGAGCGCTGGGCCGCCGTCTGGCTGGATCTGGCCCGCTACTCGGACACTTTTGGGTACGAGAAAGATCCCCAGCGCGACATCTGGCCCTGGCGTGACTGGGTCATCCGTTCGCTGAACGAGTCGATGCCCTTCAGCACCTTCGTCGAAAAACAACTCGCCGGCGACCTTCTGCCCAATCCCTCCACCGACGATCTCCTCGCCACCGCCTTCCACCGCAACACCCAGAACAACACCGAGGGCGGCACCGATGACGAAGAGTTCCGCACCGTCGCCGTCATCGACCGGGTGAACACCACCTGGACCGCCCTCCAAGCCACCACTTTCGGGTGCGTCCAGTGCCACTCCCACCCGTACGACCCCATCCCCCACCGCGACTACTACCGCTTCGCCGCCCTCTTCGATCAAACCGAGGACAATGATCTGAATGATGATTTTCCCAAGATGCCTGTCCCCGAAGATCCCGAAAAACGCGCCAAGGTCGCCTCGCTCTTCACCCAAAAACGCGCGCTCCGAAAGGAACTGAACGACGCCGGCGTCTCCCTCGCCTCCCAGACTGGGGCATGGTCGCCGCTCGTCCCCTCGGAGGCCACCTCCACCGGAGGCCAGCTCACCCCCAGGCCGGATGGACAGGTCAGCGCCTCCGGCACCCTCCCACGCGGGGTCCAGTACACCCTCGCCCAGCCCGTCCCCGCCGAGACCACCGCCCTGCGTCTTCAAATCCTTCCCGAATCGGACGACCCCAAGCTCTGGCCCGAACGCGGCGCCGTGCTTTCCTACCTCGAACTGCACCTGCTCAAAACCGGACTCGAACCGATTCGCGTCAAAGTCAAAGCCGTGTACGCCGACTCTCTGTCCGGCCCGTATGATCCGCAGACGACCCTCGACAAGAGTCCCGACGGCGTCGGCGGTTATCCGGTGCTCACCGGCCCCCGCTGGGCCGTGTTCGTCCTCGAGTCCCCCCTGCCGCGCGACCCCGAGGCCTTCCTGCGCATCACCATGACCCACTACGCCGCCAGCAACAGCGGCACCCAGATCTGCGCGCTCCGCCGGTTCTCCTGGTCCACCTCCGCCGATCCGCGCTGGTCCGCCCTCCCGGCGGCCCCCGAGCATGCCGCCCTCCAAGAACGCCTCGCCAGCGTCTCCAAGGAACTCGCCGCCCTCGGAGGCACCCAGGTCCCCGTCTTCGTTGAACGCCATGCCGACGCCCGCCGCGACACCCGCGTCTTCCGGCGCGGCAACCGCCTCACCCGCGACGAAGCCGTGCAACCCGGGCTGCCCGAGGTGTTCCGAAGCTCCCAATCCGCCACCGAGCCCTTCACCCGCCTCGACTACGCGCGCTGGCTCTTCAGCCCCGAGAACACCCTCACCGCCCGCGTCCTCGCAAACCGGCTCTGGGCCGAACTCTTCGGCCACGGCATCGTCGAGACCCTCGAGGATTTCGGCACCTCCGGCTCCAGCCCCTCCAACCCGGAGTTGCTGGACCACCTCGCGCTCCGCCTCTCGGAAACGCACCGCTGGAATCTCAAACCCTTCCTGCGCGAACTCGTGCTCTCCGCCACCTACCGCCAGTCCGCCAAGGCCTCCCCCACCCTCGCGGAACGCGACCCGCGCAACCTCCTCCTCGCACGCGGTCCACGCGTCCGGCTGACGGCGGAAATGGTGCGGGACCAGGCCCTCGCGCTTTCCGGACTGCTCCACGCGAAAGCATACGGCCCCCCGGTGTTCCCTCCGCAGCCGGAGGGCGTCTGGAACAGCGTGTACAATGGCCAGACGTGGAAAACCTCACAGGGCCCGGACCGCTATCGGCGCGCCCTCTACACCTTCAGCAAGCGCACCTCCGGCTACCCCGGGATGCTCACCTTCGACGCCCCAACCCGCGACGCCTGCACCGCCCGGCGCATTCCCACCAACACGCCACTGCAGGCGCTCGTCACCCTCAACGACCCCGCCTTCCTTGAAATGGCCCAGGCCTTCGCCAAGCGCATGACCGGCGCCTCCATCCAGGAACGCATCACCCACGGATGCTCCCTGCTCACCCTCGAGACCCCTCCGGATTCCATGGTCCAAACCCTCCTCAAACTCCACGCCGCCGCCACGCAGGACTACCTCCAGCATCCGGCCGAGTCCCAGAAGCTCGCCGCATCCCCCGAGGAAGCCGCCCTCGTCCTCGTCGCCAACACCCTGCTCAACCTCGACCGCGCCATCGCCCGCTAACCGACGCTCGCCCATGAACGCCTCCCAATTCCTCGCCCAAGAGCAGCTGCTCACCCTCACCCGCCGCCATTTTCTGCGCGACTGCTCCACCGGGCTCGGGGCCCTCTGGCTCGCCTCTCAAACCCAACCGCTCCAAGCCGCCTCCGGCATCCTCCCGAAAGACCCCGCCCGACCGCTGCTCCCAGCCACCCCCCACTTCACCCCGCGCGCCAAAAGGGTCATCTACCTCCACATGGCAGGCTCCCCCAGCCAGCTCGAGCTCTTTGACTACAAACCCGAGCTCGAAAAGCTCAACGGAAAGGAATGCCCCGCCTCCCTCCTCGCCGGCAAACAGTTCGCCTTCATCCAAGGCGTCCCCAAAATGCTCGGCCCCCAGTACCCCTTCCAGCAGCACGGACAAAGCGGGGCCTGGATCTCCGACCGCCTCCCCCACCTGGCCAAGGTGGCCGACCACTTGTGCATCGTGAAGTCCATGCACACCGACCAGTTCAACCACGGCCCCGCCCAGTTGCTCATGCACACGGGAAGCGCCAGCCCCGGCTCGCCCTCCGCCGGAGCCTGGAGCACCTACGGGCTCGGCTCCGAAAACCAGGATCTCCCGGGCTTCATCGTCCTCACCAGCGGCGGCAAAAACCCGGACGCCGGCAAATCCGTGTGGGGATCCGGATTTCTCCCCTCGGTCTATCAAGGCGTGCAGTGCCGCTCGAAAGGCGATCCGGTGCTGTTCCTCTCCAACCCTTCAGGCATCTCCTCCGCCCAGCGCCGCCTGTCACTCGACGCCCTCGCGGAGATCAACGAACAGACCGCACGCGAACTCGGGGACCCCGAAACCCTTACGCGCATCGCCCAGTTCGAGATGGCTTTCCGCATGCAGACCAGCGCCACCGACGCGTTTGATCTGTCCAAGGAATCCCCCGAAACCCACGCCCTCTACGGCACCCAGCCCGGCAGGGAATCCTTCGCCAACAACTGCCTGCTCGCCCGGCGCCTCGCCGAACGCGGCGTCCGCTTCATCCAACTCTTTGACTGGGGTTGGGACAGCCACGGCGCCTCGAAGGGCGAGGCCCTGAACGAGGGATTCAAGGGCAAGTGCGAGTCCGTCGACCAAGCCCTCGCCGCCCTCCTCACCGACCTCCAACAGCGCGGTCTGCTCCAAGACACCCTCGTCCTCTGGGGAGGCGAATTCGGACGCACCCCCATGCAGGAAAACCGCGGCGGAACCACCAACGCCTTCATCGGACGCGACCATAACCCGGGCGCCTTCACCCTCTGGATGGCCGGTGGCGGGGTCAAACCCGGGCTCTCCTTCGGCGAAACCGACGAACTCGGCTACCAGGCCGTCGTCGACAAGGTCTCGCCCCACGATCTTCACGCCACCCTGCTCCACCTGCTCGGCTTTGATCACCTGCGCCTCACCTACCCCGTCGCCGGCATCAACCAGCGCCTGAGCAACGTCACCAAACCGGGCAGCAAGGTCATCCAAGGCCTCCTCGCCTGACCTCAGAAGCGCGCGGGTCCGGGACGGGCTCAGCCCGGACCCGGCCCCAAGCCCCCCACCCCGCCGCCTCAGAGCCGCTCGCCATCCAGCCCGCGCAACGCTTTCTCCAGCCATTCCGCCCCCGGAAGCGTGTGCCCGATCCCGGGCACCTCCAGGTACTCCACGGACTGAAACCCTTCCTTCCGATAGCCCTTCTGGAAAACCACTTGCACATCCGCACGGTTGAAGTCCTTGTCCGAGGTCACCAATACATGGCGCGTGCCGCGCTTCGCCAAGTCCAGCACCACGGGATGCGGAATGTACTGCGGCGCATAGAGCTTCTTCCCGTCCGCGGAGGGCAGATCCGTGTAAAAGTTCACGCCCATGAACGGGATCGAGCCGCGGAAGAGATCCGCATACGCCACCCCCAGCATGCTCGCCACACGCCCGCCTCCGGAAAACCCAGACGCGTACATCCGTTTTTCATCCACCCGGAACTTATTCCGCATGCCCAGGTTCGCGCACACCGCCAAGCGAATGCGGTCCAAGATGTTCCTCGAATTCCCCGCCTTGCTCGCCCCGACAAAAAGCAGCCTGCGCTGCTCCAAGACCCGCAGCCATTCCTTCGGAACCTGAGGCGAATCCGAGGGCGAAATCCACACGAACACCCCCCACGTGCCATCCGGTCGATACGCCGCAGGCACTTCCACCCAGAACGCGTCCTGGGCCGGATTCAGCGGCCCGGGAGTCTCCACACAGTGCAGGCGCGCTTTGACCTCCTCCGCCTCCGCGTGCTCCGGCAACCCGGGGAAACGCACGAGCGATCCGCCGCCCGCAGGGGCGCAAAGCAGGGAGTTTCCTAGGCCGACAAACAGGAGGAGGAGCGGACGCAGGATCGGGGGAACCATGCCCCATCCTGCCGAAAAATCCGGCGAAACAAAGCCCCGCTACTTCACAACACTCCCTGCAAAGTACGCGCGGAGTTTGGTCGAGAGCGCCAGGGCCACTTCGGGAAATTGTTCCACCACATTAACATAGGCCTTGGGATCCCCAGAGATCCGGTACAGCTCCCGCACCGGCATCGCGCGGTACTCCACATAAAGCCAGTCCTCCGTGTAAATCGCGCTCACAGGGGAGTTTTTCATCTCCGCAGGCAATGGGAGCGACAGCCCCCCCTCCGGAAGCCACTTCAAATTTTCCGCCACGCTCGCCCTCGGCAGAATCCACTCAATGTAGCCGGCCTCTTTTCCAGGCAATCCGGGATCCCTCAATTGGGGAACGAAACTGCGCCCGTCCCGCTTCTCCGGCGTGGGAATCCCGGCCAACTCCGTGAGGGTGGGGAAAAGGTCCACCAATTCCACAAGCCCCCTGGCCACGCGGCCCTTCCCCGCAAGCGGCGGATAGCAAACAATGAGCGGCAGCTGCGCCACTTCGGGATACACGTCGTGCTTGGCCCACTGCCCCCGGTAGCCCAGATGATAGCCATTGTCCCCGATCACAATCACAATGGTGTTTTCTCTGAGTTGGTATTTCTCGAGCAGAGCGACCGCTTTGCCCACCTCCTCGTCCACGGCACTCACGGCCGCGTAATAGCTCTGCACATTCTTCCTCTGAACCGACTCTTCCGGCATCCAATACGGAAAATGAAAGGCCAGGGGGTTGAACGGGGACGCCTTCGCGGGTGCCTGGTCGAGGGGCATCCGCTCCACGGCATGAGCGTCGAGGTGCCGCTGGTACACCTGATGCGGTTCATGCGGCGAATGAAACCCGAGCGCCGCCAGAAACGGCTTTCCCGGCTCACGCTGCCGATCCAGAAACTCTGCAAACTGCGCGGTCCGGGTCGCATCCGTGGTCAGATCCCCGTCTTGGAAGACCTGCGTCAGGATCCGCGCCCCCTTCGAACCCCGGGTGTCGGACTGCTCCTCCTTGAACTTCAGCCGCGCCTTCACCGGGCGCGGTTCGGGACGCAAATCCCACGCCTTGGGATCCTGATGCTCCGGGGTGTGTTCCACCTTCCCAATTGCGATCGTCTGATACCCGTTCTCCCGGAAATGGCGCCCCAGCGAGGTCGCGTCCGGATTTTCACGGTGGTAGAAATTGTGCAGCCCCACCGTTCGGGTACTCAACCCCGTCAGAAACGACTTCCGACTCGGCGTGCACACGGCCCCCTGTCCGTAGGCCCGCTCGAAGCGCACCCCCTCTTCCGCCAAGCGATCCAGGTGCGGAGTCCGGGCCTCCTTTGCCCCGTAGCATCCCAGCTCCCGGTTCAGATCGTCCGCGATGATGAGGAGCACATTGGGGTGGCTCGATGCCCCGCTCGGGGAGGGGGGCTGAACCGCATGCAAGGGAATGCCCGCAACCAGCAGGGAAAACCCAAGGAGGAACCGGAGGCAGGGGAGCGCGTGAATCATCATTGCCGGAGCTCTCCGCGTCACCCCGAGAAAGTAACAGAAAACCCGTCCGCCCCCCAGCACCCGCCCCGACTCAGGCCTCCGCTTCGGAGCACCGCAAAGAACGCAAACGCCCCCCCGCATCCTCCAACAGCGGCATCCCGTGGGCGAAGGTCATGACACGCATGGGCAACGGCTCTAGCCCGCGGATCGACCGCCGCAGCAAGGACGCATCTGAGCAATATTTCTCGGGAAGGAGCGAAAACCCCGTCGATTCGAGATGAATCAACGCATCCCCCACATGGAGCCTCCCCCCCCAAGGCTCGCGAGGGTCATACAGCGCCACCTCGCCGGGACCGCCTCCGGGCAACTCCAGCACGCGGAGCGCCCCCCCCACAAGCCGTTCGGGAGTCAGCGTTCCATCCACCGGAACCTCGAGCTCGCCCAGCGCCCCGGGATGCGCGAGCACGGGCGCCGCAAAACGCCGACGGAACCGGAGCGCCGCGCGGGCGTGGTTTCCATTGGTCAGCACCACGGCCACCACCGGCCCGAGCGCGGAAAAAGCGGTCAGCGCCGCCCCGGTCAGCTCGATGGGATCCACCACGACCAACCCCTCGGGCGTTCCGATCGCGCAACTGTGCAAATCCGCTCTCACGGCAGGCTCAAAGCCCCCCCATACCCAAAGCTGCTCCGCCACCGCGTGAAGAGTGTCCGCCATCGCCATGCACCCTCTTCTAGCGCGGCGTCGGCGTCCCCACAACCGCCCCGTTGCGCCGCGAGCGCTCGGGATTGCTTTCGAGAAAAGGGGGACCCATAGTGGAGGGTCTATGGGTAAAGAGGACGCAATTAAGACACAGGGAGTCGTCAAGGAAGTGCTCCCGGGAACCATGTTCCGGGTACAACTCCCCAACGGCACTTTGGTGCTCGCCCACATCTCGGGAAAAATGCGCAAACACTTCATTCGCATCGTCCCTGGAGACAACGTGGAGGTGGAGCTCTCCCCCTACGACCTCACCAAGGCCCGCATCACCTTCCGCGCGAAATAGGACCGTCCTGCGATTCCCCTGCACGAATCTTTCTCCCCGGAAATCCCCATCCACGCACACCATATGAGCACCGAAGCCGCAACCCTCCGTCCGGAATCCTTCGACGCGCCCGTGGGCGATTCCGGTGAATCCGCGTCTGCCAAGAACAACTGGAAAGCCTCCGGTGCCCACGCGCTTCAGGCCGCCGAGGAACTCAAGGCCGCGGCCGAGGCCAAGGCACGCGAATGGGGACACGCCGTGGACGAAAAAACCCACGAACTTCGCGAAAAAGCCGGGGAAGCCTACGAAGACGCCAAGGTGCGCATCCGTTCCCTCCAGCAGGAAGCGGAGGGATATGTCCGCGAAAATCCGCTCAAGGCGGTGCTCGCTGCGGCCGGGGCAGGATTCATCCTCGGAATGCTCGCCCGGAAGTCCTAAACGGCGCCGGGCCGCCTTGGCAACCGGAGCCCTCACCCGAGAGGCCTCCCTCGAGGACTCGATCGCTGGGTTTCGGAGGCGGCCTCTCCCCTGCATCCGCAACCCGCGCCCACTCCCTGGAGCCTAAGATCCGCTCCCTTTCCTCCTTTTGCGCATGCCTCCGCCCCCTGTATCCGAATCCGGGGATATCCCCACCCATCTGCGCGGATTCCTGCTGGCGTCCATTCGTTTCCTCCGTGCCCGCTTTGAACTGCTGGGGATTGAGGGAAAAGAAGCCTTCAACCGCGTCGCCGCAGTCCTCCTGACCCTCGTGGCTTGCGTCACCCTCATCCTGACCGGTTACCTGCTGCTCTGTCTGGCGATGGTCTTTCTCCTCGCCCGCTTGATTGGTTCCGAACACGCGTGGATGGGGATCGCCGCAGTGACCGGGGCACTCCATCTCGCCCTCGCCTGGGGCATTCTGCTCTTCGCGCGGAAATGGATTCGCAGCCCCATGTTCCCCGCGACACTCGAGGAATTCAAAAAGGACGAAGCATGGTTGAAATCGACCGCCGCAAGGCCCAACTGATCGCCGAAATCGAGGTCTCCCGCGGCGAAATCCATTCCGCCGTCCACAATATCCGCACCTCCGCCAATCTGTTTGAGCGCGCCCGCCGCCACATCGCCCAGCACTGGGGATCCTGGCTGATGGGTGCGGCCTCCGGCGGCTTTGTGCTCTCATGGCTTTTCCGCAGACGCCCCCGATCCACCGCCGCCGAAGCGGGCGAACCTGTCCCTCCAGCCAACGCAAGCGCAGCCAAAACCGGCCTCCTGATTTCCCTCGTGAAAATCGGCTTTGATCTGGCCAAGCCCAGCATTCTCCAGTGGGCCACCTCGAAGCTTTCCCAGCGCCTCGTTCCCACCGAGGAAAACCACCCCAACTAGCCTTCCCCCATGTCCCCCCTCCGCATCAGTTCCCTCTTCGGAGCCCTCGGCGTCGCGCTGGGGGCCTTTGGCGCCCACGGACTGCGCCCCATTCTGGAATCCCGCCAGACCCTTCCCGTGTGGCAAACCGCCTCGCTCTACCATCTGCTGCACGCCATCGTGCTGCTCTGGGTGAGTTCGCAAACCCCCCTTCCCAAAGCCGCCTTCCGCTTTTTCACCGCGGGCGTTTTGCTCTTTAGCGGCTCCCTCTACGTCCTCGCGCTCACTTCCATCGCCCGCTTGGGAATCATTACCCCCTTGGGCGGCGTGGCCCTGATTTGCGGATGGCTCTGCCTGGCATTCCGACGCTCCAAGGCCTGATTCCAACTCGCCCGCTCCCGCGCGAGAACCGCGCAAATTCCCCAGAGCCCCCCCTCTAAGAAACAGCCCCTTTGGAGATCTCATCCTGGGAGAGCCCTTCCGGTACCCGCCTCCAAACCCAAGATTTCCCATGGCCGCTTTGGAACACCTCCCGCTCCTCTCCAGGAGACGTTTTCTGCGCGGCGTCGGTCTGGGCCTCGCGCTCCCCGCCTTCGAAGCTCTCCTGCCCCGATCCCTGCAAGCCGCCGCCGCTCCTCTGCCGGGGACCACGCCCTCGGGCGCTCCCCTCCGCCTCGCCTACCTCTACATTCCCAATGGCGTTGTGGAGTCAAGCTGGGTGCCCTCCGGAGAGGGGACCCAATACCAGATCAACGAAACCATGCGGCCGCTGGAAGAGTTCCGTTCCCAGTTCCAAATCCTCAGCGGCCTCGAGCACCAACATGGGCTCGCCGGCAAGGACGGCGGAGGGGACCATGCTCGGGCCACCGCCAGCGTTCTGACTGGCGCCCGTCCAAAAAAAACGGCTGGAAGCGACATCCGCGTCGGGATTTCGGTGGATCAGGTCGCCGCCCAAGCGGTGGCATCCCAGACCCGATTCGCCTCGCTCGAGCTCTCGTGCGACGCCACACGCAAGTCCGGATCCTGCGACTCGGGCTATTCCTGCGCCTACCAGTTCAACCTCTCTTGGCGTTCGGAAACCCAGCCGCTCTCCCCGGAGTCCAACCCTCGTCTCGTGTACGAGCGGCTCTTTGGACTGCACGCGCCGGGCGGCACCCCCTCCCTCTCGCGCGAACAGCGCCAGCGCTCCCTGCTCGATTTCGTCCGCGAAGACGCACGCCAACTGCAAAACCAGCTCGGCCGAAACGACCAGCAGAAGCTCGATGAATACCTCACGGGCGTCCGCGAAATCGAAAGACGCATCGAGCACTTCGAGAGGTTCGGCCCGCTCCCCAAGGTGGATTCCCCCGCTCCGGAAGGCACTCCCACAGACTACGCCCAGCATCTGCGCCTGATGATGGACCTCCAGGTGCTCGCCTTCCAAACCGACTCCACCCGGGTTTGCTCCTTCCTCCTCGCCCACGACGGAAGCAACCGCAGCTTCCAAACCATTGGCGTTTCCGAGGGGCATCACGACCTCTCCCACCACCAGAACAACGCGGACAAAATCGCCAAACTCCGCAAGATCGACCTCTTTTACGCGGAAGCCTTCGCCTACTTCCTGCGCAAAATGCGCGACACCCGGGACCCCTCCGGAAAGTCCCTCCTCGACCACTCGATGGTGGTCTACTGCGGGGGCCTTTCCGATGGAAACCGCCACGGCCACGACAATCTACCCGTCCTTCTCGCCGGCGGCGGGGGAGGCCTGCTGCATCCCGGCCAGCACCTGCGTCTGCCCCCCACCCCCATGAGCAATATGCACCTGCAACTGCTCCGGCACATGGGGGTCCCCGCCGAGCGCTTCGGCGATTCCACCGCGCCCCTCGCGTCCATCTAGGCCGCTCGCGCTGTCTCGCGCTCTCTCGCCCCCCTCCCACAGAAAACCTGCCACGCGGGGGGCCGCCCAAAATCGTGCGCTACGGCGTCCCCGCTCCCTTGGACTGCGGTTCCTCGCACGTCAACTTGCCCCGGCAATGCGCACAGTGGTGTTTCAGTTCCCCCGTGCGCATCCAATGCGCCACCGCCGTCTCGCAGTCCGGGCACACCATCGCCCTTTCCCGCGTGTAACGCACCATTTTGCCCGAAGGATCGCCGCGCACGACCCACGTCGTCTTGCATCGATCACACATCACCGCCGATCGCTTCGACTCCGCGTGAGGCGCATGGATGTGCATGCATCCGGTTCCGCCAACCATTCCCCATCCCAACAACATCCCCAAGCCCACCGCCCTCAGCCAACCGTTCCCCCGGCCTGCGCTCTCTTTCATCATTGTTTTTCCCTCCCCTGTTCTCTGCGTTGATTCCCTTGCACTGCGGGCCTTCCGTTTCCACGCCGTACCCCCGCTTCGCACAGCGCCCTCGTTTTTCCCAAACCACCCACCCGACACCCCACCGGCTCAGGCGAGGCCCTCGTGAGCCTCTCTCCTCTGGCATCGCATGCGAGGCAACGCGCGCGTGCCTTCTACCCCCGCTTTTCTTCGGGACGGTCCTCCCCCCCCGCAAGGGCCATCTCCCGAATCCGTCTCAGGTCCAGCTTGCCCGTCGCCAAATGAGGAATGGCTTCCACCCGAATCCTCCGACGCGGAATCCAAAGATTCGGCAACCCCGCCGCTGCGAGTCCCGATCGCACCTCCGCCAAGTCGAGTTCCCGCGTGCTCAAAATCACCAGCGCCTCGCCCTTGGCCGCGTCCGGAACCCCCGTCACCGCGAGCACCTTCTCCTCCGCTTGGACACCGAGCAACTCCATGAGGCGCTGCTCGACTTTCTCGTGCGGCACCA
Organism: Verrucomicrobiota bacterium; assembly: GCA_041159065.1. Lineage (GTDB taxonomy): Bacteria > Verrucomicrobiota > Verrucomicrobiia > Chthoniobacterales > Chthoniobacteraceae > Chth-196. The sequence goes on along the minus strand of JBEBAG010000096.1, from coordinate 323 downwards.
TTTCCCCCCCCATTTTCGAAAACCGCGTCAAGCGCCCCTCGATGTAGAGAAACCCATCCTCGTCAAAACGAGCCAGGTCCCCCGTGCGCAACCATCCCTCGCGCACCATCTCACGCGTGCGCTCCGCGTCGTACAGATAGCCCTCGAAAATGTTCGTCCCTTTCAGCCACAGCATCCCCGTCTGCAGTAAAGACAGGCGCGCCCCGCTCTCTGGATCCCGAATCTGAGCGGCAATGCCCGGCGCCAGCTTACCCACCGAACCCGCCCGCTCGCGAACTTCAAAACCGGAGCCTGTCCCCAAACCCAAATCGGGCAAGTTCACA
>JBEBAG010000095.1:0-5069 GCA_041159065.1 Verrucomicrobiota bacterium | reverse complement strand
AGACGTTGGTTCTTGAAAGGGGGCATGGGATTGCTCGCTGGGATGGTCTCGGCGGGGGCGTATGGGATGGGGGTGGAACCCGAGCGGTTGGGGGTGGAACGGATTCGGATTCCGGCCGGAGGGGAGGGTCTGGGGGGGCTGGAGGGGATGCGGGTGGTGGCGCTCAGCGATTTTCACCTTCATCCCTTTACGCAGAGCGCGTTTTTGCGGGAGGCCTTTCAATTGGCGGGTTCTTTGAAGCCGGATTTGGTGGTGTTGCTGGGAGACTTTGTGGACGCGGACGCGGCTGCGGTGGAGGAGTTCCCTGAGTTGCTGCGGGAAATGAACCCGCGGTTGGGGGTTTTTGGGGTGTTGGGGAACCATGATCGGAAAAAGGGGGCGCGGGTAGTGCTGGAGGGAATGCGGAAGGGAGGGGTGGAGATGCTGGTGAACCGGGGGGTGCTGCTAGGGGAGGGGCATGGGGTCTGGATTGGCGGGTTGGATTCGTGTGCGGGTCGGCCCGACTTGGAAATGGCTCTGGAGGGGCGTCCTGAGAAGGCATCGACCCTTTTGATGGCGCACGAGCCGGATGTGGCGGATGCGGTGGCAAGGGATGGCCGGGTGCATGTCCAGCTCTCCGGGCACAGTCATGGCGGGCAGATCAATGTGCCGGGCGTGGTGCACGGGGCGCTTCCTGAGTGGGGACGGAAGTATGCGTTTGGCTCGTACCGCGTCGGGTCGCTCTTTTTGCATACCAGCCGCGGGCTTGGCATGACGGGCTTTCCGATGCGTTTCCGAAGTCCTCCGGAGGTGACCCAGCTGGACTGCGGCTAAGGACTGAGCGGGGCAACGCACGGGGGGGCGGCGGGGATCCGGGTTGGAGGGCGCTCGCGCGGGGCGTTTGAATGGTGCCCGGTTCTTGGTGCCCGGTTCCTTGGGGGGTGTCTGGGTGGACAGGGATGAGCTGGGACCGACGTTTGGTAGGTGATCACGATGCGATCGCGCTCGGGCATTCCGGAGGATCTGAAATGGGTAAGAACCCAAAAGCACTTCGCACACGTCGGAATAGTTTGGGAATGGGGAATCCCAACTTCGCCGAAGTGCGGCCCGGAGACTCGAAATCCGGCGTCGCTGCGTGCAAATGAAGTTCGGGCTTCGAGTTTAGCCTCCGTTATTCGGGTGGAGGCGGGGAGCGTCGGGTGGGGGGCCTTGCTGGGGGGGCGTGATGAGTGGGGACCGCTGGGGCGGGCCATTCCGAGAGGAGCAGGGTAGTCATGCTGGAGGGGGGCGGAGGATATTCACCTGTCGCGGTGGCTTTTCGGAAGGTCCCGATGCCGGGGTGATAGTGCGCCTGCTGTGGGATCCGATTCGGGCCGTTGATTGCTTTCACTACGTTTGTAGTTGCGTGGTTCGCTACATTTGTAGTACGGTGCCGGAGATGACGCCGTTGCCTGACATTTCTGACTCCGAATGGTCCGTGATGGAGGCGCTCTGGGCCGCCTCGCCTCTGACGGCCTCCGAACTCGCCAAGACCCTCCGTCCCGCAACGAATTGGGCCGAGAACACCGTGCGCACCCTCCTCACACGCCTCGTCGACAAAGGAGCCGTTGCGACCGGCGAAAACAGCGTGGGCACACGCACCTACTTGCCGGCGGTGAAACGCGAGTCCTGCGTTCGGGCCGAAGGAGAGTCGTTTATGCAACGCATCTTTGGGGGCGCGGCCAAGCCGCTCCACGTTCACTTCGCCCACAACAGCCACCACACCGCTGACGAGGTGCGCGAACTGAAGAAGATCCTGGATCAGCGCCTCGAGAACTGAACCCCCATGATGGCTTCCCTCTTTGACTGGGTCGTCGCCGCGAGCCTGCGCGCCTCTGTACTCACGGTCGTGGTCCTTCTGGCGCAAACGATCCTTCGCAGATGGCTCTCCGCCTCTTGGCGGCACACCCTCTGGCTGCCGGTCCTTGTGGTTCTGTTGATGCCAACCTTTCTGCAGAGCCGCTGGAGCGTGGCCACACTCGTGCAGCCCACCCGTGCAGCTCTCTCGGCGCTTGCGGCGGGCTCAAACCGTTCGTCCGTCGATCGGAGCCCGCCCGCCCCACAGCGCGTCCGGATGGCTTTTCCGCGCCTCGCGCGCTTTCCATGGCAGAAACTTGCCGGGTGGATCTGGTTGGTCGGTGCGGCGGGGACTGGGGGAATCGGTCTCGCGACATTTCTGCAAACCCTGCGCAGTTTCCGCCGCAGCAGGATTCCGGTGCGAAGGGAGCTGCAGGAGGCCACCCGCGACGTGGCGCGGGAAATCGGGCTCATGAAGGTTCCCCGTATCTGGATGAGCCCGAGGGTCCAAAGTCCCGCTGTCACTGGTTTGTTTCGGCCTGTGCTGCTTTTGCCTGCTGACTTGGAGGAAAGTCTTGCCCCAGAGGAAACGCGGCTCGTGCTCAAGCATGAGTTGACTCACCTCCAGCGAGGGGATCTGCCTCTCAACGCCCTGCTGTGTCTCCTGCTGGCGTTGCACTGGTTCAATCCCTTGCTCTGGATCGCTTTCTTCAAATCGCGTCAGGATCGCGAGGCCGCCTGTGACGCCCAGGTGCTGCGACGCGAGTCTACCGCCCGCCGGGTCGCTTACGGTCACACCCTGTTGAAGGTGGAGACTACATTCCACCATCCGGGTCTGGGAGTGGGTTTTGTCGGCATCTTTGGCCGCGGCGTTGCGCTGCGTTTCCGTATCGAATCTCTCCTGAACCAACCCAAGCCCCATCCTCTGATGAAAACTGCACTCAGTATCAGCCTCGCCATCCTCACATTTCTCGGAGTCACCCAGGCCGCGCTTCCCGAGGCCCTCATTTGCAAGGCCTACCTTTTCCCTCCAGAAAGACGAAACGAGTTCATCGCGGACTCTGCCGTGGAGGACCTGAAGGAGGCGCTTTTAAAGAATGGCGTGCCTTTTCCATCGGGTGCGGCGGTGCACTGGTCAGCGAAAGATGGCGGCATTCTGACTGTCTTCAATACCCAGGGAAACGTGGAGCTCCTCGAATCGCTGTTGTTTCCGGACCTTGTTCGCAGGGGCTCGCCTGGAGACTCCGTAACCGAAAGACTCGGGGAACCGAGCGCGGTGCAAACCATCGACATCGACCGCGAAGCACTCCTTCGGCTCAACGAACGGCCCATCACCCTGCAGCAACTCGAAGAGGCGCTTTGCCGGATCAAAGCCCTGCGCCCTGAGGGGGCTGTGTTCATCCGCGTTCATGAGGAGCTCCCCTTTCAGAAACTCAGCGGCCCTTTCGAGGCCGTGCGCCGGGCCAAAATTTCCAAGGTCAGCTTTTCCACCGATCCAAAGAGCGAACCGCCCACCTCTCGTCCCTGAGCCCCTCTGCCTTCCAAGCGTTCCCGGCGCCGCGCGTTCGGGAGCAAACGGAGCGTCAGGCGGGAGCTCAAGGTGCCGGTGGCCCCCATCGGGCGATCCATTTTCTCGCGTCCCTCCCACGGGCCGATGATCTGACACTCCCCTCCTGAGGCTGGGATGGCTTCTTCTGATTGACGTTACAGGTGCACGATTCCACGTCGGATGGCCTCGTTTGCCGCCTGGGTTCTGTCGGCCACGCCCAGTTTGTGGAACAACGAGCGAAGGTACGTCTTCACGCTCTCCTCACCCACCCCGAGGTCGACCGCGATTTCCTTGTTGCTGCGGCCCAGCACGATTCGCTGCAGCACCTCCAGCTCGCGTCCGGAAAGATCCTTGCGCTGCTCGCGCTCTTTGAAGCGCATGGCCAGCGCCTCCGGCATGACGCGTCCGCCTCGATGGACCGTCTCCACCGCCGCGGCGAGTTCCGCGCTACTGAGGCCCTTCAGGAGGTAGCCGCTTGCGCCCGACTGGATGGATCGGTGGATGTCCTCGTCGCCCTCGTACGTGGTGATGACGAGCACCCTGGTCTGGGGCCAGCGCTGGCGAATGCGGAGGGTTGCCTCCGCCCCGCCGCCTCCTGGCAGTCGCAAGTCCATGAGCACGACATCGGGAGCGAGGTGCTCGCATCCTTGGATCGCGCCCTCGGTGTCCGCGGCCTCGCCCACCACCAAAAACTGGGGAAATGCGGACATCATGGCGGCGAGACCGATACGCAGGGCGTGGTGGTCGTCTACGATCAAAATGCGAATGGGCTCAGACATGAGAGAGGGGAAGGGTGAGGGTGATCCGGCTGCCGGCTCCGGGCTGGCTTTCCACGACGAGGTTTCCGTGGATTTCCCGTGCGCGCTCCTGCATCCCGGACAATCCGAAGCCGCCCTTCATCGAGCTCTGTGTGAGGCCGGGCTCAAATCCGGCTCCGTCGTCTGCGATTTCCAGCCGGAGGGTGTCTGCCTCGAAAGCCAGCAAGCAGGTGATCCGGTGCGGGCATCCATGCCGGACGGCCTTGGTGAGCGCCTCCTGGCCGATCCGCAGGACGTTGTTTTCGATGGCAGGCGAAAGCTCCCTGGCCGCGCCGCTCTGGGTGAAATGGAACGCGGTCTGGCCGCCTCCGACCAGTTGCGTCCCGAGACGCTCAAGGGTTTTTGCAAAGCCGTGCTCCTCCAGCGACTGGGATCGCAAGTTCCAAACGGAACGGCGAGACTCCTCCAGACTGCTGCGAACCAGTTCGCGAGCGAGCTCTAGATGCTTGCGCAGCGGTGCCGCGAAGTGGCCAGCGGGTTGATACAACACCTCCAGTTGCGCAGAGATTGCGGTGAACCCCTGGGCCAACGTGTCGTGAATCTCCCGCGCCATGCGCGTTCGCTCGGCGAGGATCGCTCGAAACAGGGACTGCGCCTCATCCCGGTCTCGGGACAACTCCCGGATCCGGCGGCGGGCGCGGATCCAGAGAATTCCTTGGAGCGTTCCTCCCGCGGCCCCGAGCAGTCCGAGTCCGATGGCCACATTCCGGCCCGTCCAAAACGGAGCCCGGCGCAGCACGACGACATCCTCCGGCTGGCGTGCCAGGAGCGTGAATCCGGTGGGTTGCTGGCGTACCACCAAGGACTCCCAGTCCGTGGCCTCGACGGAGCAAACACCGGTGGCCTTCACCATGCTCCCCTCGGGCAGCTGCGAGGGCCGGGCTGCG
>JBEBAG010000094.1:0-3072 GCA_041159065.1 Verrucomicrobiota bacterium | reverse complement strand
AGCGGTAGGGTTCGGCAGGTAATTCTGTAAGTTTTTGTTGTTCGCTCATTGCTATTCGTCGTTCTTGGTCCACTTGCCGTTTTGCCTACGCCATCCGCCCTGTTTTGATTGTCTTTTTTGTTTATCCTGCGGCTCTGCTGGTTTCTGCGCCAAAAGCCAAAGTATACCTTCCCCCGAATGGTGTTGAATGTAACAGGAAGGGGCCCCCCAGCCTTCCTCGAGGCTGTACAAACCGGCTCGTCTCCTTCGCTTCGTCATAGTCAGTTTGAAGCACGGAGAGCCATCGATGGAATCAGCGGCGCGCTCGAGAACGATAACCTCGCGGGCCCACGCTGTGAGCACCGAGGAGCCAAGTCCCGCATAAGCAAGGTCCGACGCGGTTTTGGATCCGTCCGTCTTCGGTTTCCCGGTGTGGTGCATGATTAGAAAGATGCACCCTGTCTCGATCGCGATGCCGCTCACCCGCTGCGTGAATGCGGAGCAAACGGATTGGTCGGATATTTCGTCCCCGATGTAATTCAAAAGCGGGTCAATCCAGACGAGGTCCGGCTTGTGGATCCGCACCAGGCTTTCGACAATCGCGAGGAACTCGTGCCCCGAATGCGTGGCGTCGCGGTAAATCACGATTTTTTCGTTGAGGTCGCGGATCTGCTCGGGGGTGAGACTCATCGCGTTCACCACCCCCTGAAGCTGCTCTGCCATGTCGCCTCGGTCGTTCTCGGCCTGGATGAAGAGGCTTTTGAGAGGGCGGATCGGCTTCATCCCGAAGGTAGCTATGGGGTCGCCCACGCCCCACCCGATGGCCCACTGCATGGCGAGTGAGCTCTTGCCGATTCCCGATTGAGCCACGATGAGGGCGGTGGAGCCTTTGCACAGCCAGCGAGAGCCGATGACGGAGTTGGGGTCGTTTTTGGTGTCGTAGTCGAGCAGCTCCGTGACGGAGATGGAGTCCCCCACCATGGCGACGTTCTGCGCGGCCTGGTACTCGGCCCACGTGCGGGGCCCGATGCTGGTGGCGAGGAGATGCTGGGTGCGGATGTCTCCCTCGGCGATCTCCCGGAGTCCTTCGGGGCAGCGGGAGAGGCGGGACGGGTTCCGGTTGGCCTTGTCCACCCCGTACTGCTCGAAGAGCGCGTAGATCTGCTCGGCTCGGTCGCGGTACTCGGTCGCGTCTTTGGCGTCGACGCGGACCCAAGCGTGCAGCGACTTATTCCCCGAGTCTGTGATGGTGGTGATGGGGAGGCCTGATCGGGTCAGGATCCCAAATTGCACTGCCTTCGGGATCGCGCTCCCCGACTTGTCGCGGTCGAACTCGACCAGGACGTGACGGAAGGCGGTGACATCGTCGTTGGTGGCGCCCCCCTTCTTCATGGGGTTCACGCGGATGTAGAGGCCGAGTTTGTTGTAGTCGCAGCTTAGGACCTCCCACTCGATGCCCGACTTCTCGCGGTAGGCCTGCTCCCACTTCTCGCGGGTTCGCGTCATCCCCGAGGAGGGCTTCTCCGTCTCCACGTCGGTCTGTGCTATTGAGACGAACTCTTCCGGGAGGAAGCAGAGCTCCATCATTCGGAGGAAGCCGCCGGCAATGGGCGAAGGCAGCGGGATCGGCGAGGAGTCGAGGACGGGGGCCTTTTTGGTGGTCGGGTTTTGCGGCTGCGGCGAGTCTGCGGGGGTAATGCCTCCGGACGCCCCAGCCCTTCCCAATGCGGAGCGGAGCGTCTTGTTTGCGGCCTCAATCACGGCGGAACAAGAGGAGTGGAGGCAGTGGATCGTGGGAGGCTTTCCGTCGTTGCAGACGTGAATCTTGCAGTCGCGTTTTCCGTTTCGAGTGCTGTGCAGGTGGGCGCCAGGGCACGGCATGAAGCCGTGGGTGTCCGACTCCCACTCGATCGCCCAGAACTGCGCGGCGATGGACCGCGCCTCTGCTGCGGTGAGGTCTGCGCCCTGGGAGCGCGCCGCTGGCGGGGTGTAGGTGATTTCGTTCATGCGTTTTGGGGTGCGGGTTTCGAGCGATTACCGAAACGAAGGGAGATGATGCGGGAGGCCTCTTTGAAGGAGACGCGCTCTGGGTTGGGCACGTTCCACTTGCGGAGGAGTGCGAGCTGTTTCGGGGAGGCCAATCCGTTTTCTCTGCGCGCGAAGAGGATGTTTGTGAGCTTCGAGGCGTGGCCCTTGTTCTGGATGGAATCCGGGTTGAACCCCTGACTCTCGAGGAAGGCCCGCTGCTTTGCGGACATCGCCTCTGACTCCCACGCCATTTCCGGCTCGTAGTCCGTGAGAGCTCGCGATTTGAGAGAGAGCGCGAAGTCCAAGGCGTCGACGGTGCGGGCCTTGCGCTGGGCTTTGGCGCGGAGCTCTTCTTCGAGCCGGCTCCGGCGGATCTCCTGTGCCGTCTGTTCACTGTCGAGCAGGTCCACCTCTTCCCCTGTGGCCAAGAGGGTCTGGATCTCCTTCGCTTCCTCGTCGTTGGTCGCGATGAGGCGCGCCGACTTAATGAGCGAATGGTCGTCGGTCAGGAAGAGCGGATCGAGGAGGAGGAGGTCTGCTTTGCCTTCGCAGAGCCGAGTCCCCCGCCCCACCATCTGCTGAAAGAGGGAGAGGCTCTTGGTTGGGCGCAGCGGGTAAACGCAATCAACGCGCGGGCAGTCCCACCCCGTCGTCAGGAGGGACGAGTTGGAAATGATGTCGAACTCCCCGCGAGCGAATGCCTCCACGCCCCAGCGGTCGTTCCCGTCGACGTGGATGGCTCTCAACCCAAGCGAGCGGCAGGCGTCCACAAAGGCCAAGCTCGTCTCGATCAGCGGCAGGAAGACCACGGTCTTCCGTCCTGCAGCGTGCTCGGCCAAGCATCTTGCGGCCTCCTCGAGGTGGCCTGCCATCACGCATCCGAGGTCGTCCGCGCGGTACTCGCCGGCCGTCGTGCGCACACTCTCGAGCGAAAGATTGAGCGGCACGGATTTGATGGTGATGGGGGCGAGGTAGCCTTCGCGGATGAGGCGCGCGAGACCGATCTCGATGGAGATTTTCTCGTAGAAGCTCCCGAGCTTCTTTCGATCGGAACGGTACGGTGTG
>JBEBAG010000093.1:0-16906 GCA_041159065.1 Verrucomicrobiota bacterium | reverse complement strand
GAATTCGGACCGAGCGCGATCCGGAACCCATCTCCGCAGCCCTGCAAGCCTCCGGAGCGGGTGCCCGGGGCTCCTGATTGAGCCGGCTGAGCGCTTGCGGATCGCCTCAGAGCGCCGGATGTTCCCTGCTCGTGAAGCCCTTCGTCCTGATCGCTCTTCTCCTCATCACCGCCGATCTGGCTTGGTGGTGGAAATCCGACTCCCTCCTGCGACACGCTAGGAATCCAGGGAGATGGCGCGTTTTCCTTGCGTGCTTCATGGGGTTGGTCGTGGGTGGATTGGCATCCCTGCTGGCACTTCGCGCCTCGGGCCGTTTCAGCGAAAACGCCTTCCCGAGCGTCCTATTCGCCTTGGTCTATGTCTGGCACCTCGTGGTGCTCCCTCCCCTGGTTCTCCTCTGGATCCTCTCCGCACTGCTCGGGAAAACCCGAAAACTCCTCCGTCCCTCCCCCCCACTTCCCCGACCCACCCCCGCTCCCGAGCCGCTCGGCGCGCTGCCCCGCCGCACCTTCCTCGGAGCAGCGCTCACCGCAAGTCCCGCCCTCATCGCCCTCGGAGCCACCGCGCGCGGACTCTCCTCGCTCGACCACTTCCGAATCCGGAGGCTCGAGGTGCCGCTGGCGTCGCTTCCCCCAAGCCTCGACGGACTCTCCATCGCCCATGTGAGCGACTCGCACGTGGGCCGTTTCACGCACGGCCGTGTCCTCGAGCAAATCGTCCACTCCACCAACGCACTCGACGCGGATCTGGTGCTGTTTACCGGGGATCTCGTGAACTACTCGCTGGACGACCTTCCTGCGGGCCTCGAACTGCTTAAGGGATTTCGCGCGCGCCATGGGGTCGTTGCCGTGGAGGGCAATCACGACCTCCTCGCGGATCCGCGCCGTTTCCGCAAAGAAACGGCGGCGGCCATTCCACTCCTCGTCAATGAATCCCTGCGCCTCAACCTCGGGGCATCCACCATCGAACTGCTGGGGCTTGCCTGGGGAGGCAGCGTGGAATCCCTCCTCCAAAAACGCCAAAATCCGGGGGCGCTCCCCCTGCTGCTCGCGCATCACCCCCACGCGTTCGACCAAGCGGAGGGGATTCCCCTCACCCTCTCCGGACACACCCACGGCGGTCAGCTCATGCTCAATGAACGTCTCGGCGTGGGCCCCGCCATGTTCCGCTACTGGTCCGGACTCTACCGGAAAAACCAGCGCGCACTCGTCGTTTCCAATGGCGTTGGAAACTGGTTCCCCCTGCGCACCCACGCCCCGGCAGAGATCACCCACCTCATCCTCCGGAGGGCCGAACCGACTTAAACGCGCGTCTCCGCAATGCGTCCACGGCGCGTGTGCCCGGGAAGCGGCCCCGGCGAAGGGGCCCCGCAGAGCGGGCCCCTTCCAACCGCTACCGCTCGCGCCTACCGCTTCTTCCCGCCATCCCCGGCCCGCACCACCCGGAACCCGTAATCATCCCGGGACACCTCGGGCATCGAGAAAATCCGAACGGAGGACCACAGCGTTTGGCGGACGGAGCTTTTGAACGATCCCCCGCGCAACACGCGTTGCCGGGCCGTCTTCGTGAACGTGTCAAAGCACCACTCCCACACATTTCCACTCAGATCGTACAAGCCCAATTCGTTCGGCTTGAACGACCCCACCGGAGCGGTCTGGGGGAAGGCGTCAGCATATCCCTTGATTGGCATCTCGGTGTCGCCCTCAGTCCCGAGGAAATTACCGGCGCCGATCACCGGCGGCCACTGGTTGCCCCAAGGGTACACCTCGGGAAGAGCCGAATCCCGGACGGAAGGATCCTTCCCCCGCTCATCGGAGAGCCCGACCGCACGGCTCCACTCCAGATCCGTAGGCAACCGATAGTGCTCGCCCGGGTTCAAAAGACCCAGTTTGCGCTCCCGATCCGTGAGCCAAGTGCAGAACGAACTCGCGTCATTCCAACTCACCGCCACCACCGGGTCGTCAGGGGACTGCTCAAATCCGGGCCGGTCCCATGACGGCTCGGACCGCCGGGCATACCCCGTCTCCCGCACAAAGGCTTCGTAGTCCTTCACCCGCGTTTCAAAGACCGAAAACATCACGTCTCCCACGGGCAAAAAAAGCATCCCCACGCTGTTCTCCTGCGCACCTGCCGGCCGAGGCGTCGCGTCGGCTCGCTGCTTGAGCACCTTGGCGGCCCCCTCCAAGGGCGTCGGCGCGGAAACTGGGGCCGGAGCGGGTACGGAGGCGACGATCGTTCCCGCGGCAAGGGGAGCCTGGGTCGCTGGGGGTTTTTCCTCCGCCTTGGCCGCCGGCTTGGACTCGGGTTTGACCTCCTCCTTCAGCTCGGGATTCCCCAGAAGTTGGGTCAGCTCTTTGATGGCCGCTTGGAGTTCCTGGACGCGCTTCTCCGCCTGCTCTTTCTCCTTCTTTGCCGCCGCAAGGGCCGCACGCTGCGAGGCGCTCAGCTCTTTTTTGGACCTCAACCGGTCGTACTCCTTCGCCGCCGCCGCCGCTCGCGCCTTCGCTTCGTCCAACAACCGCTGCGCATTCTCCATCTGCCCATCCGCCTTCGGGGCAGCCCCGTCCGGCGCCGGAGCCTGCGCATCCTTCGCAGGAAGACTCGGCGCATTCGGAACCGGCGCAGACTGAACCGTTCCGCCCGAGGCGGGAGAAGGGGCGGACGGCATGGGCGCCGGTGATGGAGAAACCGGCCTGGCCGGCGGATTCAGGCGCGGCGCGGCAGGCTCGGAACTCACAAGGGGCACCCCTCCACCCAACACCCCCGAATCCTCCGCCGCTCCGCTCCGGGGTCTCATCGGAAGACCCGGCCGCAGCGCCGTGAGCTCCGGAGGCGTTCCAGGCGCCGCGGGGGGCACAAATCGTCCCTCCAGCGTCTTGTCCGGATCCTCCGGCCGCACCGGCTCGGGAGCGGGAACCACCGGTTGGGGTTTCGGCTTGAGGCGCTGGACCACCGCATTTGCCCCAAACCACAAGGCCGCACCACCGCCAGCAATCAACAAAAACCACAAGAGCGCCCCATTCCGGCTGCGCATTTCCCGCTCCATCGGCGTCGTGGGCGAGGTCAGCAAAGGCCGACGCTGCCCGAAACTCATCGTCTCACGCGCCTCGCCATCTTCCGATGGCCCCTCCTCCTCGCCCGCCACTCCCATGTGCTGGGGAGCCTGGGAATGTTCGCGCGCCCGCTCCAAAAGACGCTCCCGGATGCTGCCCTCCTTCGCGGACGCGCCTCCGCCGCCCCCCACCGCCGCACCGGCACCCGAGCCCGAGGGCGCCAAGGAAACTTCCGGAGTCTCCGCCCGCACCCCAAGGCGCTCCTGCAGCTTCGCAATCGAAGGCGGCCGCTCGCCGGCTTCCTTTGCAAGACACTGCGAAATCACCTTCTCCCAGTTCGGATACAGCAGTTCCCCCGTCCTTCCCATCCGCTGGCGCGCCTCCATCACCGCAGGCGGGCGCTCCCCACGAATCCGATCCAACACCCCGCGCCCCTCGAAAAGGGGCTGGCCCGTCAGCATTTCAAACAGACACGCCCCCACCGCATACACATCGTCCGCGACCGAGGCGAAGCCGTTGCCCAGTAACTGCGGACTCGTATACGAAAGCGCCAGGTCCTCCACATGCCCCCGGCGACGCAACGCGTCCGTCACCACCCGCGTGATTCCAAAGCCGGAAATCAAAACCCGATCGTCTTGGGTGACGATAATGTCGTGCAGGCTCAAGTCCCGATGCAGGAGGCCGATCCCATGCGCATCCGACAGGGTGTGGAGAATCGAATCCAGCCAGGGTACGATTTCCTCCGCCTCCCAGAACCCCTTCACGTTCTCCTGGAGCATTCGCGCAAGGGTCTGCCCCTCAAAGGAATCCATCACCACCGCAGAAAACTCGGGCTCATCCGCCAGATCGTGCACCCGCAGAATGTGGGGGTGGATGAACTGACGGCAACGACGCACCTCCGATCGCAGAGCCTCGCAAACGTCAGGGTCCGTCCCCACCTCCTGGGGAATAAAATGCAGCGACACCTCGCGTTCCGAGATGGCATCGTCGGCGATCCAGATCGGCGACTCTCCCATTGCCATGGGGATCACCTTCTTCAATGTGTACACCCCGGCCAAACGCTGCCCGACGCGCAGCAAATCCGGATCAAAGCTGCTCGAGGCCGCGCCGTTTTGGGATTCAGGAAGATCGTTCGCCATGAGAAACGCTTTGGAGCTGTGGAGGTGTCAGAAAAGGGTGGGGTCACCTTGGGGCCCCGCCCCGCCGGGCGGGAGGGCTTCGCCGGAATAAGGGGGTGCCCATCGGGGTACCTCCCAGATGGCTAATGCGAGAAACTCCGCGTCGCCAGTAGGAATTTTCCCCGCCCCAAGGCCGCGATTCCCTCTTGCCCCCATCCGCCCCCTGCCCTTCCCTTAAGGGGCTGCCTTTCACCCCCATCCGTTCCCCCACCCCGCTTTATGGATCCCGACCCCACCGTCGTCCCCTACGTCTACAACGGAACTGAACTCACCCACATCGACCAGTTCCTCCAATACGCCCAGTCCGCCGAGGCCTCCGACCTGCATCTGGTCACGGGAGCCGTCCCCCACTGGCGCCGCTTCGGAATTCTCTGCCCCGTCTTTCCCGACGCCGAACCCCTCACCGATGCTCAAGCCCTTTCCTTCGCTCGCAGCTTCCTCACCCCGGACCAGCTCCTCCAACTCGAATCCCGCGGCGATGTCGACTTCGCCTACAGCACCGAGTTTGGCCGCTTCCGCTCCTCGGTGATTCGCCAGCGCATCGGCACCGACCTTGTCTTCCGCATTATCCACAACCAACTGCGCACCATGGACGAGCTGGGACTGCCAGCCTCCCTCCAAGCGCTCACCTCCTTCCACAACGGCTTGGTGCTAGTCACCGGCCCCGTCGGATCTGGAAAGTCTACCACCCTCGCCGCCCTCATCGAGGACATCAACCGCAAGCGCAGCGACCACATCATCACCCTCGAGGACCCCATCGAGTACCTCATCCCGTCCGCAGGCTGTCACGTCACCCAGCGTGAGGTGCGCACCCACACCAAGAGCTTCGCCGCAGCGCTCCGCGGTGCCCTCCGCGAAGACCCTGACGTCATCATGGTCGGTGAAATGCGCGACCTTGAAACCATTCAACTCGCCATCTCCGCCTCCGAAACCGGGCACCTCGTTCTGGGAACCCTCACCACCGGCAACGCCGCCCGCACACTCGACCGCGTCCTCGACGTGTTCCCCTCCGACCAACGCGACCAAATCCGCGTCATGGTCTCCGAATCGCTCCGCGGGATCGTTTCCCAACAACTCGTGCCCCGCGCCGATGGAACCGGACGCGCCCTCGCCCTCGAGATCCTCACGAACAATTCCGCCGTCGGAAACCTGATCCGTGAGGGCAAAACCTTCATGCTCCCAGGCGTCATCCAAACCGGCCGCAAGGCCGGGATGCGCCTGATGGACGACTCGCTCATGGAACTGCTCAACGCGGGCATCATCACCGCCGAGGAAGCCTACGCCCGCTGCGAACAAAAGGCCCTCTTCCGCCCCCATCTCTCCCGCTAACCCCCACTCCCCCATCCCATGGCTTACATCGACCAATTCTTCCAGGTACTCGTGAGCTCCGGCGGTTCCGACCTGCACCTCGCCCAGGGCTCCTCTCCCAAAATCCGCCAGCACGGCGCCATCGTACCCATCCGCGAGGAACCCCTCTCCTACGAGGAAATGGCCTACATGATGGCCGAAATCTGCGGACCCGAACGCTGGGAAAAATACCTCGAAGTGGGGGACCTCGACTTCGCCTACCAGATGGACGAGTCCTCCCGTTTCCGTTGCAACTACCTGAAGCAAAGCAACGGGCTCGCCTGCGTTTTCCGCATCATCCCGACCAAAATCATGACCCTCGAGCAACTAGGCATCCCCGAGGTGGTCAAAGATTTCGGCAAATTGCGCGGTGGCATCGTGCTGGTCACCGGCCCCACGGGTTCGGGGAAATCCACCACCCTCGCCGCCCTCATCGACTACATTAACACCAACTTCTCCCGGCACATCGTCACCATCGAGGAGCCCATTGAGTTCGTTCACCCCAATAAACGCTCGGTCATCACCCAGCGCGAGGTGCCCGAACACTCCCCCAGCTTCCCCGTCGCCCTCAAAGCCGCCCTCCGCGAAGACGCCGACATCATCCTCGTGGGCGAAATGCGCGACCTCGAGACCATCTCCCTCGCGCTCACCGCCGCCGAAACCGGGCTCCTCGTCTTCGGCACCCTCCACACCAACAACGCGCGCAAAACCGTCGACCGCCTCATCGACGTCTTCCCCTCGGACCAACAATCCCAGGTGCGCACCATGCTCGCCAACTCCCTGCGTGGCGTCGTGGCCCAGTTGCTGATGAAGCGCGCCGGAGGCGCCGGACGCAAGGCGGTCAACGAGATCCTCATCGTCACTCCAGCCGCCAGCGCCATCATCCGCGAAGGCGCCACGCAGAAGCTCCAGGACGTTCTCGTCGGGGGCAAAAGCGAGGGGATGCAGTTCATGGACGACGCCATCTGGGACGCCCTCCAGCAGGGGATCGTCACGCCCCACGAGGCCTTCATGAAGGCGACCGACAAAAACCGTTTCCGCTCCAAACTCTCCCCCGAGGAGCAGGCAACCCTCTGATCCCGCCTCGGCCCGACTCCGTCTCAGGCCCATCCCAACGAGCCCAAGAGGACCAACGAGGCAAAGAAAAAGCCGCCCGAGTCTCCCTGTGGAGGCCGGGCGGCTTTTTTACGCAAGAGCGAAGCCTATTTCGCCGCGGGAGCGGGCTTGGTCTTCATTTCGAAGTCGTCGGTGCGGAAGGGCGTCACAGGCAGACCCTCGGCACTGGTGAGGTTGCATACGGGATTGTCCGCCCACGCGTACCGCACCGCGACGGGCTTGGACACCGCCTCGGAGCTCAACTCCACCTGGTCCTTGCCCAGCACCTTGCCCTTGGCCCAGTGCCAGACCCGATCCTCGCCGCACACCGCAAATCCCACCGCTTCCTCCACGTCAAAAGAACGCAGCTTGCTGCCGAAGCAGTCGAAGGTGACCACCGCCTTGTTTTCCCGAATCTCCACGCCTTTGAACTCGGGGCTGCGATAGGCGAGATTCACCCCATAGTCCTTCGCCAACGCCCAGCGCACCAAGCGCGCCGCCACGTCATGCTTGTTCTTGGGGTGGATATCCTTCCCCTCTCCCAGATCGGTGATGACCGCCTGCCCCGTATTCGGCAGCGCCAGCGTCCGGGTCTGCGCTTCCCGCAGCTCCGCCCAGTCGCTCTCTCCGGGCGTTTTCACCTCCGCACGGAAATCCGCCAATTGCACCCAGTAGAAGGGAAAATCGCCCTGGTTCCACTCCTTGCGCCACTGCTCAATCATGAAGGGAAAGAGCTGGCGATATTCCCACGCACGCGAGGCATTGCTCTCCCCTTGGTACCAGATCACCCCCTTGATTCCATACCCCAAGGTCGGGTGCACGACGCCGGCGAAAATGTTCCCAGGCCGCGCGTTACCTTTCAACCAAGCCTCCGGCGAACCCGGGGGACGCGGAACGGGCTTCCCCTCCGCCTTGGCCTTCGCCGCGCTCTCCTTATGACGCTCCAGGGCCGCCGCATACGCCTCGCGGGCTTTCTCGGTCTGACTGTTCTCCTCCGTCTTCCGCGTCCGCTCCATCAGATCCGCAAAGCGGGACTCTTTTTCCAAGGTCTCCCGGCGAATCCACGCCTCCGCGGCGGAGCCGCCCCACGCATTATCAATCAACCCCACGGGCACCCCCAACACCTGATGGAGGTAGCGCCCGAAGAGAAAACCCACCGCACTAAAATTCGCCGCGCTCTGGGGCGTCGAGGCCGTCCACTCCCCCTTGAAGTCAGACTGCAACTCCTGGGTGCCCACCTGCGGCACCTTGATGAGCCGCAGATTCGCATACTTGGAGGCGATGGACTCGAGGTCCCCGTTCCAGTCGCTTTGAAGCGTAAAGCCCATGTTGGATTGTCCGGAACACATCCACACCTCCCCGACCAGCACGTCCTGAAGAGTGACGGTCTGCGAAGGGGTCGAAATGGCCAGCACCGCAGGCTTGTCGCTCGCCTCGAGCGGATCGAGTTTCACGCTCCATTTGCCGTCCTTGCCGGCCTCGGCAGACTTGGTTTGTCCCCCAAAAGAAACGTTCACCTTGGTGCCGGGATTGTCCCAGCCCCAGATGGGGTTAGCCTGCTTTTGCTGCAGCACCATGTGATTGCCAATGATGGCGGGCAGCTTCAGTTCGGCGTGCAGCGCAGAACTGGAAACGGCGGTGACAAGAAGGAGGAGGGGTAAGGTTTTTCTCATGGGTTGGAAACAACGTTCAAAGCCGCCCCGCACGCCTTCGCATCACGGATCCGGCTCAAAGCCAACCCGCCATCCCGCCCTCCCTTAGCCGCGCTCCACCACTCCCCCCCAACGCATTCTCAAACCCCCGTGTGGGAGATCGCGGAATGCACGAAGTAATTGGCGGCGATTGTTTCCGAGAGTTGAGGCAACGCCCTCAGAGCATGCTCCAAGACCCGGTACGTCTCGGTGCGCTCAAACCCATCCGTCATGCCGCTCAGCTCACGCGGGTCCAAAAGCCGGACCCGATTGAGACAGTCCAAAAGGATGCGTTCCCCGGAGTTGGGCAGCGCGGAATTGCCGTACCGGGGTAACTTTTTGAAATGCTTGTCCAGACTCTCCAACTGGAAGAGCAGGGCGCGCGGATTGGTTTCATCCAAAAGCACGAGGTCGTACACGGCCATCAGATTGGTTTGGATGGAGTAACGCGAACGGTAAGTCAGCGTGCTATCCGCCACCTCCAGAACCGATTCCAGCAGACTCGGCGCCGCCGCCTCGGACGAACCCAGGGTGAATTTGAGAAACCCGCACAGGTTCACCGCACGTTCGATCCGCTGCCCAATATCCAGAAACCGCCACCCCTGAGCGCGCGTCATGTTCTCCCGCGCAATCCCCTTGAACGAGGCCACCAGCATCAACACGCGGTTCAGCAGCGCAATCGCCTCCCCGGGAGACCACTTGTCCACCTCCACGGAAACCACCTCCTCCAAAAGCGTCAGCGCACGCCACACGTCATTCGAAGTCCGGTCCCGCACCAGCATCGCAATCTGCACCATGCGCTCCGAAAGACTCCGAAGGCTCGCCGACCTTTCCCGCGCATACAACGCCTTCAAAAAATCCGCCTCCAACTCCTCCACCAACCGCCCCTTGCGCGACGCCCCCGGAGGCATCTGATCCATCACCTCCATGGCCTGCAACATCGGCTGCATCCACAGAAAACCGCTGTCCACACTCTCCGGACTAAACCGCAGCAAAGCACCCCGAAGCACGCGCGCCGCCGCATCCGCACGTTCCGAATAACGCCCCAGCCAGAAAAAATTGTCCGCAAGACGGCTCGGCAAATTGTTGCCCACCCGCCGCAGCTCCACCGCAGCCGTGGTGCCGCTCAGGAGCGAGACCTCGTCCACCGGAGCATCCCCAAGCACCCACGTGTCCTTGCTCCCTCCGCCATCCTGCATCGAAATCCCCCCACTCACAGCCCCCTCCCCCGTGCGCGTCAAAGCCCCGGGCATCACCTCGAAGCCCTCCGGCGTGGCCACCAGAAACACACGCAACACGACGGGCCGCTCGACCCAGCCCTCCGCCTCCCAGCAGGGAGCAAGCGAGAAATGCATCTTCTCCTGCGCCACCCACCGATGCGGAGCAAAGCTCACACGCCTGCGGACCTCCGCATCGGAAACACCGGAAAGACTTCGCCCCAAGCCAAATGCAGGACGCATCTCCAATTCACCGAGATGCGCCAGCGCGTACCGAGCCGCGCCCTCCTGTCCACACCACCACGTCGCAATCGAGGGCAATCGCAGTTCCTCCCCAAGCACCTCCCGGCAGAGCCCAGGCAAAAATCCCTTGAAAGCAGGACTTTGCACAATCCCGCTCCCCAGACTATTGGCCAACACCACGTTCCCAGCCCGCAACACCTCGAGCAAACCCGGCACTCCCAAGATCGAGTCGCTCCGCAATTCCAAAGGGTCACAGAATCCATCATCCACCCGCCGCACAATCACATCCACCGGCTCCAAACCACTCAGCGTCTTCAAGTAAACGCGCGCATCCACCACCGTCAAATCCTGCCCCTCCACCAGCGAATACCCCAGATAGCGCGCCAGATACGCCTGCTCAAAATAAGTCTCGTTGTAGGGCCCGGGAGTCAAAATCACCACCCGAGGCTCCGCCACCTTCCGCGGCGAAAGCCCTGCCAGTGCCTCCTGCATCTTCCGGAAAAATCCCGCCAGACGCTGCACCCGGCTCTCCCGAAAGACCTCGGGAAGCATCCGCGCCGTCACCATGCGGTTCGCAAGCGCATACCCCGCCCCCGTGGGAATTTGAGTCCGGTCAGACACCACCCACCAGCGCCCGTCCGCCGATCGCGCAATGTCCACCGCGTAAAAATGCAGAAACCGCCCCCCAACCGGCTGAATGCCGTGCGCTGGACGCAGAAAGTCGGGCTGCGCAAACAGAAGCGCCGGGGGCAGCCATCCGGAGCGCAGCAAACGCTGGGCGCCGTAGCAATCCGCCAGAATCCGCTCAATCAATCGCGCCCGCTGCACCACGCCCCGCTCGATCTCCGCCCACTCGGTGGGGGTGAGGAGCATCGGCAACAAATCCAGCTTCCACGGACGCTCCATTCCCCGAGGGTCGCCATACACGTTGTAGGTGATCCCCTGTTCGCGAACCACCCGCTCCGCAGAATCCATGCGCCGACGCCGTTCCTCCACACCCATCCCCTCCAAACGCTGAAGCAACACACTCCAGTGCGACACACTCCGGCCCTCCGTTGCCCTCGCTTCGAAAAAGCCCGCCGGACCGGATCGCGCCCCCGCCGGGGCATCTGCAAGTGAACGGCCTCCGCTCATAATCCCCTCCCTCGCGCAATCCACCCACGCGCTGGACTCTCCGATCCCAAGCTGCTCAAAACACGCACCATCGCGCCTTTAGTGTTTCCAGCGCCCCCAGAAAGAGGCCGCCTTCGGTAACTCGTCGGTCTGATACTGCGTCTTCCCCACCATCCCCCACATTCGCACGCCCGTCGCCCTCCGAAAGTGCCCAATCATGCTCTCGCCCGAGTAACACCCCCAACTCTTGGCAAACGCATCCTTCGCGAAAATCCCGGGACGCAGCTGCGAGAGCTCATTCTCGTGCAACCACGCCTTGGACGCCCCGTCCACATAGTTGGAGTAGTCAAACATCCAGCACGCCTTGTTCGAGTGCCCAAAGTACTCGAAGTTCCCAATCTTCACCCGCTCCCGGTCCTGCCCCTCATTCAGGTAACGCAACAGTTCCGAGGTTTCGGAAAAATAGATCCGCCGCACCCCGTACGCATCCCGAACCGAGTCGATGATCTTCAGCAAATCCTTCGCCTCCTGACTCGCTCGGCGCTCATACGCAGGCTTGTACACAAACCAAGTGATCATCGCCCCCGCATCCCGCTCGCGGATTTGCGCAATCCGAATCCGAGCCGCCCGCACAAAATTCATCCACCATTTGTCGTGCGGATCCGGCCGATACTGCTCCCACTTGAAGAGCGAGACGCCCCCCGAAATGATCACATGCTCCCGGCCGGCATCCGCCCACGAAGTCCCGCCCGCCAGCCCCAAAACCGCCAGAACGCCTGCCAGCAGGCGCCCCCCGGGGAGCCCCCCAAGTCGCCCCCGCTGATCCATCCCACCAGCCATACCGCCACGCGAACGGCCCGGCGGGAACGAAACTTCCCCGCCCCATGCTTCCCGCTCCGCGTGGATGGCTGCTTCCATCAGATCGTCTGGCTCAAAAATCCGCCGTCCACCCGCAAGTCGATCCCCGTCACAAAACTGGCCGCCGCCGGACTCGCCAAAAACACGCACGCCCCGACCAACTCCTGCGCCTCGCCAAAACGCTTCATCGGCGTGTGACCCCAGATCGCCTGCGTCCGCGCCGTCGGCGTGCCGTCGTCCTGAAACAGAAGTTTCCGGTTCTGCTCGGCCGGAAAGAAACCGGGGGTAATCGAGTTGACCCGCACTCCCCGGGGAGCCCATTCCCGCGCCAAAAACTGGGTCAAATTCAACACCGCCGCCTTTGCCGAGGAATAGGCAACCACCCGCGAAAGCGGAAGATGCGCCGAGACACTCGCGATGTTGATGATGCTCCCCTTGCCTCGCTCGCACATCCCGGGACCAAACACCTGACTCGGCAGAAGCGCTCCCCCCACCAGATTCAAATCAAAGGCGGAAACCCAGTCCGCCGCCGCGATTTTCTCCACCGGAAGCTCCGGCGTCACCGTGACCTTCGGGTCATTGCCTCCCGCCGCGTTCACCAGCACGGTGGGCGCTCCCAGCGTCGCGGTGATCGTCGCAAGCGCCGCCTCGAGCGACTCCTTGTGCGAGGCATCCGCAGCGGCAAAACACGCCTTCCCTCCCGCCGCCACGATGCGCTCAACCCGCTCACGGCCCCGGTCCGCATTCCGCCCGACCACCGCCACCTTGGCGCCCGCCGCAGCGAGCCCCTCCGCCAGGCCGCCACCCAGGACGCCCGTTCCACCAATCACCACGGCCACTTCGCCGCTCAAATCAAACAAAGAGTTCATTGTTAGTTACGAAATCAGAAGGAATCACTCGCTGGGGTCGACAACAGGGCATCCCACCCGCGCCGAACGGGAGGCCCCCCCACCGCCACGAGGCACACCCTAGGGCCCCAAAACCCAGAATTACTTCGCTGGTTTTTGCTCAAAAAACTGGGGTGCTTTTCCCGCCGGTTGACCCGCGGGCTGCTCGGGCTTGGCAGCCTTTGCCTCGGCGTGCGGAGCGTCATGCCCCTTGGCTCCCGTCGCTGCGGTGCCGTGTTCCGAGGCGTGTTCCCCGTGGGAGGGAAGCGAGCTGGCCGAGTGGCGCTCGCAGGCAAAGCCAATCAGAGCGAAGGGAAGCAGTAGCAAAAGATGGGTCTGTTTCATAAGACGCCCGAAGGCTAACGCCTCCCCGCGCCGTGAGAAGAGCGAAGTCTAAGCGCCTCCGCTCTTCCCCTCGGCCCGCCGGAGCGCTTTCCTAGCACGCTTATGGCACAACGCATTGAGAAGACCTTCGAACTCCTGCGCTCCCGCAAACAGGCGGCCATGATCGCCTACATCTGCGCCGGCGACCCGCACCTCGTCGCGACCGAAGCCATCGCACTCTCCCTCGAGAAGGCCGGGGTCGATCTTCTCGAAATCGGCCTCCCCTTCTCCGATCCCCTCGCAGACGGGATCGTCAACCAACTCGCCGCCGCCCGCGCCCTCCAATCCGGCGCCACCACCGCCAAGGTCCTCGAGTGCATCCGCTCCATCCGCACCCGATCGCAGATGCCCATCGTGCTCTACACCTACATGAACCCCATCTACCGCTACGGCTTCAACGCCTTCCTGCGAGACGCCGAGGCGGCCGGAGTCGACGGTCTGCTCATCCTCGACCTCCCCCCGGACGAAGCCCAATCCAACCCCGATTTTCAAACCGACAGCCCCCTGCGCTCCATCCGACTCATCGCCCCCACGACCCCGGAACACCGCCTTCCGCTCATCACCTCCGGCGCCAGCGGCTTCCTCTACTACGTCTCCCGCGAGGGAGTCACCGGAGAACGCACCGACGTCGCGGAATCCCTGCCGGAAAAAGTCGCCGCCATCCGCAAACACACCCATCTGCCTATCGCCGTCGGATTCGGAATTTCCTCCCCGGAGCAGGTTCGTACCGTCGCTGCAGTCGGCGATGCGGTGGTCGTCGGAAGCGCCATCGTCAAGCGCATCGCCGAGTGGGGTGCCGCACCGGACCTCGCCGAGCGCATCGGAGAATTTGTACGCCCGCTCGCCGCGGCGACCAAACAAGCCTGAGCTTCCGACTGGTCTCGGGCTCGGGAGTTGCTCAGATTTTGGGGATGCACTCCCCGCACGCCCCTTCCGCCCCGCGCCCCGCTGGCCCCTCTGCGCTCCTCCGCTCTGCGCGGCGGTTGCTCCTGCCGGCTCTCGCGGTGGCTTCCGCGTGCATGGGGATGTCCGGCTGCGTTTCCGCACCGGCTGGCCTGAACACGCTCACCCACATCAACCCCAGACTTTTCCGCGGAACGTGGTACGTGATCGCCCGGCTCAACCATCCCGCAGAGCGCGGCCTCACCCGCGAATCCGTCTCCTTCGCCCCAAGCCTCGCAGGCAACCGCTGGAAGGTCATGCACTACGGCTGGCGAAACGAATCCGGCTCGTGGGAACAAACCAATATTCCCACCATCCCGGCGCGCGCCCAGTTCCGAGGTGCCAGCATGCTTGGACTTTTCAAGGGAATGATCCCCTCCGCCGTGCATCTGGTCGCAGTGGACCGCAGCTACCGCTACGCCCTCATGTGCGGCCCCGATTACAAGCAGTTCTGGGTCCTCTCGAAAGAAGCCGATCCCTCGGAGGAGTCGGTCCTCGAAATGCTCAACGAGGCCAAGGCGAAGGGGTTCCCCGTCGAGGAGGCCCTCTTCCAGCAGTATCGCTGAAAATCGCTGAAAACCCGCAGGCTCAAAGCAACTCGCCCTGCCTCAGCTCCCGCCCCCGGGGCGCTTCGGCCGACAGCTCCGCGTGCAGCGATTTGAAAGCACAACGCTCCACCGCCGCCAGCAGCTCGGGATAACGCGGCTCCACCCGTAACGCATCCAGCCCCACAGGCAGCGGCAGATCCTCGTCCAAGCGCACCATCTCCCGGTTCTGCATCACCTGTCCCTCAAAGGCCCGCAGCTTCTCCCGCATTTTCTCGGACTCCACCTCCTCCATCCGCGCAAACAGCGCCCGAACGCTTCCAAACCTCTGGATCAACGCCGCAGCCCCCTTGGGCCCCACTCCCGGCACTCCCGGGATGTTGTCCGAAGCATCGCCCACCAGACTCAGCACATCGCCCAGCTGGCTCGGAGCCACCCCCCACTTCTGTCGGACTTCCTCCTCCCCCTGAAGCATATACCCATTTCCTCCCGCTCCCGCCTTCTGCGTCGTGTAGACTCGGACCCTCGGTGAGACCACCTGAAACAGGTCCTTGTCTGCGGTGGCCATCAGCGTCTCCCATCCCCGGGCAAGCGCCGCGGCGGCATAGGAGGCCATCAGGTCGTCGGCCTCCATTCCCGGCAAGGAGACATTTACAAAACCCAGAAGAGCAATGAGCTCCCTCATAGGCTCGAGCTGCGCCTCCAACGCCTCCGGCATCTCTGCGCGGTTGCTCTTGTACGCCGGTTGCAAGGCGGTGCGCCGCTCCGGAAGCCCCTCATCCCACACGACCGCAGCGCGGTCCGGCGCGAGATCTTTCAGCATGCGCCGCAACGACTTGAGGAACCCGTAGATCGCACCCGTCGGCTGCCCCTGCGCATTGGTCAATGGCGGGATCGCATGAAACGATCGGTAGGCGTAGTAGAATCCATCAACGAGCAGCAACTTCACCGGGCAGACTTGAACCACTTGCCCCGGCGTGAAAAGCGGGAAAAACCGCGCGCACCTCCCCCGCTCGCGCCTTTCCTAAGGCCTCAGGGGCTGAGAAACCCAACCGCAAATCCAGGCCCGCAGGTGACTCGGCATCCCCTCGTGATGATGCGCCACCGCCACCATCGTCGTCCCCGCACCAAATACCGAAAGCCCTCCTTTGGCATGGTTCAAACACACACTCGAAAAACCGTCCTGCGCCCCCTGCACCTGAATCGCCCCCTCCAGCATCCGATCCAAACGCAACCGCATCGCCCCCAACTCCACCCCCAAACCCAAATCCCCCGTGTGGGAGGAAAAGCCCGCCTGCCAAAGCGCAAAACCCCGCACCTCCGAAAATCGGGATAAAGACAACCCCAACTCCTCAAAGCGCATCCGAAAAGACTCCTCCAGCCCCGCCCCCAAGCCCACCGAAAGATCCCGCTCCAGGCGGTCCAATTCCGACAACTCCACTCGCCCCCGCCCTCCCAGCACCGAGCCCACAGGCAACTCCCCCTGCGACGGCGGCCGGATCCCCGTCGACTCGTCCGCCAGATCCCGCAAAATCGAATCCGGGGGCAGATCCAACACCGCAGGCTTCACCTTCGGAAAAGCCGAAGGCGTGCCCTGCACTGCAGGAACCGGGGTCTCTCGTTCCCGAGCTGCACCCGCCACCATCCCCTGTCCCACCTCCCGCACCTCCGCAGCCTTCAGCGACGGAACCGCCGCCTCCGGACCCGCCGTTCCCACATACGCCTCCAAAATCTTCCGCAGTCGCGCGGAGTGGGCGGGTGGCTTCCCTTCCGCCGCCGCAGGCAACTTGCCTCCCGCCTCCTCTGGATGAGGGGGGAGGACGGGACGTCCCCCAGTGGAAGCCCCCAAGTCGATCCGGGAGGCACCAGCCAATTCAGAATCTCCCCCCAAGGGCCCGGAGGATGGAATCGAAAGCGCGGGAACCGGTTGCGCGCTCAACGCCTGCTCGAATGGAACTCTTTTCCCCGCGTCCAAAACCGGTGCCGGAAGCCGCACCCCACGCAGAGCCACCACCGACTCCCGAGCCTCCGTCTGGCGCTCCGAAGCTCCGCGCGCCTCCCCGTCCCAGTCCGCGTAGGTCGCCCGATCCTCGACCGTTTCCACCAACGCGTCCGGTCCCTGAGGAGGCTCCCCCGCAATGGGTTCCCGCAAAACGCGCATCGGCAAGTCCACTCCCGGATCGGCGTGATGGAAACCGGGATCCCGAAAAAACTGGGGGTAAGCCACGGTCAGGGCGCGCAGCGAAACCACGGCTGGACGCTCGGAACTCGACTCCAGAAAGGAGTCCGGATGCACCTCAATCGTTTGCTGAGCGGACCAGTCGCCCGAACGAATCCAGATCGGCGCGATGTG
>JBEBAG010000092.1:0-5623 GCA_041159065.1 Verrucomicrobiota bacterium | reverse complement strand
CCAAAAGAAGAGCACATAGACGTTTTTGGGGTTCCAGCTTGCGATGGGCTCACCCGAAATCCACTGGGCGGCAGAGAGGTCTGGGGCTTTGCGCCGCGCGGGGATTTTTCCTACCAAGTCGCTGGGGGGAACCGGCCGGGGATGCATCTTTTTCCAAAGCGATCCGCTCGGTTCGGGCATCAAGCCCCGGGCGATGCGATCCAAATCGGCCTCGAGTTCACCTTTCCATGGATGATTCTCCGAGAAGAAATCCACCGCGGCTCTTTGAAGCGCAATGGCCTCAGAACGATTTCCTTTGGCCAGGGCCACTCGGGCGAGAATGGGCTCTACCCGCCCCTTTACCCCCGCCCCTTTTGCAATCGTTTCAACAAGCGCGAGCGCCTTTTCCGATCCCGTACCCGCCTCCGCCAAATCCTGCGCGAAATCCAGGAGACGTCCGTTGGAGGTCCCTTGTTTGTCCTTCTGGATCATTCGACCAAGAAAATCGGCAGCGGCATCGAGGCGTTGTTGGGCAACCAGAGTGTGGAACTGCAGCGTGTCTGCCTCCCCATCCAATTGGCTTTCCGGTACCCGGGACAGCCGCTCCTTCAAGGAGACCTCCGCCGGCCCCCATTCCTGAGACTGGAGTTGCTGGTAAAATTGATCCAAGAGCGCATCGCTCGTCTGCGCGGTTTGCGTGGCGATTTGCCGCATCCCCAGCCGTGCGGCGTATTTGGTCGTGGCCAGTTGCAAATCAAAGGAGGGCGCCAGAACGTCTTCGATCGTCGAGTCCCGCAGGTTACGCAGATGTCCAATCCATGCGACTTTGGATTGCTTCAGCAGAAAGGCGATAGGCCCCTTGATGTTGTTCCAGCGGTAGCCTGACCCCTCGAGCCATTGCCTCTTAATCCCATCCGCCTTCAGATCGATCAGGTTCACTTTGGAAGGAGAGATCGCAACCGGAAGAGAAAGTTCCCCCACCGCTTGGACGGCCTCGAGAGCGGCTTTTCTCGCATCCTCCGGGCCTGATCGATTAGGGATGCCTTCCATGCTCATGATCCAGTCCTCCACATTATACGCGAGCACCTCAAGACCTTGCGCCGCATACTTCCTGCCTGTTTGTCCAAGGCGGCGGAGCGCCTCAGCGCGATGATTGGCCAAAGGGTCGAGGCCTTCGCGATCTGCCCAGAAGAGAAGGAGGTAGGTCTTCTCTGGATCCCAATTTCCAATGGGAGCACCTTGGATCCACTCCTCCACGGAAAGGGAGGGAGCGTCCATCCCCACCACCAACTTGGCGTACTTCGGATCGGGCTGATCCTCGCTTGGAATGGGTTGCAATACCCCCTCTAAGACATCCCTCGCCACGGGAAGCTTTGCGGTGGCATTGGCAAGAACGCCTATTTTGGAGAGCACGTTTCGAGCAGCATCTCCTACAAGCAGCGACAAGCAAACGAGATAGTACGCCGCAAAAAAAACTGCAGCAGCCACGGCGATCCAGCGGACGATCCGAAAGAGGTGCGCGGTTTTGCCGGAGGCGCTGCGTTTTGGCTCCGAGTCGGATCGCGTTTCCACCCCGAGCGGAGTGCCCGTGAGCCGAAGCACTTCCTCGCGAAATTCAGCAGCCGTCGCAAACCGCAGTTCCGGCTGGGCTTCCAGCGCCTTGAGCACCACTTCATCGACCCGAATGTCCACGCGGCTGCGCTTGGACGGAGCCTCGATCCGCTGCGTCGGCCGCTCCCCAGTGAGCAATTCGTAAAGCACCACCCCAAGCGAATAAATGTCCGCCCGATGATCCAGCGTCGACGATGCCTCCCGCTGCTCGGGTGCGGCATAATCCGGAGTCCCCAAGACCTTTGTCGGCCCCGGCTCCCGCGTTTGGGATTCCGCGTCGGAATCCGGACCTGCGGTGCGGGCCACCTCCGGCGCGACCATCTTCGCGATGCCAAAGTCCGCAATTTTCACCATGCCCTCGCGGTCGATCAGCAGGTTCTCCGGTTTGATGTCGCGGTGGACAATCCCCCGCTGGTGGGCGCATTGCAGGGCTTCGCAGATGGGAGGAACGATGCTCAGGGCTTCCTCCGGGGTGAATCGTTTGGAATCCAGGAGCTGCCGGAGATTGGCGCCGTCCACAAACTCCATGAGCAGATAGTAAAACCCGCCGGCCTGGCCGAAGTCGTGAATCGAGACGATGTGGGGATGATTGAGGGAGGCGAGCGCCTGGGCCTCTTTTTGAAAACGCGCGGCGAATTCCGGGTCCGAGGCGCGTTCCGGAGCGAGGAGCTTGAGCGCGACGAGACGGTTCAGTGCGCGCTGCCTGGCCTTGTAGACGACGCCCATGCCCCCTCTTCCGAGGCACTCGAGAATCTCCAGTTGCGGAAAATGCGGCGCGAGTGATTCGGGGGGAAGGGGCGCGTCCGTGCCAGCGGACGGTTCATCGGCGGTCGGGCTGGCGATTTCCGCCATCAGGCACGGCGGGCAGAGGCCTCCCGGGGCGTTGGAGGGAAGGGGCCGACCGCACTGGGGGCAGGAGGCCGCGGGAGAGGAGGGAAAGGGAGTCATACCCGTGTCCTGATGCGTTCGGGGAAAGGTGTAACCGACTTTTTAACAAAAAAGGGCGCGGAAGACCGCCTCCATTTCCCATGGACCACGCGCCTCCGGATCACGCAATCGAGGCGCTCGCACTCCCCGTGCGGCGTTACCCCTCTGCGGAATCGCCCGGCTGGGGACGGATCGGAAAATCCATTTGGGACGAGCGATGCCTCCCGCCCCAAGGGCCCAAGCAACGCGTTCGGGGAACGACGTCACTATTCGTAGGGGGAATGTCCCTGCTTCAGGGACTGGGCCGCATTGCCGCGTGGCTTCCTCGGGTTCCTCAAGCCCTTCGCAGCGCCATGCTTCCATCTCGCTGCAAACACACCTCCTGCAGAACCCTCGGATCCAGCGGCTTCGAGTCACTACCCACCGCACGGAAAATCAGTAGCTTCCTTCAAAAAGAATGCCGTGCTTCAGGGGTTTGGCGTGCGCCTGCGCTGTGCGATGGGGCGCTTGGCTCGCGCACCCCACGCACAAACTCCCCACCGCCAACACCAGAATCAAACGTAAGAGAGTCATCGGATCTTCACCTCCTTTCGACAGCATTGGCCGTCATCTCCTGTCTTAGAGGCGTCCCCAGAGGTGCCAACCAAATGGGGCCATTTGTCACAATTCAGCGTCATTTGTTACAATGGGCCGACACCCCACAACCAAAGCTCCCCTTGCCAATCAAGGAGGACGACGGCCGCGTGGGCGGGGAAGCAGCCCGGTTCAGAGTCCCACAAAGGGCCGCCCGAGAAGCGCCTGCACGAAGGCAAAGAGCACCCACGCCGCATAAAGCACTCCCAGAAGGAGGATCCCCCGCCGGGCCGCAGACTTTTCCAGAAACCGCGACGCAACCCACCCCGCCGCCGGAAGGATTTGGAGGGCGTGCATCCCAAGAAAATGGGCCACGCGCAAATCCCCCACCACGCGGGACCAACCGAGGCCCGGGAGCGTGGGCCCCCCGGAGACCGCATGGCCAAAATGGCCCGGCTGCGCACTCAACACCACGCCCGCCAATCCGCCCAAAAAACAGGACAGGCTCAGCCCCAGGACCACCGACAACACGAAGGGCTCGAGTGGAGCGGGATTCAGCGACCGCTGATGACTCCGGATTCCCGAGGCAAGCCCCTGCGCACAAGACACCAAGAGCAGCGCTCCCACCCCCATGGCTGCATAAAGCGCCCCATACAGGGGAGTGGACCAGTTGTAATGCGATGCCTCGCCGCGGCCCGCTTGGAAGGCGATGTAGAGCACCTCGAGGACTCCGGCGAGGAGCCCCCCCCAGACGATCAAACGCCCCATGCGCGTCTTCCGAAAATGGGGTCCGGCCATGGGAAAAAATGCGCTCAGCGTGAGAAAGAAAATCGCAAGCGAGGCCTCAAATTTGAGGGGCTTAAGCCACACGGGGACCCCCTCAAGGAGCCGATCATCCATTCCATGGGCCACCAGCGTGGGCAAGAGAAGGGCCGCCATGCCCAAGCCCCCGGCGAGGAGCGAGGGTTCCCACGTTTGCATCCAAGGCCAAAACGCACGGCGCGAGCCCGAGGCCCCTGCGTGCCAAAGCCGCAGCCTCTTCGCGGCCCGCTGGAACTGGAAAAGGAGGTAGCCCGCCGGGCCAAACAAAAAGGTGAGCACCAGAGCCGGGTGGACCGGGCGGATGGCCTCGCGCTCAGCCACACGGAGAATCCAAGCTCCTGCCAAAAGGTCGAATGCCAGGTAATGGAGCCAGCCTGCGAGGAGCAGGTTCTTTTCACCAAAGAGGGCCGCCACTTCCGCGAGCGAACCGAATCCGCCTTGGGAGCGGGCCCACCCTGCCATGAGCAATCCGAGGTAGGCGCAGGCGAGGAGGAGCGGGACGAGGGTTTGGGCGGTGGTTTGGGCGACCCGCCGCCAGCGCGGGAGGAAGAGCAGGAGCATCCAGGCGAGGAGCGCGAGGGTGTTGGCGAAGGAAAAGAGGATGTCCGGATGCATGGGAATTGCAGACCGTCTAAACACCGTTAAGATTTCTTGCAACCTCCAATCCGAACAGCGTCAAGATTCTTCCCGCCATGGCTTCTCCCGCCCGTCCCACCCCGCGCGCCTCCTATCATCACGGCGATCTCCAAGCCGCCCTCCTCTCCGCGGCCGAGGCTCTCATCGCGGAATCGGGTTCCGCACACATCACCCTCCGGGAGTGTGCACGACGAGCCGGCGTGTCTCCGGCCGCGCCAGCGCATCATTTCGGCAATCTCCAAGGCCTGCTGGAAGCCGTAGCGGCACTGGGCTTTGAAGACCTCGCTCACTCGATGGAGGCCGCCGATGCCGCCTTGCCGCCCGCGGCGCGCCTGCGCGCCATGGGGGAAGCGTATGTCCGGTTTGCGCTCCGTTCTCCCGGCCGGTTCCGCGCGACCTTCGGAGAAAAGATCCGGCCCGCGGAAAGCGCGAATGAAAGGCTGCGGACTGCGGCGGACCAAGCCTTCGGCCTTTTGCGAAGTGAGGTGGCACGGTTACCCGCCTGCATGCGGAGGCCCTCCCGCGTTTTACCCCAAACGCTTCTCCTCTGGTCCACGGTGCACGGTTTGGCAACGCTGCTCCTCGACCGGCGTTTGGACCACGTGGTTTCGGAACAGAACGGAGACTCGGCATTCGAGACGCTCGGGCGCGCGGTCCTCGATCAACTCAAGTCGCTCTGCGAGGAGGACGCCGTGGCGGTTGGGAAACCGCGCAAAGCCCCGAGGCTCCGCCGCAATTCCCGTTAAAACCACGTGGTGCGGAGTTTGCCGCAGATCCGCATTCGCCAGGATCCCCCTCGCCCCCTTGCGTCCGTCCGCCGCCTCATCCCGCGCCGCGTCTCACTCCCCTTCCCGCCGACGCAGCAAACGCACCCACTCCCGCCCTTCCCGACCCGGATACGCCCCGCGGGGGGCCCATTCCCGTTCGAGTTGAAAGCGGCGGCCGAAAAGGAGATCCAGCTCCGCAAGGCTCACGCCATGCGGCGGCCCCTCCTCCCCTGGATCCAGCCCGGGATCCAAATAGAAGATCGCCAGCAAATGCCCGCCGGGACGCAGCACCCGCCATACCGCTTCGA
>JBEBAG010000091.1:0-18578 GCA_041159065.1 Verrucomicrobiota bacterium | reverse complement strand
CCGGAAGCGGCGCGCAGTACCTCCACGGATCCGATGGGGGGATAGCTGCCGTCGCCGCGGTAGGTTGCCGTCCACACCGGAGGCGTGTCGGCATCCGGGGGTTCTTCGTAAAGTTCGATTTGGAGATTGGACAGGCGCTCGGGAACGATTCCGTCCGATCGTCCCCGAAGGCTGAGGTGGTCGAGGGGCCGGACTTTTCCAAAATCGATTTCGAAAAAGAACTGCTCGCCGAGGCTCGGGTCGCGCGGATGTGAAAACGTGGAGGGAAGCCCATCGGTGAGGAATTCCGCTCGGAAGTTTCCCCAGAGGGCGTGGGACGCACGCGCGGGGGCTCCGAGCGCCACATTGGAGGAGTCCATCTCGAAGGACTGCACGCGGACCTCCGTGAGCAGGAAGTCGTGGTCTGAATTCCCTCCGACGAACCCTTCAGCCGAGTCGCCGTCCGAGCGCGCAGGGAACACCTCGATCCGCAATGCGGTGATGGGCTCGGGCTTCACCAGCGACTCCACCACAAACGCGGTCATGTAGGCTTTTCCCACCGAGCGCAAATGGCCCAGGGGGAGCATCTCGAGCTTGGTGCCCGTGGAGTAGGAGAGCCAAGGCTGGAGGGTGACCCACTCGCTCTGGAAGGTGGGATTCGGATCCGAGGTGACCGAAAGCGCAAACTCCTGGAAGTACGCCCCACTCTGTCCCGAGAGGAAAGCGAGGGAGGTTTTGAGGCGCGCGCACAGCGCGGGCTCTTTGAACACAAGGATCGCCGACTGCGGCTTGTCGACCTGCGGCTTCACCGACCAGCCTTCCCGGCCGTAGTCGAATCCGTCGATCGCGGCGCGCAGAAAGCGGTCGCTGCCGCGGTGGAAGGTGGTCTCCATACGCGAGATGCCCACATTGGCCGCGCGGGCGGTTGCGCCGGCGAGCACCGCGATTGCGAGCGTTGCGATGCACCAAAGCAGCGTTCGGAGCGGAGCCGTCGGGGAGTTCATCGCGAGGTGCACCATGAGGCGCGCTAAAATCCGCCCAGGGCGTTGAGGCGCGCGGCGGAAGCCGGTTGTGCCGTGCCGAGTTCCTGCGCGAAGAGCGAGACGCGAAACTCCTCGAGCAACCAGCGGAACTGCTCGTGCTTGGGTTCCGGCACCCGCTTTTGCCAGTCGCGATAGGGGGCGAGCTGCGCGGCACGCTCGGCATCCTTGCGGGGATTCAGGACGGCGCGTTCGCCGCGGATGACGATGGCGCGCAGGTAGCGCAGCACGTGGGGAAGACGCAGGTAGGGCGTCGATCGGAGAAAATGGGGAGGCACGAGGCGGAGGGTGTCCTCCTCAAGTCCCGGATAGCGTTTGGAAGAGGCGAGCACGGCCTGGCGCTGGGCGAGGATCTGGCGGGCCCAGTCGGAAAGTTGGTAGCCGAGCCGGGGAAGCTCTCGGCGCGCGGCCTCGGTGAGTTCGAGAAAACGGGCCCTTGTGAGGGGGAGCGCGGGGTCGGGGGAGAGGGTGTGTTGAATCAGGTTCTCACAGGCGTCCTCCGCGAGGCCCTCGGGGGTGTGGGAAGCGGCCTGCGGCGCGCGGACCTGGGCGCTGAGTTGGTGCAATGCGTTTTGAAAGCCGCCGGACTTTGCCTGGGCTCCCAGCCACTGGCGGGCCTGTTTCTCGAGTTCCCTGCGGGTTTGGGCGAGGTCTTTGGCGAGGGCGATTCGCGCGA
The DNA here is from genome assembly GCA_041159065.1 of Verrucomicrobiota bacterium. Lineage (GTDB taxonomy): Bacteria > Verrucomicrobiota > Verrucomicrobiia > Chthoniobacterales > Chthoniobacteraceae > Chth-196. The sequence continues at coordinate 16,883 of JBEBAG010000091.1, read as the reverse complement.
GCCGCCGGAATCCTGCCCGGGAAAGCGTCTCGGCTTCTTCGCGGGAACGCACGAGCCGGATGTGGACCGAGTCAGTGGCGGGATCCTCCTCGAGCGCCGGAAACGCCTGCAGGGGGGTGCCGGCGATTTCCTCGACGAGGACGGATTCGGGAAGATCGCCGAACGACCAGTCGCGCAGCCCCTTTTTCTCCCACCGTTGCGCCGCCCGGTCCCATGCGCGGGAAGGCAGTTCGGTCTGCTCCACCCGGGAGCGGACGGATTCGAGGTCGCGCCCGGCGGCGAGGGTTTGGTTGCGTCGATCCACGACCTCCACCCGCGGCTGGAGATGGGGCGGGAGGCTGAGGGCGGGCCAGTCCGAGGCGCGAATGTGGATGCGGTACTTGCGGGTGAGGAAATGGGCGAGGGACTCCAGAAAATCGCCTTGGCCCGGCATGAATTCGCGGGCGACCTCCGGAATCTTGGGCTCGAGCGGCAGGAGCGTTTTGCGCAGAGGCTTGGGCAGGGCGCGCAGGAGGATGCTGATTTGTTCCTCGCGGAGTCCGGGGATCATCCACTGCAGCTGGGCGTTGCTGAGCTGGGAGGCGACGGGAAGGGGGACGCGCACCGTGACGCCGTCCGTTTCCTCGCCGGGATCAAAGCTGTAGGTAACCGGCAGGGCCGTGTTGCCGAGCGGGACCGAGTCGGGGAAAAGCGAGCGGTCGTACGAGGGCTCGCCGGAGGGGTGGAGATCCTCCTCCTGCATGCATAGGAATTTCGGATCATCGCGCAGGCGGTCCTGAACCAACCGGTGCAGGTCATGGACGGAGGAGACGTTGTGGATGCGCGCGGCATAGAACTCCACCATGGCCTGATCCAAATCCATGGCGCGTCCGCTGCGGACCCGCGTGAGGGCCGTCTCCACCTTCTCGCGCACCTGCCGATTGTGTTCAAAAAAGCGGAGGGCGATCGGGAATTCGCCCGGGACGAGGGCTTCGCGGATGAAGAGGTCGGTGGCCGCGGCGGGATCGACATGGCCGTGGTCGATCTGGCGCCGGGAAATTTCGAGTCCCTGGAGGATGGCCCGTTCGGAGACGAGCACGCGCGAGGCTTTGGGGGTCCAGCGGGGATCTTGGTAGCGGAACTGGAGGAGGTGTTTGGCGAGGTCGAGGATCCAGTCGGGGTGGATGCCTGCGGCCATGCGGGCGAAGAGTTGGGAGGTCTCCACGATTTCGCCGGCCATGATCCACTGGGGTTGCCGGGTCTTTTCGGGAGGTGCTGGAGCCGCTTTCGAATCGGGGTTGTTGCGCGGGCCTTTGCGCGGTTTCTCGCGGCGTTCGTACAGGTTCGAACCGGGAAATAGCGTGACCTGGCGTCCGCCGGCCGCCTTGTAGATGTTGCGCTCGGAGCGCTGGGCAACGTGCGAGAGCAGGCCCGCGAGGATGGACCGGTGCACGGCGGTGTAGCTTGCCGCGCCGGAGTTTTTCCCGCCGGGATCCGGGCTTGCGCCGGGGCGAGTGCCGGGGGCATTGCGCGGAGCGTGGGCCTTTTCGGCGGGCGTGATGGCCTCGGCGAGCTGGCGGTGGATGTCGCGCCATTCGCGCATGCGGGTGACCGATAGGAAGTGGGTCTTGCAGAAGCGGCGGAGGGCGTTTCCGCTTCCTTTGGTGTCGGGGTTGGGCGCGGCGTTCCAGAGGTTGAGGAGCGAAAGGAAATCGGAATCCGGATCCCTGAACTTGGCGTGAGCATTCTCGGCGGCCTCGCGGGCGTCATCCGGGCGTTCGCGGGGGTCTGGCACGCTGAGGCCCGCGGCGATGACGAGCACCTCGGCGAGCGCATTTTCCCGAAGGGATTGCAGCAGCATCCTTCCGAGCGTGGGGTCCACGGGGAGTTGGGCGAGTTCGCGGCCCAGCGGCGTGAGTTCGTTGGTCTCGGTGAGCGCACCCAGTTCGTGGAGAAGCCGGTATCCCGCACGAATGGACGCAAACACCGGGGGGTTGAGGAAGGGGAAGGATTCAATTTCGCCGAGGCGAAACGCCTTCATGCGAAGGATGACCTCCGCGAGGTTGGCGCGTTGGATTTCCGGTTGGGCAAAGCGCGGTCGCTTGAGGAAGTCCTCTTCGGAATACAGGCGGATGCAGATCCCGTCCTGAACGCGTCCCGCCCTTCCTGCGCGCTGGTTGGCGCTGCTCTGGGCGACGGGCTCCACGGGAAGACGTTTGGTGCGGGTGCGCGGGTTGTAGCGGCTGATCCGGGCGAGTCCGGTGTCGATAACGTAGCGGACCCGGGGAAGGGTCAGGGAGGTCTCGGCGATATTGGTGGAGATGATGATGCGCCGCTTGGGGCCGGGCTCGAAGATGCGCTGTTGTTCCGCCGCGGGCATGCGGCCATACAGCGCGAGCACTTCCACGGAGGAGCCGAGGGATCCCTCGAGCAGATCCAGGGTCTCGCGGATCTCGCGCTCGGTCGGCATGAAAATGAGCAGATCGCCGGAGTGCGACTCGAGGAGGGCGTCCTCGGCGGCGCGCACGGCGGCGGCGATGTGGGTGAGCTCATCGGAGGGATCCTCCGCGGGGGCGAAGGTTTCCAAGGGCTGATAGCGGATCTCCACCGGCCAGAGGCGGCCGGAAACCTCGATCACGGGGGCGTTTCCAAACGCCTTGGAGAAGGTCTCGGTATCGATGGTGGCCGAGGTGATGAGCAGTTTCAGGTCGCTGCGCTTGGCGAGAAGCCCCTGGAGGTAACCCAGCAGGAAATCGATGTTCAGGGAGCGCTCGTGCGCCTCGTCCAGAATGAGCATCGAATACGCGCGCAGCAGCGGGTCGGACTGGATCTCGGCAAGCAGAATACCGTCCGTCATGAACTTGATCTGCGTGTCGCGGGAGGTGTCGTCGTTGAAGCGCATTTTGCAGCCGACCTCGCGTCCCCAGGAGACCTCCAATTCCTCGGCGACGCGGCGCGAGACGCTCAGGGCGGCGACGCGGCGTGGTTGGGTGCAGCCGATGCGCCCGGTTTTGGCGAGTCCCGCTTCGAGACACATCTTGGGGATCTGGGTGGTTTTTCCCGAACCGGTTTCGCCCGCGACGACCACGACCTGATGCGCTTGGATCGCGGCGAGGATTTCGGCGCGGCGCTGACTGATGGGGAGGTCTTCGGGGTAGGAGATGCGGGGCATGGGCGGCGTTGTGAATCTACACGCGAAGGGGAGGGGAGGAAACCATCGAAGGGGGCGGCGCGCGGGCGGTTGCCAGCGCGCGCGGTGGAGATTTTAATCGGGGGATGGACCCCGAGTATCCCGTTTTACTGTACTACAAGTATGTGCGCATTGCGGACCCGTTTCGGTTCGTGTCGGAGCATCGTGCGCTTTGCGAAAAGCTGGGGATCAAGGGGCGCATCCTGGTCGCCGAGGAGGGGATCAACGGAACGTGTTCGGGAACGCGCGAGGCCACGAATGCCTACATGGCGGCGCTTCACGCGGACGAGCGTTTTGCGGACATGGAGTTCAAAATCAGCGAGGGCAAACCGGATACGTTTGAGAAACTCTTCGTCCGGGAGCGGCCGGAGATTGTGACTCTGAAGGCGGGAGTGCCTTTGCAGGCGGACTTGGACAACCACCTTTCCCCGGCCGAGTGGAAACGGACTCTCGAGGAGGAACCGGAGGTGGTCGTGATCGATGTGCGGAACCGGTACGAGTCGAAGGCGGGCAAGTTTGAGAGGGCGATCGAGTGTGATATCGAGACCTTCCGTGAATTGCCCGCGTACGTGGACCAGTTGGCGGAGTACAAGGACCGGAAGGTGTTGATGTATTGCACCGGTGGCATTCGTTGTGAGAAGGCCTCCGCGTTGTTTCGGAGCAAGGGATTTCAGAACGTGTTCCAGTTGCACGGCGGAATCGCCAAGTACCAGGAGCAGTTTGGAAATGCGCACTGGCTGGGCGAATGTTTCGTGTTCGACAAGCGCATGACGACCCGGGTCGAGGCGGGGCTCAAACAGATCGGGGAGTGCGCCCATTCGGGCCGCCCCACGGGGCGGTTTGTGAACTGCCTGCACGATTTGTGTCACGTGCTCTTCCTTCTGCACGAGGACACGGAGCGCGAGAATCCCGAGACGCGCTTGTGTCCCGAATGTCGTGCGCGCGGGCTGACGACGCAGACGGCCGTGTACAAAGGAAGCCCCGCGCACCCCGCGGGCGCCTAGGTGCGGGGCGCCTCGGGCGCGCCTATCGCAGATCGGATTCGGCGGAGAGACGAGGGAAGGAGAGCGGATTTCTTTCCTCCGCAGAAGCCTGCAGCCAGGGGCGAGGTTCCGCTGTCTCGCGCACGGACTTTGTCGGGGAGCCGCCTGTATTGAAAAAGTTGATCGGACGGGTGGCTTTATCAATTCACGGTGCTGGCATGGAGGGAGCTACCGTGGGGAAGTCGCTCTTCGCATTCCCCGAGCGGTTCTCGCGCCACCCCATCCCATGAAAGCCCTCCTTCGCCTCGTCCTCCGCCTGCTGTTTCGATTTCGCGCCTACGGGACAGAATCCCTGAGCGCCCAAGGGCCGGTGTTGCTCGTTCCCAATCACGTGTCCTGGCTGGACTGGCTTTTTTTGTGGGTGTTGTTGGAGGGGGACTGGAAGTTTGTGGTGTCGAGCGTGGTGGCGGAAACCTCTCCGCTGCATCGTCTTTTGATGCGGAACGAGAGGACGTTCCCGATCGATCCCTCCTCTCCCTACGCCACCCGGCACATGGCCGAACACCTCCGGCGTGGAGGGCGGTTGGTGCTCTTTGCCGAGGGGCGCATCACCTTCACCGGTTCGCTCATGAAGCTTTTCGAGGGCACGGGCTTTCTTTTGGCCAAGACGCCCGCGCGGGTGGTGACGTGTTACCTGCGCGGCGCCGAACGCCTGCGCCTCTCGCGTAATCCGGGAAAGCGCTTTTGGTTTCCCACGGTGAGCGCGCATTTTAGCGGGGTGCTGGATCCGGTGCGGCCGGAGCATTTGCCCGTGGCGCGGCAGCGCACGATGCTCACCGATTGGTTGCGCCAGCGCATGGTCGCGCAGCAGTTCGAGGTGGAGATGCGGCATGGTGCCACGACGCTGCCGGAGGCGATTTTGGAAACGGCCGTGGCGCGTCCGAGTTTTGTGTCGCTGGAGGACGCGGCGCAGAAGCCGATGACGTATCGGAAGTGGGTGGTATCCGCGGGGGTGCTCAGCCGGGTGCTTCGGCGGGAAGGGGGGGTGGACGGGGCCCCGGTGGGGGTTTTGCTTCCCAATGTGTGTGCCACGCCGGTGGTGTTGATGGCGCTGTGGATGCGGGGAGCCACGCCGTCGGTGTTGAATTTCTCGAGCGGGATGGCGGTGGTGGCGGAGTGCTGCAGGGTGGCCGGGGTGCGTCGGGTGATCACCTCGCGCGCCTTTGTGGAGAAGGCGCGTTTGGACCTGGCTCCGCTTGTGGCGGCGGGGGTCACCCTCGTTTTTTTGGAAACGGTGCGGGAGGGCATCACGCTGGCTGACAAGCTTGCCTCGGCGGCCCGGTTTTCGCTGATGCCGGGGGGACTGCTCGGCTCGCTGGCATCCCCCTCAGATCCTGCGGTAATCCTCTTTACGAGCGGTTCGGAGGGGGTTCCCAAGGCGGTTCCGCTGTCCCATCGCAATGTTCTGGCGAACATCCGCCAGATGCTGGCCGTGACGGACCTGAATGACACGGACCGGGTTTTCAACGCGCTTCCGCTCTTTCACAGCTTTGGACTGAGCGTCGGGATGCTGCTCGGGTTGGTGCGCGGTTCGTACGTGTTTCTGTACCCGTCGCCCTTGCATTACCGCATGATTCCCAATGCGATCTACGAGAAGAACTGCACGGTTTTTCTGAGCACCAACACCTTTCTCAACGGCTACGCAAGGCGCGCAAACCCGTATGACTTCCGGACCCTGCGCTATCTGTTCGCGGCGGCGGAGAAAGTGCAGCAGTCGACCGTGGCGACGTGGGCGAGCCAGTTCGGGGTGCGCGTGTTGGAGGGCTACGGCGCGACGGAGTGCGGCCCGGCGGTGAGTGTGAATGTGCCCGTGGCATCGCGTGGAGGGTCGACGGGCCGGTTGCTGCCGGGGATGGAGTACCGGCTCGAGCCGGTGGATGGCGTGGCGGAGGGCGGACGGTTGTGGGTGCGCGGACCGAACGTGATGGGGGGGTATTTGAACGGGAGCGAGTCGGCGCGCAAATCCCTGGTGGATGGGTGGTACGACACGGGAGACATTGCGCGGGTGGATGAGGACGGCTTTGTGTACGTGCTGGGGCGTCTCAAGCGGTTTGCGAAGGTGAGCGGGGAAATGGTGAGTTTGACGGCGGTGGAAGACGCCTTGGCCGGGGCGTTTCCCCAGCATGGGCCGCGGTGCATGGTTGCGGTGGTGGCGGAGCCGGACGAGGACAAGGGCGAGTTGCTGGTGGCGGTCAGCAACTGCGCGGGGTTGACCCGGGAGGAGGTTCGGGCGGCGGTTCGGGCGAAGGGGTTGACCAATCTGTGCGTGCCTTCGCGCATTGCGGTGGTGTCGCAGATTCCGCTTCTGGGAACGGGCAAAATCCATCATCGGGAGCTGGAGCGGATGCTCCGGGAGGAGCGTGTCGCGCAACCTGCGTGAACGACGGGTTGAACGGGCGAGTGCGCGCGGAGTTTCTAAACGACCACCGTTATGAATTTTACAAAAGATTGGCAGAGAGGGTTTTGGTTTCTGATGGCGACGCAGTTTCAGAACGCCTTCAGCGATAACACCCTGAAAAGCCTCGTGACCTTTCTGGTCCTGGCCATGCCGGTATCGGCCGCGCAGCGGGAAACGCAGGTGGCCCTTGCGGCGGCTTTGTTCGCGCTGCCCTTCATCCTCTTCTCGATGTTGGGCGGCTGGCTGGCCGACCGTTTCAGCAAGCAGCAGGTCCTCTCCTGCGTCAAAGCGGCGGAGATCGGCATCATGGGGGTCGCGACCCTCGGGCTCGCGATGCACAGCCTGCCTCTGCAGTTGGGATCGGTTTTTTTGATGGGCTGCCATAGCGCCATTTTCGGTCCGTCCAAGTACGGGATTCTTCCCGAAGTGCTGCCTGTGGACCGGATCTCGTGGGGGAACGGCATTCTGGAGCTGTTGACGTTTTTGGGGATCATCCTCGGGACGCTTGCCGGTGGATTTTTTGCGAGCTGGTTTGCGGCGATGCCGTGGGTGGCGGGCGCGTGCCTGATGGGGCTCGCCGTGGTGGGCTGGGCCTGCAGTCGTGGAATTTTGAAGGTGCCCGCGGCGGATCCGGGATGCGCGTTGAGGGTGAATCCGATCTCGGACTTTGGCCGTCAGCTGGGCGTCATGCGTCTCGACCGCGATTTGTGGAGGGCGAACTGGGGGAACACGGGCTTTTTCTTCATCGCGGCGTTGGTGCAGATGAACCTCGTCGTGTTTGGACACGACGTGTTGGGGCTGAGTGAGAAGCAGAATTCCTCGCTCAATGCCGCCCTGGCGATCGGGATTGGGCTCGGCAGTGTGCTTGCCGGGTACGCCTCCCGGGGACGCATCGAGTACCGGCTGGTTCCGCTGGGGGGGGTGGTGATTGGCCTGAGCACCGTGCCGATGGGAATGGCCGGGGTTGGCACCGCGTGGTTTGCGGTGGCGCTGGTGGCTCTGGGGCTGGGGGCGGGGTTGTTTATCGTGCCGATTGCGTCGGTGCTTCAACAGCGGCCGGCGCCGGAGCAGAAGGGGGCGGTGCAGGGGGCGGCGAGTCTGATGAGTTTTATGGGGATCCTGGGGGCATCGGGGGCGCAGAAGGCGTTGCGTTGGGCGGGGCTGGATGCGGGACAGGTCTTCTGGGCGTGCGGGGTGGTGTCCGTGGCGGTGGGTGTTTATGTGGCGTGGAGTCGGCGGGACGCGATGCGGGGAATTCCCGCGTCAAACCGGGGAGAACCGGAAGGGCGCTGAGCCGGGAGGAACGTGCGGAAGCGGCTTCAAAAAAGTGCTTTGAAAAACGTTGCGCGGACGTTCGGCGCGGCTGTATAAGCTCCGTCCCGTTTTTGAGGGAGATCCTGAGTAGCTCAGTGGTAGAGCAATCGGCTGTTAACCGATCGGTCGTAGGTTCGAATCCTACCTCAGGAGCCATTCTTTCCGTTTCTCGAAAGTTGGCTTTGGTCGGTTCAATCCGGTGCTCATTCCGCACGTTGAGTGCGTTATCTCCTGAGTGCCTTTCGTGCTGAGACTCAAGGACCGGGTTCCCTGATTCTTCCCAGACATCCGCATTCGTACGGTTGATCGGCGTTTCCCTCGGAACTGCGTTCGCAACTTGCCGGTTTGTACTCTCGCAAGGTCAGCCCCAAGAACCAGGGGGCAACCTCCAGCCCGTTGAGAGCAAGGGAAACTCGCAGAGCACGTAGCTCACGATTTGGGGGCAAGTCATGGCCGCCATTCTGCGCTCGGAAGTTCCCCCGGGCTTTTGCATCCTCGCCGCAATCCCAAACCCTATGTCCGAACCCCTCATCGCCCAGAAATCCCCCATCCCCGTCGCAGTCGAAGCCGGTAAGACCTACTACTGGTGCTCCTGTGGCAAGAGCGCCACCCAACCCTTCTGTGATGGGGCCCACAAGGGAAGCGGCTTTGCTCCCACCCCGTACAAGGCTGAGAAGGACGGAACGGTGTACTTTTGCGGCTGCAAACACAGCGGCAACGGGCCCCTCTGCGACGGCGCTCACAAGGCGCTCTGAGAGGCGCCCGTGTGCCCCTTCCCGGGGCGCTCGGAACGAGGCTTCCTGGCCCCGTTCCTGGCCGGGTTATCCGCCCGCGATAACACACCGCCGGAGGGCGCTTTTCCGCGCCCCGGCAGGGATGGAGGAAAGCCCGGGAAAGGCCGGGAAACGCCGCCCTCAGGCGGTTTTGCGCATGCGCAAAACCACCGCCTTTGAAACGGGCGTGTTGCTGCGTTCCGCGACGCTGCTGATGGGAACCAGCACGTTGGTCTCGGGAAAATACGTCGCAAGACAACGCGGCGGAATCGGGTACGGAATCACGAGGAAACGTCTCGCAATCCGTTCCACTCCACCCGTTTGGTTGATCAAATCCACCACGTCGCCCTGCTGAAGACCCGCCGCCTTGGCGTCCTCCGCGTTCATCAGAACCACCCGGCGCTCGTGGTAAATGCCCCGGTAGCGGTCGTCCAAACCGTAGATGGTGGTGTTGAACTGGTCGTGGCTGCGAATGGTCATCATGAGGTACTCATCCGCCTCAAGACGCGGGTAGCTTAGCGGAGCCACGCGGAATTCGGCCTTCCCGCTGGCCGTGGAGAAACGTCCCTCCCGATTCGGGTTCGGCAGGTAAAAGCCCCCCGGTTGCCTTGCCCGGGCATTGTAATTCTCGAAACCCGGGATGGTTTTTTCGATCGCATCCCGAATGTGATCGTAGTGCGAGCCAAGCTTGCGCCAGTCCACCTTGCTCTCGGGGAGGGTCGCAAGCGCAAGGCGCACCACAATCTCGGGCTCGCTCAGGAGGTCGTCCGAAATGGGCTGAAGCGATCCGCGGGAAGCCTGCACGACGCCCATCGAGTTTTCGCAGGTCACGAACTGCCGCTCGCCTTGGGTCCGATCGACGTCGGACCGGCCGAGTGTCGGCAGAATGAGCGCCTCCTTTCCGTGCACGAGGTGGCTGCGGTTCAGTTTGGTTGAAACATGCACCGTGAGCCGGCAGCGCCTGAGGGCTTCCGCCGTGAAAAGGGTGTCGGGCGTTGCGGAAAGGAAATTGCCCCCCATGGCGATGAAGACCTTTCCCTTCTCCGCATGCATCGCCTGGATGCAATCCACGACGTCCCAGCCGTGATGCCTTGGGGGTTCAAACCCAAACACATCCCGGATTTTGTCGAGGAAAGCCGCCGAGGGTTTTTCGTAAATCCCCATGGTGCGGTCGCCCTGCACATTGCTGTGCCCGCGTACGGGACACGTGCCGGCCCCCGGTTTGCCGATGCTGCCCTTGAGCAGCAGCAGGTTGACGACCTCCTGGATCGTGGCCACCGCGTTGCGTTGTTGGGTGAGGCCCATCGCCCAACAGGCGATGATCCGCTTCTTGTGCTTCAAAAGTTCGCTCAAGGCCCGGATCGGCTCCATCCCCAGACCGCTGGCCTCCGCAACCTCCGCCAAATCCACCGCGTCCAGGTGTTTCTCCAGGGCCTCGTAGCCCCGGGTGTGTTCGCGGATGAACTCCCGGTCAAACACCGTGCCCGGCTGATTCCGCTCCGCTTCCAGCAGGAGCTTCATCACCCCCTTCAAAAGGGCCATGTCGCCATTGATCCGGACCGGAAGGAAAAGATCGGTCAACGGCGTGTTGATCCCCAAGGCTCCCTTGAGCTTCTGCGGATTCTTAAAGCCGAGCAGACCGGCCTCAGGCAACGGGTTGACGGACACAATCTGGCATCCGCGCGACTTGGCTTTTTCCAAGGCGGAAAGCATCCGCGGATGGTTCGTCCCGGGGTTCTGGCCGAGGATCAGGATGACTTCCGCATGGGAAAAGTCCTCCAAAGTGACCGAGCCTTTGCCCAAGCCGAGAGCGTCCGAGAGCGCGACCCCGCTGGATTCGTGGCACATGTTGGAGCAGTCCGGCAGGTTGTTGGTTCCAAATTCGCGGACGAAGAGCTGATACAAAAAGGCGGCCTCATTGCTGGTGCGCCCCGAGGTGTAGAAAACCGCCTCATCCGGGGAACTCAGGGCGCGCAGGTGCGTCGCGATTTTTTCAAAAGCGCCCTCCCACGAGATCGGTTCGTAGTGGGTGCCGCCCGGCCGCAAGTACATCGGCTGCGCGATGCGGCCCTTTTTCCCAATCTGATAGTCGTCCAGTTCGGCGAGGTCCGCGAGCGAGTGGTCGGAAAAAAAATCCGCGGTGAGCCGCTTGGTGGTGGCCTCTTCCGCGATCGCCTTGGCTCCGTTTTCGCAGTACTCGGCGATGCCGGAGCGTTCGTCGTCGGGGTCGGGCCAGGCGCAGCCGGGACAGTCAAAGCCCGTTTTTTGGTTGAGCTGCAGGAGCGCCTGCGAGCCGCGCGCGAGATCCATTTCGCTGAAGACATGCTTCATGCTGCTCCAAACCGCCGGCATCCCTGCGGCGTACGCCTTCGGCTTGCCCAGCTGGATGCCAGTGAAACGCTCGGGGTTCTCCGGATTCGGAACCACGGGCACGGGAGGGACAGTCTTGGGGGCGGCATCAGGTTCGTGCATAGGAGAAAGGAGGAGTTGGGATCGTGATGGAAACAGGGGTGAAGCGAGGGGCTCGTTCAGAGGGCGGGGGCAGGGGAATGCAGCCGGACGCGTTCCGGTCCGGTGTAGAGGTTGAAGCGTCCTTCGCGCAGAAAGCCCGCCAGGGTCATCTGGAATTCCCGCGCGGCCTCGACGGCCAGACTCGACGGGGCGCCCACCGCGCAGACGAGTGAAATTCCCGCCATCGCCGCCTTTTGAATGAGTTCGAAACTGGCCCTTCCACTGAGAAAAAGAAGGTGCCTTGAGAGGGGCACCCTCTGCTCGGCAAGGGCGTGGCCCACGAGCTTGTCCAACGCGTTGTGACGTCCCACATCTTCGCGCAGGGCCAGCAGGTTGCCCGCGAGATCGAACAACGCCGCGGCGTGCATTCCTCCCGTGGCGGAAAAGGCCGATTGCCGCGCCACGACCGCCGCATTCAGCTCGAGAAGCTGGTCCGCAGACAGCGTCCACTCCGGGACGGACGGCGGCGTGGCGCACAAGACGCGGACCGCCTCGATGCTGGTTTTCCCGCAGATCCCGCAGCTCGAGCTGACAAAGGTCTGTCGTTTCAAAAGCACTGGGGAAGGGGAAACGCTCTCGTGCAACTCGACGCGCACTACATTGCCCCGCTGCGCCTCGGGGCCCTGCTCACAGTGACGCAGGGAGTTCACCTGCGCCGCGCTGGAAATGATCCCCTCGGTAAAAAGAAAGCCGAGCACGAGGTCGTGGTCGTGTCCGGGGGTGCGCATGGTGACGGCCAACTCGCGTTGGACGCGCTCGCCGGCGGGACCGTACCCGATGCGGATGGCGAGAGGTTGTTCCACGGCCAAAAGGTCGTCCTCCGCCGAGGCCGAGGCTCCCCGGATTTTCAGGACGCTTTCGATGGCCACAGGTGCATGGTGCATCGGAAGTCTTCAGCGCAAGGGCTTGGCCTCCGCAGGGGTCGGAGGGGAGCTCGCCGGCTGCGAGGGCCGGCGGAACAGAGGCAGTGAATTGAGCGCGGAGTTGTAGACCCCCCAGGCCAACGGGATCGCAACCCACAGCCACGCGACAAGGATCCGCAGACGTCTCATTTGGAAAGATTCGTGTCCCGCATGGGGTGATGAAAGCGAGGGTGCACCGGACGGACGAGGAGGTTTGCGACGAGCCCCACCAGCAGCAGGCCGGCCACGATATACATCGTGAGGTTGTAGGCTTCCGCGGGCGGAACCCCGGCCTTCTTTTGCGATGCGGAGAGGTAGTTGACCAAGGACGGCCCGATGAGGGCGGCCATCGACCAGGCGGTGATCAGGCGCCCGTGGATGGCACCCACCTGCATGGTTCCGAACAGATCCCGGAGGTAAGCGGGGATCGCGGCAAAACCGCCGCCATACATCGAAATGAGAAGTGCGGTCACCGTCACAAACAACGCCTGGCTACCGAGCTTCTGCGTCAGCGGGATGAGGCAATACAGAAGGAATCCCAGCAGGAAAAAGACGCAGTACAGATTGCGCCTTCCGATCCGATCCGAAAGCGAGGACCACACAAATCGGCCGCCCATGTTAAAGATCGAGAGCAGACCGGCAAAACCACCCCCGATGGCTGCACTCACTCCGAACATATCCTGACACATCAGGGAGGCTTGGCCGAGAATGCCGATCCCAGCGCTGACGTTCATGCAAAGGACCGTCCACAGCAGCCAGAACTGGGGCGTTTTCCACGCCACATCCACGCTCACCTGCACCGATTCCGCGGGCTTCGTGCCCTGAGTGGCCGGTCCACTCCAGCCTTCCGGTTTCCAATCCTCCGGCGGAACGCGGACAATCCACGCCCCAACCAGCATCGACGCCGCATACAGCAGCGCCATCGAGGCAAAGGCTCCGGCCACCCCATTGGAAGTGGGGGAGCGGAAGGCGTCCATGAGTCGAACGCCCAACGGAGCCCCCAGCAACGCGCCCCCGCCAAAACCCATGATCGCCATTCCCGTGGCCATTCCGGGCCGGTCGGGGAACCATTTCATCAGGGTAGAAACGGGAGCGATGTAGCCGAGTCCCAGGCCGACACCGCCCAGAACGCCGTAGCCCAAGTAGAGGAGCTCGATCCGGTGCCAGAGCGCGCCCAGTGCGGAAATGAGCAGTCCTCCGCAGAAGCAGGCCATGCTTGCCACCATGCTCTTGCGCGGCCCGCTCCGTTCCACCCACTTCCCGAAGGTGGCGGCGGAAATTCCCAGCATGAAAAGCGCGATGGAGTAAATCCATCCCACCTGGGGAATCGTCCAGTCCTGTCCCGGAAGGGAGCTGGTGACCCCCACTAGCTTCGTGAGCGGCGCGTTAAAAACGCTGAAGCCGTACACCTGCCCAATGCACATATGCACGGCGATGGCGGCGGGTGGGGTCATCCAACGGGAGAAACCGGGACCGGCTACCGTGGCGGATCGCTCCAGGAATCGCATGAACGTGGGGGCGCGCGGGGGAAGGGGAGTGCGGGGATTTCGCTGAGGGCGCCGTCACTTGGCGTCCGCGGCGGGAACCGGGGCGGCATCCCCCAGCTTCAGGCTCGGAGCTTTCGCGGAGGCGCTCACCTCGAATGCAATCCAGTGCCCTGCCAGCGCGTGAGAGGGAAAACCGCAGGCAATGACGTAATCTCCGGGTTCGTCCGCCGTGAAACGGAACGACGCCTTGTTGGAACTAATGCCCGTGAGGAAATTCGCGATGGCGGCTCCTTTGAAAGCGGGTTCTCCCACTTGCAGTTTCTTGGTCTGTTCGCGTTCGACCACGATCGCGCTGTGCGGGACGGGGCTGGGATTGATGAAATCCACCTCCACATTCCAACCCACCGGAATGACATAGGTCGCCTTCCCATAGGAGAACCCATTGAAATTCATCCCGTGGTTGTCCTCGGAATAGGCCGCCACGACCGTGAGTTTCACCGACTTCGCCTCCTTGGAGAGCCTCAGGAAATCTGCGGGCACGATTCCCTCGATCAGTTCTTTTTTGAGCCCGAGCCCTCCATGGGCGTGGGCGGCAGCGGGATTATTCCCTGCAGTCCCCTCGGCACCATGCCCCGAGGGCACCATGCCCGCTGCGAACAGCAGCGCGGCGCAAGGGAGGGCGGGAGAGAAGGGGAGTTTGGAAAGATGGAACATACGTGGAATCAAGAAAGAGCTTCGAAAGGGAGAGAACACACAGGGAAGTTTCCCCTGAAAGCGTGTGCAGCGAACAGGGGAGAGGGGCCGTCGCGTCAGGATCTGCGCCACAGCCCCTCGGGATCCAAAACACCCGGAAACGGGGTCTTACTTTTGCAAGGGAGCCGTTTCAGCTCCGGCAGGAACCTTGTCCGCCGGGACAATTTTCCAAAGCGCGCCCTTTTCGCTGACGGCGGGATCCACCGGACCGCCGTAGTTCGCGGTCGCGTGGGTGACGTAGAGGTTCCCTTCCTCGTCTTCCCCACCGGAGGTGGGACGCAAGGGGGTGTCCAAGTCCAAGAGTTCCTGCATGTGCCACTTGCCCGCCGTGTCGCGCTGCATTCCCCAAACCTTGCCCGAACCCCAGTCGGATACGAAATAGGTGCCGTTCAGGGAAGGGTAGGTCTTCCCGCGGTAGACGCCGATGCCGGTCACGCAGATGCCCTGATCCACGTGGCTGTATTCCGCGATCGGGAGAATGCCGACGCGCGGGGCGCCCTGTTTTTCGAGCTCAATCGGGAAAGGATGGCTGCCGCCCATGAATTTCCATCCGTAATTCTCCCCACCCTTGCTGTTTGCGGGTTGGAAGTTGACCTCTTCCCAGTGGTTCTGCCCCACGTCCGCGATGAAGAGGTCTCCGGTTTGGCGATCAAAGGAGAAGGTCCAAGGATTGCGGATTCCGTACGCCCAGATCTCGGGTTTCGCCTTGGGATGCAGTTTGGAGAACTGCAATTCAGAAACGCCAAACAGGGTCATCTGCTGCAGCGGCGTAATGAACGGGTTGTCCTTCGGAATTCCGTAGGCACGGTCCGGAGTGGAGGTGTTGACGTCGATGCGCAGCATCTTGCCCAGCCAGGTGTGGAGGTCCTGTCCGGCGCTGATGACATCGCCCTCCCAGCCCCCATCGCCCACGCCGATGTAGAGGTATCCATCGGGTCCGAACGCCATCTTGCCCCCGTGATGGTTGCAGTAGGGGAAATCGATTTGCATGATCACCCGCGCGCTTTCGGGATCGGCTCGGTCAGGGTTTTTGGCGGAAACCTTGTACTCTACGAGCATCGTGGCGCCATTGAACCAGAGGTCGGAGTAGCTGACGTAGAAGAGACCGTTCTCTTTGAACTTCGGATGGAACTCGATCGCAAAGAGGCCCTCCTCCAAGAAGGAACTCAGCGTTTTGTCTTTGATGTCCAAGAAGGGCTTGGGAAGCACTTTTCCATCTTTGACAACCCGCACCACGCCATTGCGTTCACAGACAAAAAGTCGGCCTGAACCATCCTTGGGGGAGGTCACGTGGATCGGATCCACCAAGCCGTCGGCGACCTTCACCAATTGGATGGAAACCGGGTTGGGGAGCTTGCCTCCGGGTTGGACGGGGGCGGGACCTTCCTGCGCGGACACCACAGAGGCGGTCGCCAGGAACACCGAAGCGAGAGGGAGGGAGGATTTCATGGGAGCGGAAATTCTGTTCGCAGGGGGGGCTTTTCCAAGGCGGAAATCCGAGGGGCGACCGCTCCCCCCCCAAAATGGCGGGGCGCCTCCGCCCAGAACGAATGGCGCCGGCACCGCGCGGACGCGTCGGCACATCGTTGGGAAACCGATCCGTTCATGGTCACCGCCGTGAAGTGCGTTTGGGGCCGAATTACTCTGGAAAAAGGGTTGAGCGATGGATTTCATCCGACCCGGGAAACGCATCCGCCGCCGCGCTTGCAATGTCAAAAAGCTCGCCCCAGAGGTTTGCGTTCTCTCCCGGAGCTTCTACAACACCATCCGCCAAAAAATCGCCGACTTCGGGCCCGATGGGAAAAGCACCGGCTACGCGTGGTGCAGTTGCGGCAGCCTCAGCAAACTCACCGATCCCGCGGGCAGGGTCACCGAGTGGAAACGCGATATCGAAGGACGCGTTACCGAAAAAATCCTGCCCGACGGCCTCACCAAAACCTCCTTCGCCTATCATCCCCGCAGCGGCCTCCTCGCCAGCGTCACCCAACCCAACGACCAATCCGCAGGACGCCCCACCGTCGCCTACCGCTACTTCGTCGATGGCCGCCGCAGCATCGAGGATTACTCCAACAATACCCCCGAGACCGGCGTGTCCGATGTCACCTACAGCTACGAACCCCTCAACCTCGGACGGCTTCTCTCTTCCACCGATTCCCTCGGCACCTCCCGGTACACGTACCGTCCCCTCACTTCGGGGCAGCCGGGCGCTGGCGCCTTGGAAACCCTCGACGGTCCGCTCCTCAATGATCGCCTCCAGTGGATCTACGATTGGCAAAACCGGCCCGTCACCGAGCGCCTCCTGGCCGACGCGGCCACGACCATTCTGCGCAGCGAAACCCTCACTCCGGATTCCCTCGGACGCCTCGCCAAAATCACCAATGGACTGGGCACCTTCACCTTCGGATACTCGAGCGCGTTGAACCGGCCCGATTCCCTCACCAGCCCCGGCGGACTCGTTTCTTCCATGGTCTACCTCCCGGCCAACGCCCCAGGCGCCAGCGCACGCCGGCTCCAATCGCTCACGCACACCGTC
>JBEBAG010000090.1:0-4715 GCA_041159065.1 Verrucomicrobiota bacterium | reverse complement strand
CCACTCGCGTTCCTAGCCTCGCCGACCAAAGACGCCGCCCCCCGAGGCATGCTCGCCCCCGAACCGCCCTCCACCCCCGCCTCCAAACCCGAGGCTCCAAGCGCAGCCCTCGCCTCCTCCCGCTCCGCCCCACCCCCACCCGTAAGACGGCCCAAGGGCCAGCCCAAAGCCAAAACCACCACCAGCGTCAGAAGCGCACGCACCAACGGGGATCCCCGCATTATTTCAACCCCTCCACGATCGCATTCACATTCTCCCGAAACATGCCCGCATAGGTTCCCGCCACCCCCGGTCCCAATCCATCCGCCCAGAGACGAGGCCCCAGCACGGCCCCCGTCTCCGCCGTCATCTGCCGGAGCACCTTTGGATTGGCGGTGTCCTGCGCAAACACGGTGCGCACCCTCTCGCGCCGGATCGTCTCAAGCAACTCGGCCACCGCACGGGAGGAGGGCTGGTCTGAAAGCGTCAACCCCTCCACGGAGTACACCTTGAAACCGAACTCTCGCGCAAAGTACCCGAAGGCCCCGTGGGAAGTGACCAGCTTGCGTCGATCCCGGGGAATCTCCGCAATCCGACCCCGCGCCCATTGGCGCAGCTCCTCGAGCTCCTTCCCGTACACGCGAGCCTGCGCCTCAAAGCGCTCCGAGTCCGCAGGCCGCGCCCGGCTAAACTCCTCGCAAACGACGCGTACCGCGCGCTGCATGTTCTCAATGCTATGCCACCAGTGAGGGTCCTCCATGTGCTCCTCCTCGGACGGCCCCCTCCGGAGCGAGGGCAGCTTCGCCCCCACCTCCACAAACCGCGCACGCCCACCCGCCGCCTGCTTCAGTTTGCTCACATACCCCTCCATGTGTTTGGCCGAGAGAAGCACGAGATCCGCCGCCGCAACCACCTTCAGCGCCGAGGGCTTGGGCTCGAACTCGTGCGGGTCCACCCCCACCGGAACATGCCCCGTCACCTCCACACCAGCCCCGCCCACCCTCTGCGCCACCTCGGTCAGCACCGTCGAGAACGTCGAAACCCGCAGCCCCTCCGCAGCCCACCCGCAGTCCGCCCCCCCCAAGAAAACACCCCCCCAAACCAGCCCAGCGAGCCAAAGCAGCAGAAGCCGCATCCACCCCACGGCCCCAAGACCCCCAAGACCCCCCAGAACCCGGATGGACCGCCCCTTAAGGCGAGTCGATGGCGTTGGATGCAGCGTGGATGAGAGCGTCCCCATGTGCGTCCCTTTAATGGAGACGCCCCTCTTTTGCAATCCAATTGCACTAAGCTGCTCTTCCGCCATCCTAAGCGCGCGGCGCCCGACGGGATCCTAGCGCGAGTGCAGTTCCGCGTCTGCATTCACCAGACTTTCCGCCACCCGGCTCAAGCGGCGATCCCAAGCCTCCTCCTCGTCGAGACTTTGCGCGAGGGAATGGCCCACCGTCTCCTCCTCCAAGATCTCGGCAAACGCCCGGGCGCATCCGTAGCCCGCGATCAAGTAGTGGCCCATGTGCTGCGCGCACGAGATGACCGCCGCGTCCAGCACGTCGGGCTGCGCTCCACACTCCGCCATCTCCATCCATCCCGACACGATCCCGACCATTCCATGGCTTCGCCCCGGTTCCGGGGCAGCCCCCGCTCGCGCCATGGCCTTCAGCAGCCTTTCCTCCCGCTCCAAAAACTTGGAGGCGAACTCCTCCAACACCTGACGCAGAGGCAAATGCACCGCCTTCCGCGCCATCTCAGGGAACGCCTTGGCACGATGCCGCTCCGCGCTCAAAAGGTCCCGCATCTCCTCCACCAGCAAATCCCGCATCGTATTGAGCTTCATATGCCCCTTCCTACGAAAGCCGGGGCTCGGGAGGGGGTACGAAAAAGAGACCGGCGCCCCCCAGAGCCCCCTGCCCTAGCGGAGCATTCGATCCACAACCCACACCAAAGCCAGCATGATCGCCCCTCCCGAAATCCCATAGCCAAGCCACCGGTAGCCGGAGGACCAACGCGAACGCCGAAGCCAAAGCAACAGCGGCAGCACCGGCGCCATCACCCCCAACTGCCCCAGTTCCACTCCGAGGTTAAAACACAGCAGGCTGCCCAGAAACCCCTCCTGCGGAAGCCCCATCTGTCGCAGCCCCGATGCAAAACCCGCCCCGTGCAGCAACCCAAAGCCGAAAGCCGACTGCCAACGTTCCCCTCCGCTCCTCCAAAAATTTCCCGCCGCCACCCATCCAATGCTCACCGCAACCGCAATCTCCACCCAGCGCTCCGGGAAGCGAACCCACTCGAGCGCGCAAAGCGACAGCGTCAGAGTGTGGGCGACGGTAAAAGCACTCACCAAGACCAGCATCCCACGCCACCCCGGCACCATCACCAGCAGCGCGCACAGAAACAGAAGGTGATCTCCCCCCCCAAGGATGTGTTCCACGCCGAGTCGGACCATCTCCCAACGCACCCCGCCCGAGGCCGAATCCGCGCCCGCCTGCGCCGGAGGATCATACTCGAGACCCGGAAACTCCCGGGTCAACACCGCCTGCTGGAAGTCCTCCCCACACACCACAGAGACGATCAAGCGATGCCCGTCCCCTAAGAGCTCGAGGAGCGATCGCGCGGAAAGGGACACCCGCCTCCCCTGCCAGGCCTCCGGCCCCTCTAAGCGCAGGGTCACGTGCACCGACTGCCAGTCCGCCGCGGGCACCTCGAGCGCTTCCGTTTCCCAGCGCCCCAAAAAACGGGGGCCCCACTCCGCATTCTGCCCCGAGAGGCAAAGCGCTACCCCAGCCCTGGCCCACTGTTCCGCACGCGGAGCAGCCCGCTCCCATTCCTGACGAGTGATGCGCTGGTCGCCATCCGCGTCCACCTGAAGCACCCGCTGCAGCACGAGCAAATCCGCATTCAGGCTCACCGTGACTCCGTTTGCTCCCAATTCCACGCGCAGCAGACTGGTGTCGCTCACATGGCCGAAAGCCTGCATCACGCCCCACGCCAGCATCCAGAATAGCCCAACCCCAACGCGCCTCCGGAACCCTCCACGTCCGCCCGCTTTGCGCCCCGCATCACTGAAACCCATGGTGCGGCTCCCCGCTACTCGTATTGGAACTGCCTCACCAGATTGCGCAGTTCGGAACTGAGCCGCGCCAACTCCGCCGAAGCATCTTCCACGTCCGCGGCCCGGGACTTGGTCCGGGTCGCATTCTGCGCCAGACCCGTGACGTTCCGAGCGATTTCCGCCGCAGCATGGGCGGTGCCTGCGATGTTTTTACTCACCTCGTCCGTCGTGGCGCTTTCCTCCTCCACAGCCGACGCAATCGAGTTCTGAAAATCTCGGATCTGATGAATCACGTCCGCGATACGCCCGATGTCGTACCGGGCAGATTCGCTATCGGTCTGAATGGTCTGGATCATCTCAACGATCTCGTCGGTCGCCTGAGAGGTTTGTTTGGCAAGCTCTTTGACCTCGTTTGCCACGACGACAAACCCCTGGCCGGCCTCGCCCGCGCGCGCCGCCTCGATCGACGCGTTGAGCGCGAGCAGGTTGGTTTGCTGGGCCACGTTGTTGATCAGGCTGATCACTTCCCCGATTTTTTCCGTGCTCTTCTGGAGCTTGAACATCGTCGCGGTGGTTTTATCCGCCTCGCGGGCAGCATCCACAGAGACCGAGGCCGCATCGCCGGAGTTTTTGGAAATTTCCCGCAAGCAGGCTGCCATCTGCTCGGTGGCCCCGGCCACGTTTTGAACGCTCAAACTCACCTTGCCACCGGCATCCGAAGCGGTGTTGGCCTGGCTGGAGGTTTGATCGGCATCATCACTGAGTTGGCGACTGACGTGGGAGAGATCCGAGGCCGCCTTCGCCAGGATCACGGCGCGGTGATCGATCCCGCGAATCGCCCGCGAGAAACTTTCCACTACCCGATTAAGGGCTCTGGAAAGGCGGCCCACCTCGTCATGGGAACGCACCCGGAGACGTTGGGTCAAATCGCCTTCGGCCACCTTCTCGAGGGTCTCCACGGCCGTTTGCATCGGACGGGCGATGCTCCGCCCCACCCACCACGCCAGGCCGCTGATGAGAATCCCGGCAACACACCCCACCCAGAGCGTGAAACTGCGCAGCGCGTTGGCCTCCTGCGCTGCCTCCGCAGCGTACTGGCGCACCATCACCCCCCAACCGAACCCGGGAAACCGATCATGTCCCTTTGTCACCGCATACCCGTTGAGTTGCGGCAAATGGGAGCGGGTATTCGGTTCCATGTTCCAGCCATTGCGTCCGGCAATCAGTTCCTTGGCAGCCTTCAGATTGGTCTGGCCCAGGTTGAAAGCCAGGAGCGCGCTCGGATCAGGATCCTCAAGCGCAATCCCCTCCTTCGAGATCACATTCACCTGCCAAGTGCGCCCCTGGTTGCGCCCCAGTTTCTTGATATCGTCCACAACCGGATCGATCACCAAAGGCCACGAAATGCGACTCGACCACACACGGAAGAGGTTGCCCGACTCGTCAAAAATCGGGGTGGCAAAATTCAGACTCAACCCTCGGGTCTTCGTGGCGGCAGCCACCAAGGGGTCCTCGGTGAGCTCCCCGAGATACACCTCGCCCGACTGCGGAGAGGCCTTGGAACAGTGCACAAACCAATCCTCCGTATGCACCCTCTTCTGAAGGACTTTCTGCGTGTCCACCGGATCCCCTTTGCTCGTATGGCTGTTGCAACCGATGATCACGCCCTGCGCGTCGGTGACCACCA
>JBEBAG010000089.1:0-3421 GCA_041159065.1 Verrucomicrobiota bacterium | reverse complement strand
TTCCGTGGGAGGGGGGCGTTTTCGGGGGGGATCCTGGGTGACGGGGGATGATGGCTGGGCGGTTTTGGGGGCTCTGCAGGGCGCCCCCGAGAGGATCCTCCCCTCGGACCATGGCTCGCGTAGCCTTGTGACCAGCGGATGGGTTTTGCGTTCTCGATTTAAAACAAGGAAGCGCAGCGGTTTGCTGGTGAGGCCTCGCAGATGTTTTGCCCGGAGGTGAAAAATTCGAGCGAAGACCTCGCGACCGAGATCGGAAAGCGTGCGGGAGAGAGAAATTTTACCTTAAGGGAACTCGTCCAGGCACTGGGGCATTTCAAATGCGAGTGATTCAGGCCTGCCTGGCCCGCACCGGGAGCTCAAATCAAACGAACTGGCATTCGCTGTCTTCGTAACACCCCGAGAAGTCGTGAACATGGGGGCATCCGGAATGGCGCGCGCCCCACGGTGCGCAAAGAGGGAATTCATTCTCGTGAAGAAGAGGGGGGGGCTTGTTCCGCGCCGCCATTCTCCGTGAGTACAAAGGCATAAGCCTCCGCCTGTTCCTTCAGGCTGTCCCACCGGCCCGACTTGCCGCCGTGGCCCGCGCCCATGTTGATCTTCAGAAGCAGCGTGTTGTCGTCGGTCTTGGTTTCGCGGAGCTTGGCCGCCCATTTGGCCGGCTCCCAATAGGTGACGCGCGGATCGTTCAGGCCGCCGGTGATCAGCAGCGGTGGGTAGGCTTGCGCCTTGACCTGGTCGTAGGGCGAATAGCTGCGGATGTAATCGAAAGCGGCACGGTCGGTGATCGGGTTGCCCCATTCCGGCCACTCGCCGGGGGTGAGCGGCAGGGTCTCGTCGAGCATGGTGTTCAGCACGTCCACGAAGGGGACGTCGGCGACGACGGCACCGAACAACTCGGGATTGGAGTTCACCACCGCGCCCATCAGCTCGCCGCCGGCCGAGCCACCCTGCGCGGCAATCTTGCCGGCTGAGGTGAACTTCCGCGCAACCAGTTCCCGAGCGGCATCGACGAAGTCGTTGAAGGTGTTGGTCCGCTTGGTGAGCTTTCCGTCTAGAAACCACTGGTAGCCCAGGTCGTCGCCTCCGCGGATGTGAGCGATGGCGTAGGCATAGCCACGGTCAAGAAGGCTGAGGCGCGAGGCCGAGAAGCTGGGCGGGATGGCGTAGCCATAGGCGCCATAGGCGTAGAGGAAGAGCGGTTGGCTGCCGTCCTTGAGGAATGATTTCTTGTAGACGATCGATACCGGGACACGCTTGCCGTCCCGGGTGGGCAGCATCAGGCGCTCGGTCGCGTACTGCGAGGCGTCGTAGCCGGACGGAATCTCCTGCACCTTGAGGGGAGTGAGCTTTTGAGCGAACGGTTCGTAGTCGTAGACCGTGCCCGGCGTGACCATC
The DNA here is from genome assembly GCA_041159065.1 of Verrucomicrobiota bacterium. Taxonomy (GTDB): domain Bacteria; phylum Verrucomicrobiota; class Verrucomicrobiia; order Chthoniobacterales; family Chthoniobacteraceae; genus Chth-196. The sequence goes on along the minus strand of JBEBAG010000089.1, from coordinate 2,026 downwards.
GAACTATAGCTGAGGCGATAAGCGGCCGGGGCGTATTCAGGATTGTCTCCGAAGCCGGCAGAGTAGCTCGCTTCGGTGAAAGGGATGCGCTCCTCGTTCCCGGTGCCATAGTCGCGGAGTAGGAGCTGGTCCAGGCCGTCGACCCGGGTGGTCAACGCCAGATGATCGCGAAAGCTGGTGAGGCCGCGGAGATAGGTTCGGTCGGAGCCCGGGATCACCTCCGTCCACTGGCTCGGGCTCTCGGGGTCGGCTGATACGATGCGGAAGTTGATGTGGTTGTCGTTGGTGAGGATCCAAAGCTTACCGTGGGCGGCATCCGCTTCATACTGGTGATCCTTCTTACGCTTGGCGATCAGCGTGAGTGGCTTCATCGGATCGGACGCGGCAACGAAGCGCACCTCGCTCGTGGTGTTGTCCCCGCTCGCGACGAAGATGAGGCTGCGATCCTGGCTCTTGCTCAAGCCGACGGAAAAACCCTTGTCGTCCTTCTCCTCGTAGATTGTCCGGATCTCGGAAAGCGGTGCGCCGACCCGATGATAGCGCGCGCGATAGCTGCGCCAATGCTCGTTAACCTCGGTGAAGACCAGCCCCTGACTGTCGCTGGTCCAGACGGGCGAGCCAATGCCGGATTCGGTAACGGTCTCTAACTCTTTTCCGGTGTTGAGGTCGCGCACCTTGAGCTTGAAGCGTTCGGAGCCATTGTCGTCAATCAGCACGGCCGCGAGGTGGCCGTCCGGACTGACCTCCATCGCGCCCCGGCAGAAATATTCTTTTCCCGCGGCCTCCTTGACCTCGTCGAAGATCAACTGGTCTGCACCGCCCGCGGCGGGTTTGCGATACCATTGACGATACTGCGCGCCGGGCTGGAAAGCCCACCAGTAGAGGTATTCGCCGTCCTTGACTGGGACGGAGCGCTCATCCTCCTTCTGGCGGCCCTTCATCTCCTCGAACAGCGTGTCGATCAGTTGCTGGCGGGGAGTTTTCCTGGCGTCGAAATAGGCGTTCTCCGCCTTCAGATACGCGAGCACATCCGGGTCATCGACCTTTGGATAATCCTTGTCTCGCAGCCAGGCGTAGGGGTCTTCCAGCCGCACCCCGTGATGCTCGTATTTGTGGGGGCGCTGCTCGGCCCTCGGTGGGGAGGAAGATTCCGCGGCTCGGTTCATAGGGCTTTCTCAACGATGCTGGGCAGTGGGCTTGCCGGGATCAACGTTGCGGCGACGGAAACACGCGCAGGGTCACTCAACACCTGGGTGTGACACCCTGCACGGACGAGAGCCTGGAGGGTCCAGCGCGAAAAGTGGGGTGGAGTAAGCTTGAGCTACGGCTAGGCCGAGCGCCTTCCGTTCCCGTTCCAGTTGCGGGCTAACAACGGTGAAGAGCGCCAAAGCCGGAGCCTCGCCATTGCGTAGTCCGACGTGATTGGGCGTTGGACTGCCTGGCAGAGCGGATCCGGTGAAACTTTTTGTGACCGTGGTCTGCGGTTTGGGAATATCCCCCAAAGCATGGCGCATTCTGCTGAGGATATCCCGTTCATTGAGGCCCTGGCCCGGCACCAGCCGGCGCTGGAGGCTTTCTGCTATGCAAACCTAGGGCGGCGCGGGGAGGTGCGCGAGGTCCTGCAATCCGTGGTGGTGCGGCTATGGGAGAAGTCCGCGGAGTGGGATCCGAAAACCAATTTCCTTCCCTGGGCCTTTGCGGTGGCCCGGTTTACCGTGCTCGCCCATTTCCGCGATCAGGCTCGGGACCGACTCGTTTTCGATGAGGAGGTGGTGCTGGCGATGGCCGAGGAGACTGAACAGGCGGCCGAGCAATTCGAGGTCCGCCGGGAGGCGCTTGGGGCGTGCCTGGAGAAACTCGGCCAGGATCAACGGAGCCTGCTCCACGAGTTTTACATCGCCGGGCAGAGCCTCCGGGCGCTGGCCAGAGCGATGAGTCGCAGCGAGAGCGCGCTCAAAATGACTGTGCTGCGCTTGCGCAGCCGTCTCCGCACATGCGTCGACCGTCAACTTGCCCAAACAACATG
>JBEBAG010000088.1:0-8368 GCA_041159065.1 Verrucomicrobiota bacterium | reverse complement strand
CACGGCCTCCAAACACCAAAAGCAGCCCCCGCCGAAGGTCAGCTTTTCGACTCCCCCCTCGCCTTTTCCCGGGGAAACTGCGGGAGCCGCCGAAGCGCTCGCCAGCGCCATCATCCCAATTAAGAAAGAGGAGAACAGGACTTTCATAGCGGCCCTCTTAGCGCCTTCCGCGGCGATTGGAAACGGGATTCACCCGGACCCTGTGATCCGTCTTGCGTCGGCCTCCCTCCCCGCCACGCTGAGTGGATGCGCCCCCCTTTCTTTTCCCTACGCCTGGCCCGGCTCCTTGGCAGCCTCGGGCTTCTGTTTCCGGCTTCCCTGACGCACGCCGAGCCCCCCGCCTCCCCGTCGGCCCCCGCCGCCTTCGCCGCAGCCGAGGCTGAGGCGTCCGCCCGGCTGGAGGCATCGCCCAACACCCCCGCCCTCCTCTCTCGGCGAGGCGACCTCCGGCTTTTCCTCGGACGTTTTGCACAGGCCATCGCGGATTTCGAGCGCATGATCGCGCTCGATCCGACCCAGGACGCCCCGCATTGGCGCCTCGGCATCGCGTACTATTTCCAAGGGGACTTTGCGAAAGCGGCCCGGCAGTTTGAGAAGTACCACGCCTACGATGGACGGGACCGGGAGAATGGGATTTGGCAGTTCTTATCCAAGGCCCGGGGCGAGGGGATCGCTGCAGCCAGGGCGGCGATGCTGGAGTACCGGGAGTTTGACCGGGAGCCCTTTCCGGCCCTTTACGAGCTGTTTGCAGGGACTCGGAGCGCCGAATCGGTGCTGGAGCATGTGGGGCGGGAAGCGTGGCGGGACCACAAGCCGGTTCAGTTTTTTGCGCGCTACTATGTGGGGGTTTACGAGGCGCTGACGGGGAAGCGAGAGGAGGGGGCCCGGCACGTACGCTCGGCGGTGGCGTTGTACGAGCGGGAGAGTTCGGGGAGGGGGGGACCGGGGTATATGTGGGAAGTGGCGCGGCTTCATGCGGAGCTTTTGGAACGGGAGGCCGCCGCGGCGCGGTGAGTTTCGGGCTCGACAACCCTTGTATACAGTATACAAGGGTTGCGCATGCCGTCCCCCTGCTTTCCCCTCTCCGGCCTCGCCGATGAGGCCGCCGATTCGATCCACGGCCAAATCCAGGCCCACCGCGCCCTCCGTTGGGCCCGGATCGAACTGCGCCTGATCGACGGACTCCAAGCCTCCACCCCCGCGCTCTCCGACGACGCCTTCGAGCGCGCCATGCAGGCCCTCGAGGAACAGGGTCTCCAAGTCAACGCCTTCGCCTCCGCCATCGGCAATTGGAGCCGTCCCATCCAAGGCGACTTCGAAACCGATCTCCACGACCTGCGGCTACTCCTGCGCCGCATGAAACGCTCCGGCGCCCGCTTCGTACGCACCATGAGCTGGGTCCGCAACGATGCTCCCCTGACATTCTGGCGCGATGAGGCCGTGCGCCGTTATCAGCACATGGCCGCGCTCGCAGCGGACTCCGACATCCTCCTTCTCCACGAAAACTGCGAAGGGTGGGGTGGGCTTTCCCCCGAGCACACCGTCGAGTTCTTGGAACGCGTCAACCGTCCCAACGTCGGCGTCCTCTTCGACATCGGAAACACCGTCGCCCACGGACTGGACCCCTGGGAGTACTACACCCGCGTGAAACCGCTCATCCGCTACGTCCATATCAAGGACTGCAAACGCGCCCCGGGCAACGCCGCCAGCAACCAGTTCACCATGGTCGCCGAGGGCGATGCCCAGGTCGCCCGCATCCTCGCCGATCTTCTCGCCTCCGGATACCAAGCCGGCGCCTCCATCGAACCGCACATCGCCAGCATTATCCATCTGGGCTCGGACGCGAAAACGGCCAGCCCCGAGGACCGGATGGCCTCCTATTTGGAATACGCCCGGCGCACCGAAGCGCTGCTCGAATCCCTCGCGAACCCCGCGCCCCCAGCCCCTCCCCACCCCGCGCGATGATCCCCCCGCCCGCCCCCCCGGGCCTCTTCGACGTTCAGGTCAACGGCTTCGCCGGCGTCGACTTCCAGACCCCCCCCTCCCTCGCCGCCCTGCGCACCGCCTGCGAAAGACTGCACGCCTGCGGCACCACCCGCATTCTGGTCACCTTCATCACGGACTCCCTAGAGGCGCTCCGGAGAAAACTCCACGCATTCGAGACCCTCCGCTCCGAGGATCCGCTGCTCGCCTCCACGCTGGCAGGGTACCACCTGGAGGGGCCCTTCCTCAGCGCGGAACCCGGCTTCTGCGGGGCTCATCCGCCCGCCCTCATGCGCGACCCGGACTGGCACGCCTTTTCCTCCCTCCAAGAAGCCGCCGGCGGCGCCATCCGGCTCGTCACCCTCGCCCCCGAGCGCCCGGGATCTGCCGACTTCATCCAGCGCGCCACGCACTCCGGAGTCCGGATCTCGCTCGGACACACGGACGCCTCCGCGTCGCAAATCGACGAGGCCATCCGGGCCGGCGCAACCCTCTGCACCCACCTGGGCAACGGCTGCCCCGCCTTCCTCCACCGGCACGAAAACATCATCCAACGCCTGCTCTGCCGCGACGAACTCATTGCCTGTTTCATCCCCGACGGCATCCATCTCCCCCCTCCCGTGCTCCGCTCGCTCTTCCGCGCCAAACCTCCGGGCAAAGTCCTGCTCACCACCGACGCGATGGCTGCCGCGGGAGCCCCCCCGGGCCGCTACGCGCTCGGCCCCCTCTCCATGGAGGTCGGCGCCGACCTCGTCGTCCGCATGCCGAACGCTCCCCAGTTTGCCGGCAGCGCGTTGCGCCTCGATTGGGGAGTCCACCAGGCCGCCGCATGGCTTGGCATCCCCTTGGAGGAGGCCCGGGCGATGGCCTCGAGCCTCCCCGCACAAGCGCTCGGCCTCCCCCTCTGACCCACCCCTCCCAACCCGGACCCCGTCATGAGCCCCCTCCCCTCCGCATTTCCCTCCACCCACCCCCCCGCTGTCTCGATTCTCCCAGACCGTCCATCCATGGGACAAGCGGCGGCAGACCATGTCCACGCGCTCCTCCGGGGCATCCTCGCAGCGCAAAAACGAGCCCGCGTTGTCTTTGCATGCGCCCCCTCTCAGAACGAATTCCTGGAGGCCCTTCTCTCTCCAGAACGGCCCGCCTTGGACTGGTCCCGGATTCAGGCCTTTCACATGGATGAATACGCGGGCCTTTCGGCAGAGCACCCCGCCAGCTTCCGCCACTACCTGCACGCGCACCTGCTTTCCCGCGTGCAGCCTGAAGCCTTCGCCCCTCTCCGGGGCGAGGCCGGGGATGGCGCCGCAGAATGCCTGCGCTACACCAAACTCCTCCGGGAGGCACCCATCGATCTTGTCTGTCTGGGCATCGGCGAAAACGGACACCTCGCCTTCAACGATCCCCCAATCGCGGACTTTGAGGACCCGGCCGACGTCAAACTCGTGGAGCTCGACCTCGCCTGCCGGCAGCAACAGGTCCACGACGGCTGCTTCCTCTCCCTTGCGGAGGTTCCCACGCAGGCTCTCACCCTCACCCTCCCCGTTTTCCTGAGGGCCGCCCACCTGAGTGTCGTGGTGCCGGGTCCGCGCAAGGCGCCGGCCGTTCAAGCCGCCCTGCAGGGCCCCATCACCCCGCAATGTCCGGCCAGCGCCCTGCGCCTGCGGCCCAGGGTGCACGTTTTCCTCGACGCGCCGGCCGCTGGCCTCCTCTCCCCGACCGTCCCGGCCTGAAGCCTCAGCCGGCGGCACCGTCTTGCAGCTTGTCCGACCCCCGCGGCGCGGGCGTAAACTCACGCCCCCATGGTCTTCTTCCGTCTGATCTGCCGGGCGCATCGGATGCTCCGCATTCTGGCTGCGGCCCTTGCCGGGCTCACCCTCCTGCTCGCCCGAGAAAGCCACGCGTTCACGCCCACCAAGGCTCCCCAGGCTCGCGGCGACCTCAGACCCCTGCTCCAAACCGACGAGTGGTTGCCGAACACCAAAATCTACTCCATCACGCAAACCCCCGAGGGATACCTCTGGATGGCCACCTCCACCGGCCTCGCCCGATTTGATGGCCACCAGATTACGACCTTTTCCCCGAATGACACCCCGGGACTCGAATCCAACCAGGTCGCCAAGGTCTTCACCGCACGCGACGGCTCCCTCTGGATCGGGCTCGAGAAAGGGGGCGTCGCCCGGTGGCGCAACGCGGCCTTCGAAGTCGTCGTCCCAGTCAACCACTCCGCCACCCCCAACCGGTGGACCCGCTCCTTTGCCCAAGATGAATCCGGCGCGCTGTGGTTTGGACGCGGGATGAGTCCCGCCCCCGGGGATCCCGCCCAGCCCAAGGTCTCGGGACTGGCTTTCCGCTGGTTTTTCGGGCGCCTCGAGCGGTTCGACGCCAACTCCGGCCTGCCCGCCAGCCAGTACACCCGGGTCGTCTCGGACGTGACCGGTCAGGTCTGGGTTGAAAGCAACTCCGAGTGCGGCATCTTCATCAACGGGCGGTATTCCCGAGTCGGACCGGCGGAGGGCAACGAAGGCCTGCGGATCGCACCGGCCCAGTCCGGCGGAATGTGGGTGGCGCGCCACGGCAAACTATACCGCTACACCCCCGAGACCGAGCCCGAACTGATCGCGGACCTGGGCGTTCTTCACGCTCCTCGACCGGGAGAGACCCTTCCCCTTCCAAACCAGGTCTCCAACATGCTGGAAGACCGAGGGGGAACCCTCTGGATCGGCACGCGCTCTGACGGACTCTTTCAGCTTCGCAACGGCCAGCTCATCGCAGTTCCCACTTCCCACCGGTACATCACCGCCCTTTTCCAGGATGAGCACGGAAGCCTCTGGATTGGCACGCCCAGCGGCCTGAACCGGGTCCGGGCCAACCGCATCGTCCTCTGGAAAAACCTGTTCGCGTTGAACACGGAACCCATTACCAGCCTCGCCTTGGATTCCCAGCATCAGCTCTGGATGGGCGTCTCCAGAGCGCGCCCCACCCGATCCCTCGACGCCTCCCATCAATCCTTCGCTCCCATTCCCGGCCTCTCGGGAATCAGCACCAGCGCCATCGCCAACGCTCCCAACGGAGGGGTTTGGATCGCCACCCAACAGGGCCGTCTGGTGCACTGGAACAACGGCATCCAGCAAACCTTCGATCTCTCGCCGGGCACCGCCCTCACCTCCCTCTTTTGCGACAGCACGGGTTCTGCGTGGGTTTCCACCGGCAAGAGCGTCGTGCGTTGCAGCCAGGAGGGGGCCCAGACCGAACTCACCTTCCAAGCCCCCTCACTCCAGCCCTCCCCCCTGGCCGAGGACGCAGAGGGACGCGTCTGGCTGGGCGACATCCATGGAAACCTCTTCTACCACGAACCCTCCGGACAAACCGGCTCCCTCGCCCTCCCCCCATCCGACGCACCCCATGCCATCCGCTTCATTACCCCGGGTGAGGACAACACCCTCTGGGTCGGCACTTCGAGCGGCGCTCTCTACCGCGTCCGAGACCGCGTCACCGCCATGCTTCCTCCGGAAATCCTCGATAGTGAAGACCTCCGCGCCCTGCTCATTGACTCGACCCAAACGGTTTGGATCGCCTCCGCCAACCGCCTCTTCCGGATGCCCCTGTCGAATCTGGACGCCCTGATGGACGGACAGCATGTCCTGCCCGAACTCCGCGAATGCACCCGCTCCGAGGGCATCCCCCCCATCGATTTCGCCGTCCGCCAATCTACCAACGCGCTGGAAACCCCCCAGGGCACCCTCTGGTTTGCCACCCAGCAGGGCGCCCTCGAAGTCCACCCCGAACGCATCCGCCTGTCCGAGAAAACACGCCCCCCCTTCGTCGAGGAAATCCGCGTCGACAAATCCCCGCTTCCCAAACCACTGCGGGAAATCCGCCTCAACCCAGACCCCGGCCCGATCGAAATCCATTTCACCTCTCCGGAAACCTCGTTCCCCGAGCGGCTCCAGTTCCGCTACCGCCTCGCGGGACTTCAGTCGTCTGCATGGTTCTTCTCGGGCAACCACCGGGTCGCCAGCTTCCTGCGCCTCGAACCGGGCCGCTACCGCTTTCAGGTCCAAGTTTCCGGCGACGACCAACGAACCTGGATCCCAGACCCGAGCCCCATTGAGTTCCTCATCGCCCCCGCCTGGTATCAGAACTCCCCCTTTCAAATCCTGGCCGCCATCGCCGCCCTCCTGCTCATCACCGGAGTCGTCCGCTGGGCGGTGCTCGCCCGCATCAAACGCCGCATCCGTCGACTCGAAGCCGAAACCGCGCTCGAACGCGAACGCATCCGCATCGCCCGCGATATGCACGATGAACTCGGCGCCAGCCTCACCCGCATCGCCCTCATGGGCGACCTCGCCGCCATGGAGACCTCCCGGGAACCCAAAATCGCCGGGCAATTCGCCGAAATCTCCCACGCCGCACGTACCGTCTCCAGCACCCTCGATGGCATCGTCTGGACCGTCAACCCCCACAACGACTCCCTCGAACGCCTCGTCGGTTACCTCGGCGAATTCGCCTCCGAGTTCACCAGCACCGTCGGCCTCGATCTCGAACTCTCCCTCCCCAAAAACGTCCCCTCCCTCCCGCTCTCGGCAGATACCCGACACCACATCCTCCTCTCCGTAAAAGAGGCCCTCAATAATACCGCCAAACACGCCTCCGCCTCCAAAATCCGCCTCGCCGTCACCACCTCCCCCTCCCTGCTCCAAATCGAACTCTCCGACAACGGACAAGGCTTCGAGCCCTCCTCCATTGCCGCCTCCTCCAACGGACTTCAAAACATGCGGCAGCGCCTCCAATCCCTCGGGGGGTCCTGCACCCTGTCCAGCACCCCCGGCGAGGGCACCTCGCTCCGCTTCTCCCTGCCCCTGCAGGATCACGCTCTCCTCCTCGCCGCCCATGAATCCTGACGCTCCCCAAGAAACCGCACCGCCCGTCCCCTCCACCCCCGTCGCCATCGTCGAGGACGATCCCGGCATCCGCGCCGGCTGGAAAGCCATCCTCAACCGGATGCCCGGTTACCACTGCTCGGCCGACTACCCCTCGGCAGAGGCCGCCCTCGCACACCTCCCCTCAGCCCCTCCCGAGATCGTTCTCATGGACATCAACCTGCCGGGCATGAACGGAATCGAATGCACCCGGCAACTCCTGCGGATCCTCCCCTCCCTCGACATCGTCATGCTCACCATGTTTGGCGATCACGATAACCTCTTCGAAGCCCTCCGCGCCGGGGCCTGCGGCTACCTCCTCAAACGCACCACCCCCGAGGCCCTCCGCGAGGCCCTCCAACAGGCCAAAGCCGGCGGCGCCCCCATGTCCCCCCAGATCGCCCGCCAAATGGTCACCTTCTTCCGCTCCGTCGATGCCGTTTCCCAAACCAGCCCCGCCAGCCCGGGCATCGAAAACCTCTCCTCCCGCGAAACCGATGTCCTCCGCCTGCTCGCCGAAGGCCAGCCCTACAAAACCATCGCCGACGCACTCGACCTCACCATCGACACCATCCGCACCTACATCCGCCGGATTTACAAAAAACTCCAAGTCAACTCCCGCACCGAGGCCGTCGTCCGCTACCTCGAGGCCAGCGGTCAAAAATAACCACGCCCCGGCGTTCCTCCCATGCCTCAACCGCCCCTCATCGTCAGCAGACCGAGCCTCCAAGCCCTCGCCGAGGCGCATGACCGTCATGAGTCCGAGAAAAACACCGCCAAACGCGAAGCCAAGGTCGCCAAGGAATGGGGCGACCTGAGCGAAAACGCCGAGTACAAGGCCAGCAAAGAAAAATTCCGCCTCGCAGGCCGCCTCCAGCAACGCATGGTGCGCGAACTCCGCAAACTCGAGGACTCCGGCTACCACGTGGTCGATCCCCTCGATTGGACCCGCGCCCCGGTCCCCAAACACGTCGTCGTGGGAACCGTCGCCCGCGTCACCCAGGGCCGCTTCACCGAGGACTACCTGCTCGTGGGAGCCAAAGACCAACACCTCCCCGCAGACCAGGCCCTCGTCCCGGTCCCCTACACCTCGCCCCTCGGCCAGGCCCTCATGGAACAATCCGCCCCCCGCCGCATCGAGGCCCTCATCGCAGGGGAACGCCGCGTCCTCCAAATCGAAAGCCTCCGCATCCCCACCGAACCCGAGATCCTCGCCCTGTACCCCGAGCTCACCCCCCCCTAAGGCCCCCGCCTTTCCCCACACCCCCCATGCGGCCCCCCTCCGCCCGAGCCGCGCTTTGCGCCTTGTTCTCCCTCGCACTTTGCCCGGCGCCCCACTCGCTTCTCCACGCCCAGTCCCCCGATTCCTCCGAGGGAGTCCGCCTCTCCTCCCACTCCCTTTCCCCCCAACCCCAGCGCACCCTCCAGCTCCTCGTTTTCACCCCCGAAATCCCCGGACGCTA
>JBEBAG010000087.1:0-9628 GCA_041159065.1 Verrucomicrobiota bacterium | reverse complement strand
GACTGGCCCTCCTGGCGGGGTCCAAACCGCGACGACATTTCCCCCGAATCGGATCTTCTTTCCGAATGGCCCGCGGGCGGGCCGCAAAAGCGGTGGATGAGTGAAAAGGCGGGGCTCGGCTATTCGGGCTATGCCGTGGTGAAGGGCACGCTCTACACCATGGGGCTCTTCGGCGATTCCGAGCAACTCCTCGCCTTTGACGCGGCCTCCGGCGCCCCCAGGTGGTCCACTGCGGTCGGCCCCATCTTCACCAACAAGTGGGGCGATGGCCCGCGCAGCACCCCCACCGTGGACGGAGATCGCGTCTACGCCCTCAGCGCCCAAGGCCAACTCCTCTGCGCCAACGCAGCCGATGGCAAAACCCTTTGGACCGCTTCCCTGCGAGACTTCGGTGGCAGGCCCCCGGGATGGGGTTTCACGGAGAGCCTCCTGATTGACGGCAATCAACTCGTCTGTACCCCCGGCGGTCCGCAGGGAACCTTGCTCGCCCTGGACAAGCTGACGGGGAAAAAAATCTGGCAGTCCGCCGAATGGACCGATCCGGCCCAGTACGGCTCGGTGATCGTCGCCACTTTTCACGGAACCCGGCAGTACATCGCTCTGACCATGCAGCATCTGGGGGCGGTCGATGCAAAAACTGGAAAGCTGCTTTGGCGCTCCCCGTGGAACGGCCGCACCGCCGTGATCCCCACCCCCATCGCTGGAGAGAACGAGGTCTACCTCAGTTGCGGTTACGGCGTGGGCTGCAAGCTCGTACGAATCAACGCTCAGAACGAACCCTCGGACGTCTGGATCAACACCCACATGGTCAACCACCACGGGGGCGTGATTCGGATCGGCGAGCATCTTTACGGCTATTCCGACAAGGGGGGCTGGACCTGCCAAGAGTGGAAGACGGGGGAGGTCCGGTGGGCGGAAAAGAAACTGGGGAAAGGCGCCATCCACGCCGCGGGCGGGAAGCTGATCTTGCTGGAGGAAAGCTCTGGAACCGTCGTGCTCATTGATGCCTCCCCCGAGGGCTGGAAGGAGCATGGCCGCTTCAAACTCACCCCCCAAACCGCCCAGCGCAAACCCGACGGCCGCATTTGGACGCACCCGGTGGTGAGCGATGGAAAACTCTTCCTCCGGGACCAGGAGCTTCTCTTCTGTTTTGAAGTGCGCAATCCCCCGAAGCGCTAGCCCCGAGGCCCCACAGGACATCCCCACGGTTTTGGCTCGCATTTTGATCCCTCCTGCATGTCATGCATTCCTCCATGAAAACGCCCCTCCTCCTCGCCACCCTCTCCCTCTTCAGTCTCGGTTTGCTGCGCTCCCAAGCGGAATCCACGCTCACCCTCGAAGGAGTCCACAACTGCTGCAAGAAATGTGAAACCGGAATTCTCGACGCCGTGAAGAAGGTGGAGGGGGCCTCCGCTACAGCCGAAAAGGGAAAAGTCACCATCACAGCCAAAGACGACGCCACCGCAAAAAAAGCCGCCCAATCCTTGGTGGCCAACGGTTACTTCGGCGCCGGCGCCGAAGCGCTCGCCGTGACGGACGCGAAGGTGAAAGCAGCCACTGTGACGGGCGTGCACCTTTGCTGCGCCAAGTGCGTGACCGCGGTGGAAAACGCGGTCAAAACCGTGGGCGGCGCCAGCGGACACACGGCGACCAAGGGAGCCACCTCCTTTCAGGTCGAAGGGGAATTCAGCACCAAAGAACTGGCATCGGCCCTGAACAAAGCCGGCTTCAGCGGCTCCCTCAAATAACACGGCGCCAAGCGATGACCGGGCGTCCGATGCGCCCGGTCCCCGCGCGATTGAGCGATTGCTTTTTTGTTTGCGCTCTTCCCACGGCCTTCTAGTCTCTCGCCTCCATTTTTCCGCTAATTTGCACGATTTTCCGTCATGAAATCCGACATTCATCCCCGTTACGAAGAGACCGCCATCACTTGCGCATGCGGCACCTCCTACAAGACCCGCTCCACCCGCCGCGACTTGAAGATCGGCATTTGCGCTGCGTGCCATCCCTTCTTCACCGGGGAACAGAAGTTCGTCGACACCGCAGGGCGCATTGAGAAGTTCTCCCGCCGCTACGCGACGACCTCCACCGTGCGCCGCAAGAAGCTCTAGTTCCGGTCTGGTAACTTTAAAAACGGTGAAGGCGCTTCCGGCCGCCTTCACCGTTTTCTTTTTCTCCGCCGCGCTTCTTCCCCGGCGTTTCCCACTCTCGCTCTCCCAACCACCTTTCCCGCCTTTGCCATGATGGATTTCGGGCCGCTCATCGCCAAAAAACAGGACCGCTTTCGTGAACTCGAAGCCCTCGTGGCCGACGGGAATCTGTACGAAGACCCCAAGCGCGCCCGGGAACTCTTGCGCGAACACACCCGCCTGAAGGAACTCCTCACCCTCTGGGAATCGCTCCTCAAAGCACGCACCGAACTCGTTGACTCCCAGGAGCTCGCCACAGGCACCGACCCCGAAATGGCCGAAATGGCCCAGGCCGAAATTCCCGAAATCCAAGCCCGCATCGCCACCCTCGAAAAGGACGTCCAACTCGCCCTGCTTCCGCCGGACCCCAACGAAGACCGCGACGCCATCGTCGAAGTCCGTGCCGGCACAGGAGGCGACGAGGCCGCCCTTTTTGCCGCGGACCTCGTCCGGATGTACACCCGCTTCGCGGAGGTTGCCGGCCTCAAAATCGAGATCCTAGAGCAGAGCGCCAGCGAACTCGGAGGACTGCGCGAACTCATCTTCAAGGCCACCGGCGAAGGCGTCTTCCGCAAACTCCGCTATGAAAGCGGGGTACACCGCGTCCAGCGCGTCCCTGCCACCGAGGCCCAGGGGCGCATCCACACGTCCACCGCCACCGTCGCCGTCCTTCCCGAGGCGGAGGAAGTAGACCTTGAACTCAAACCCGAAGAGCTCCGCATCGAGGTTTGCCGCGCAGGGGGCCCCGGGGGCCAAGGTGTCAATACCACCGACTCCGCCGTCCAGGTGATGCACCTCCCCACCGGCATGATCGTGCGCTGTCAGGACGGGCGCTCCCAGCAGAAGAACAAGGAGAAAGCACTCCAAATTCTTCGTTCCAGGCTCCTTGAGCAAAAACAACGCGACGAGGCCGAAAAATACGCCGCCCAGCGCAAAAGCCAGGTCGGCACCGGGGGCCGCGAGGAAAAAATCCGCACCTACAACTACCCCCAAAACCGCGTCACCGACCACCGCATCGGCATCACCCTCTATAATCTTGACCGTTTCATGGAAGGGGAAATCCAAGAGATGCTCACCGCCCTTCAGTCCGCCGACATGCAGGACCGCCTCGAGGCAGCCAACCTTGGCGCCACGGCCTGAATCCTCTTCCCCACGCTCCCGAAAACCCCTCGCCCCGGAGGCCCCCCATCCTTCACGTCCCGATGAAGTCCGTCCTCGAAGTGCTCAAATCGACCACGGACTACTTCGCCAAGGCGGGAGTGGAAAGCCCCCGCCTGAATATCGAGCATCTGCTCGCCCACGTCCTCGGCAAGCGCCGCATGGATCTCTACCTCCAGTTCGATCGCCCGCTGGGTGAAACCGAACTCGCCCCCCTGCGCGCGCTGGTCCGCCGTCGCGCCGCCGGCGAACCCCTCCAGCACCTGCTGGGAACCGTCGAGTTCCTCGGCCACACCTTCCGCACCGACGCGCGCGCCCTCATCCCCCGCCCCGAGACCGAGCAACTCGCCGCCCGTTTGTTCGAGCTTCTTCCGGAAGCCCCAACCCGCGCCCTCGATATGGGCACGGGCAGCGGAGTGCTCGCCCTCAGCCTCGCGGCACACTGGCCCCAGGCCGAGGTCCACGCCGTCGATGTCTCCCCCGAGGCCCTCGCGCTCGCCCGGATCAATGCGCAAACCCTGGGACTTGCCGAGCGCGTGCATTTCCACGAGGGATCCCTCCTGCTTCCCGGAGAAGCCCCCTTCGATCTGCTCGTAGCGAACCTTCCCTACATCCCCTCCCACGAAATCGCATCCCTCTCCCGAGAGGTCCGGCATGATCCGATCCTCGCCCTCGACGGCGGCCCCGACGGAACCGCGCTCATCCGTTCGCTCCTCCTGGAAGCCAGGCCGCGACTGCAGGGACTTCTCGCCCTCGAAATCGGCCACGAACAATCGGCCCCACTCTGTGAAGCCCTCGCCGAGGCTGGCTACCGCGATATCCGCCCCGAAATGGATTACCAAGGCCGAAACCGATTCCTCTTTGCTTCCCATGGATAAAATCCTAGTCCACGGCGGCCGCCCGCTCTCCGGCTCTGTTCGCATTAGCGGTTCCAAAAATTCCGCGCTCCCCATCCTCGCCGCGGCACTGCTCACCCGCGAACCCTGCACCATTCACTGCGTGCCGGACTTGAGTGACATCCACTACATGCTCCAAATCCTCTCCCACCTGGGAGCACACGTGGAGCGCGCCAGCGGTACCGTCACCATTCATGCCGACAAAATCTCCACCGTCGCCCCCTACGACATCGTGCGCAAAATGCGCGCTTCGGTGTGCCTGCTGGGCCCCCTCCTCGGACGCCAACGCGAGGCCACCGTCTCCCTTCCCGGCGGCTGCGTGATCGGAGATCGCCCCATCGATCTCCATCTGAAAGGATTCCGCGCGCTTAACGCCGCTTGCCGCGTCGAGTCCGGCGATGTCCGACTCTTCGCCGATGAACTCCGAGGAAACACCATCAACCTTGAGGGAAAACAGGGCCCCACCGTGCTCGGTACCGACAATGTCATGATGGCCGCAACCCTCGCCCAAGGGGTCACCGTCATCGAAGGAGCCGCCGCGGAACCCGAGGTGGTCGATCTCGCCCATTTCCTGGTCAAGATGGGTGCCAAAATCGAGGGGGCGGGAACTCGACGCATCACCATCGAAGGCGTCAAGGAACTGCACGGCGCCGTCCATTCCGTGATTCCAGACCGGATCGAGGCCGGCACTTTCTTAATCGCGGGAGCCCTCGCCGCCCGTGAGATCCAACTCCGGAGAGTGAACCCCGAGCACCTCATGTCGCTCCTCCACTCCTTGCGAGAGGCCGGATACCGCATTGAGGTGGAACGCGAGCAGATCACCCTGCGCGGCGAGGGCTCCCCTCGCCCCCTCGATCTCATCACCGAACCCTACCCGGGATTTCCCACCGATATGCAGGCGCAAATGTGCGCGCTCCTCAGCCGGGCCCAGGGCGAAAGCCGCGTCACCGAAACCGTCTTTCCCCAGCGCTTCATGCATGTCTCCGAGCTGAAACGCATGGGCGCGGACATGACGCTCGACGGGGCCTCCGCCATCATTCGGGGGCCTACCCCCCTCAGCGGCGCCCCCGTCATGGCCAGTGACCTGCGCGCCTCCGCAGCGCTCGTGCTCGCCGGGCTCGTCGCCGAGGGCGTCACCGAAGTCCACCGCGTCTACCACATCGACCGCGGCTACGAGTCCATCGATGAAAAGCTCGCAGGACTGGGTGCCCACATCGAGCGCGTCAAGGAACGCGCCCGGTAACCCCGCCGAAAGCTCCCCCGAGGAAGCCTTCGCCGCCCAGTTGAAGGCGGCGATTTTTTTCAATCCTCCAGAAAGGAATCCTTGGCATACGCCAACCGCTGCTTTTTCCTCACCCCTCGTTTTATTCTTCCGAATTCTCCATGAACTCACGCAAGGGACTGCTCGCTGGTGGCAACTGGATTGTCGACGCCGTAAAAATGATCGACGTGTGGCCTCAACAGGACGCCTTGGCCAACATCTCCTCGGAAACCCGCGGCACCGGCGGCTCCCCCTTCAACGTGCTCGTAGACCTCGCTCTCTTGGGCGCTCAGTTCCCGCTCGAGGCCGTCGGGCTGGTTGGCAATGACAGCAACGGCCGCTACATCCTCAACCTTTGCCATCAACTCGGCATCCAAACGCAGGCCCTCCATATCACCGAGGACGCCCCCACCAGTTACACCGACGTCATGACGGTGAGCGGCACCGGAAGGCGCACCTTTTTCCACGCTCGCGGAGCCAACGCCCTCCTGGATGACAGCGATTTCGATTTCTCCAAAACGCAGGCTCGCATCTTCCACCTCGGCTATTTGCTGCTCCTAGACCGACTGGACCAACCCTGCCCCACTTACGGCACCGTCGCCGCCGGCGTCCTCGCCAAGGCCCAGGCCGCCGGACTGAAGACCTCCATCGACGCCGTCAGTGAAGATAGCGATCGGTTCTCCCGGGTGATCTTGCCTGCGCTCAAATACACGGACTACTGCGTCATGAA
Source organism: Verrucomicrobiota bacterium (assembly GCA_041159065.1). Taxonomy (GTDB): domain Bacteria; phylum Verrucomicrobiota; class Verrucomicrobiia; order Chthoniobacterales; family Chthoniobacteraceae; genus Chth-196. The sequence continues at coordinate 3,394 of JBEBAG010000087.1, read as the reverse complement.
TGAGTTTGAGGCGTCCCATGTGACCGGGCATGCCATTCGCGTGGGAGACCGTCTGGACAAGGATGCCCTCAAGGCCTCCATGCACGCGCTCCTTCAGGCCGGCGTCAACGAGCGCGTCATCATCCATTTCCCAGAAGGCGGATGCGCCTTGGGACGGGACGGATCTTGGGCCGAGCACGGCAGCGTGATCCTTCCAGAAGGCTACATCAAGGGGGCGGCCGGAGCGGGAGACGCCTTCACAGCCGGAGTCCTCATGGGCTGGCAGAACGGGCTGCCCGTCGAGGAGCAACTCCGCCTCGGGGTCTGCGCGGCGGCGGCCAATCTTTCCGACGAAACCTGCACTGGGGGAATCCGTTCCGCCTCGGAGTGCCTCGCGTTGGGAACGCGTTACGGCTTCCGAACCCTCTAAGCCTCGGAGCGGGAAAAGCAGCATGCCCCCCGGGAAGGGGATTGACCTCTCCCCTGCACCACAGGAGAATCCGGCCATGAATTCCCCCAGGTTCTCCCTCGCACTCGCGCTTTGCATTGCATCCGCCTCTGTTCTCACTTCGGGCTGCAAAACCATCTACTCGGACGTCTACTCGTACCGGAAAAACTACTTTGACCCGTACGAAACGCGCGACATGAGCAAACTCCAGGCGGAGGAAGCTAAACGCCTCGCCGACAGTCAGCGCCGGGCCGCGGACAAGGATGCGAAGGATGCTGCGGACAAAATGAATGCGTCCCAGGGCGCCGGGCTCCAGCTTGACTCTGGACTCGGTGGCCCCTCCTTGGGCAGCCCGAGCATCCCCGGATTGAGCGGCTCCTCCGCGGCGCCCTCGATCCCCGGATTGGATAGCGCTCCGTCCATGTCGGGAGGCGCCATGGCTCCCGGCACTCCGGGAATGTCGGGTGAGGCTGCCAAGCCATCGATCCCAGGCCTCTAAGCGGTCACCGCACCGGAGTCCGCTGGACTCACCGGAGTCCGCTGGACTCGCGCAGTCTTCGCGGAGCTCGCCTCCCCGTGTTCGGGTTTACAGCGTTCTGGGGTCCTGATTCCTCGGATCGCGGAGTCTGAGCTCGGGGTTCTCGGCGGCGGCCGCCAGCATCGCTTTACGGGGCCCGAGCGCCCCGCTCCACCCAGGGTTCATCTCGGAATGTGCAGCCTTGCGCGGCGCGTCCTCCCCGAATACAAGAATGGCGGCGATTCCGCGCTCCTCTTCATGTCCGAACTCGAGACAGATCCAGTCGTTTCCTCGGATGGCGACGCCGATACCGCGACGGAAGACACGCTGTACGTGGAGATCCACGTCATGGTGGGCACGGAGTGCATCACCATTTATCGCGTTCCGCCCGGGGAGTATCTCATCGGCCGCGACTCGAGTTGCCACCTCACGGTGGACGCGGAGAACGTGTCGCGCATGCACGCCCGCCTGGCCTTCCACGGCCACCGGATCCTGATCGAGGATCTCGACAGTGCCAACGGCACCCGCATCGGTGGAATCCGGATATGCCTGCCCACGCCGATCCAAAATGGAACTGAGGTGCACATCGGCTCGGCCCGTCTGCTGGTGCAATTCAGCGACGAAACCCTCTCCAAAATCGCAGCGGCCCTCTCCGATCCCACGCTCGGACTCGAGCCCATCCGGCTGGAACTTTCCCAAGAGCCCTACTTCGTAACCGGGACCATCGCCGAAGGCGGCATGGGTTTGGTGGTCAAGGCGCGCGACCAGCGAGTGAGGCGCCTCGTGGCCATGAAGGTCCTGCGGGGCGGCTACGAGTACGCTGCTGACAAACTCCTGCGCTTCGTCGGCGAGGCGCAACTCACCGGGCAGCTCGAGCACCCCAACATCGTTCCCGTCTACCAGCTCGGTATCTCCCCAAACGGGCAGACCTTCTACACCATGAAGTACGTCCAGGGTCAGACCCTGGAGGAAATCCTGATCCAACTTCACGCGGGCGACGCAGCGACGCTCAACGCCTACCCACTGGCCAAGCTGATCACTGTGTTTCAGAAAGTCGGTGACGCCGTCGCCTTCGCCCACTCTCGGGGCGTTGTCCACCGGGATCTGAAGCCCGCGAACATCATGATCGGAAAGTTCGGCGAGGTGCTCGTCATGGACTGGGGACTGGCAAAACGAGTCAATGAAGGCAGTCTTTCCCAGTCTGCATCGGGCTCTGGGGCGCCCGTCATCAGTCATCTTCCCCCCAACCAAACCATCCCCGATTCCCCTCGCGGATTTTACACCCTGGAGGGAGCCGTGGTAGGCACGCCACCCTACATCTCCCCCGAGCAAGCTCGCGGCGAAGGCTCTCCGGATGCGCGCTCGGACATCCACGTCCTCGGCTCCATTCTCTACACCGTCCTGTGCCTTCGCCCGCCGCTCCTCCAATCCGACGTCGAAGAGGTCATCTCCGCAGCCTCCGAAAACCGCTTCGTGCCCATCACAAAAATGGTGCGCACCCCGGAGAATGACGGTTCCGCTCCCCCCAAGCTGCTGCACTGTCCTGGGGGCCGCCTCCCCGAGGGGTTGGTTGCAGTGGTCGAAAAGGCCATGGCTGCACTTCCCGCCAACCGTTACCAAACCGTGGAGGAGCTCCAAGAGGACATCACGTCGTGGCAAAACGGCTTTGCTACCAAGGCGGAGCAGGCAGGTTTTCTCCGTCAACTGTTGCTCCTGCTCGCGCGCAGAAAACGCGAAGCCACCTTCCTCGCCATTTTTCTGGTCGTGCTGGCCTGGGGGCTCGCCTACTTCCTTCACAAACTGGCGGACGACAACGAAAAGATCCAAAGGAAGCAGGCTGAGATCCAAAAGAATCAGGCCGACCTCACCGAGCGAAACCAGCAACTCGCCGCCAACCAGAAAAAAACGGAGGAGCTTCTGGAGGAAATCCGCGACGCCGCAGCTCAAAACCAGAAGGAAGCGCTCGATTATCTCCGAGTGGAGAAAGATTTCCTTGCGCTGGAAAACATCCCCCTGGCGCACATCGGGTTTCAGGGAGTTCCAAAAAAGGAGTCCGAGTGTTTCCTCATCGAGGCAATCGCAAGGGCCCGAACCGGAAGTATTCCCCTTGCCCTCGAGTGTTTCCGCAGAGCCGAGCAACTCCTGCCAGGCTCCGTTCCCCTCGATCTCGTAGAGACCGATCTCGATCCCGCAAATGATCTCCCCCGCCCCAAGGGAGGATGGTCTTGGGAAAGGAAACTCATCGAAAATCTAGAGCAAGCCCGCGCTCAGGACCGAGCCACGCGTCCGCGCGGCTCGCAATCGCATCTTCGCTCCCGACTCCATCCCATGCGGCGCGACTGACCACGGACCCGGAGCGCCACGCCTCGGTCGCGTCCTCCTAGCCTGCCCCAACCCGGCCCGAGCCCCTCGGGAATCCGACTCACTTTCCTGCATTCCAGTTTCGCCTC
>JBEBAG010000086.1:0-6539 GCA_041159065.1 Verrucomicrobiota bacterium | reverse complement strand
TCCTTGCCAACACCCGCGACGGTGCCGCTCTTCCCGTGGGAACTCTGGAAGTGCAGCGACTCTGCTCCACCCAGGGCAATGCCCTCCCCCTGGCAACCCTTCCCGGACGCCTTCCCCTGCTGCTACGCCCGGCTTCCGCCAGGAACGTGAGCTTCCTCGCCACACTCCCCAGTCCCGGCGCCTCGAGTCTTGCTCGCGATGGCGTCGTCCTCTTCGCCCTCCTGCACCGCTCTCTCGCCGACGGCTCGCAGGCTCTCGGCCAGGCGCAACTGCGCCCCGCTTCGGCCAACGCCCTTTCCCACGAAAACGAACCGTGGAAACCCGCCGAGGCCGGGGCTAATCCGGGCGTCGCCTCCGACCAACTCGCTCTCCGCGCGGGGGTCCTCCATTCCGCCCAAAAGCTGCTCGCCCTGAACCGCCCCCCCGGGGAGGATGCACTCGACTACCTCGCACCGGAAGCCATTCAGGAACTGTTCACCGGGCTCGATTTTCGCATTCTCACGGACTCTCTGGAGGAAAAAGGAGACCTCACCCGCGAGGTCTGGCGCACCTTTCTCCTCGCCATGGCGGTGGCACTTCTTGGAGAGGCGCTTCTGTGCCTGCCCCCGGCCCGGAACCCCACTCCGGCCGGTGCCGCCTCTCGCAGGGAAAGCCTTTCCGGGGGCTTCCCCTCCTCCCCGAACCCTTCCTCCCTCCGATGACGCCGGCCACTGAGTCGCTCACTTTCAATCCCACGCCCCTTTCCCTGGCGTTCGGCGCGGCCTTTGTCTTGGCCATCGCGCTTTTGGCGTGGATTGCCGCGAGGCGCAGTCAGTTTCGCCCCTCGGTGTGTGCGCTGGAGGGGCTCCGGCTCCTCGTGGCCTGCGCCGTCGCGCTCACCCTCAATCAACCGGAGTGGAAACAGGTCTACCTGCCCGAATTCAAACCCACCCTCGCCATTCTCTCCGATGTTTCCCGCTCCATGGAAACCCGCGACGTGGCCGATCCTTCCAATCCTTCCGCCGAACTGCGCCCCCGCTCGGAAATGGCCCAACGCCTCGCCGATCCCGCGCTCTGGCAACCGCTCGCCACCAAGTTTGATGTCGTCCACGAACCCTTCGCCTCCACCCAAAATCCCCCCACCGAGGGCACCGACCTCCAGGCGGCCCTCAGCGACACTGCCGAAAAGCACCCCCACCTCAAGGCAGTCGTTCTCCTGAGCGACGGCGACTGGAATACAGGCACTCCTCCGTCCCAAGCCGCCACCACCCTGCGCATGCGCGGCATCCCCGTCTTCGCGGTGCCGATCGGCTCACCAAGCCGACTGCCCGACGTCCAACTCTCCAGCTTCGAAGTCCCCACCTTCGCTATCGCCGGAAAACCCCTGCGCATTCCTTTCACCATCGAGAGTTCGCTCCCACGCGAGGAATCCGTCGAACTGGAGTTCTCCACTTCCAAGGGGGAACGCCTCACCAAAACGGTCCTCCTGCCCGCCATGGGACGCCTTCAGGACGTTTTCCTCTGGAAACCCGACACCACCGGCGAAGTCACCCTTTCGCTCACCGTCCCTCCAACCGGGACCGAACGCATCCTCGAGAACAACACGCTCCACGCCCCTCTCTCCGTGCGCAAAGAACAACTGCGCGTTCTGATCATCGAGACCCTTCCCCGCTGGGAATTCCGCTACCTGCGCAATGCCCTCGAACGCGACCCCGGCGTCCAGGTCCACTGCGTGCTCCTGCACCCCGATTTGGGCAAAGCAGGCAATGGCCGCGGCTACCTCCCCGCCTTTCCCAAGGACGAAGATCTCCCCCAGTACGACGTCGTTTTTCTGGGCGACATCGGCGTCGCCCCCGGCCAATTGACCCCCGAGCAGTGCTCGGCCCTCCAGAAGCTCGTGCGCGATCAGGCCTCCGGGCTCGTCTTTCTTCCCGGCTTACGCGGCTTCCAGCTCACCCTCTCACAGAGTCCCCTCGGCGATTTGCTCCCCGTGGCCTACGACGATGCCCAGCCGCGCGGTTGGGGAACCTCTCACCCGGGACGCCTCGCCCTCACCGAGGCGGGGGCAGCCAGTCTCCTCACCAAGCTTGAGGATTCCGAGGAGGCCAACCTGCGCGTCTGGGAAAATCTTCCCGGCTTCCAATGGTTCGCCCCGGCATCCCGCGCCAAGGCAGGATCCGAGGTGCTGGCAACCCACGACTCCGAGGCCAACCGCTTTGGACGCCTCCCTCTCCTGGTCACCAAGACCTACGGCGCCGGGAAAATCCTCTACCTCGGCACCGATGGCGCATGGCGCTGGCGCAAGGGCGTCGAGGATCGCTACCACTACCGCTTTTGGGGACAGGTGGTCCGGTGGATGGCCTATCAGCGCACCATGGCTCAGGGCGAAAAAATGCGCCTCTTTTACTCCCCGGACCGCCCCAAAACGGGCGCCGCCCTCACCCTCAACGCGAACATCTCCAGCACCTCCGGCGAACCGCTCCGTCAGGGCAACGTCGTGATCCAAGCCACCGCGCCCTCCGGCAAAACCCTCACCCTCCGTCTCAACCCCGCCGGCGAAGACGCTTGGGGATTGTTCACCGGCGTCTTTACCCCCCAGGAACCCGGCGAATACCGCCTCCGCCTCCAATGCGCCGAAGCGGGCACCCCCCTCGAAGCCGTCGTCTCCATTCAGGGAACCCCCCGCGAAAAAATCGGGCAGCCCGCCCGACTCGATGTCCTGCAAGAGATCGCCCAAATCACCCGGGGTGCCTTCTTCGAAACGCCCTCGCCAGACACCCTGGTCGCCGCCCTCTCGGCTCTGCCCGCGCAGCAACCCGTGGAAAAACGCATCCCCCTCTGGGCCCATCCCATGTGGGCCGCCTCACTCGTCCTCCTCCTGGGAATCTTCTGGTTGGCTCGAAAATCCCTCGGCTCTTTCTGAAACGCCCTCGCTTTTTCATGAAATTCACCCTGCCCCCCCTGCTCCAATCGAGACTGGAGCGCTTTCAGCGCGGCATCTGGTTGCTCGAACTGGCGGACCGCCGCGCCGACCGCATCCTCTGGGTGGTCGTCCAGTCCTCCGTCGTCCTCGGGATCGGCATCCTCGTCATCCGGCTGATTTCAAAAAAGTTCTTCTGAGCCCCGTTTCACCGTTTCCCCGGCTATGAATCTCTCCCTGCCTCCCTTGCTGGAGTCCAAACTCAGCGCCTTCCTGCACCGCGTCTGGCGACTCAAACTGCTCGAGGGCACCCTGCGCTCCCTGACAGCCCTCAGCGCCTGCTACCTCCTCGTTCTTGGACTCGACCGGCTGATGGAAACTCCCGCCGCCCTGCGCGCCTTCCTCCTCGCCGCCGGTGCCGCAGCTCTCCTCCTCGGTCTCCCCTTCCAAGCCTATCGTTGGGTCTGGAAACAACGCTCCCTCGAGGACGCCGCGCGCCTCCTGCGCCGATCCTTCCCCAAACTCGGCGACCAACTCCTCGGCATCGTCGAACTCACCCACGCCTCCGACTCCGCCCGCTCAGAGCGCCTCGTCCAAGCCGCCATCCAACAGGCGACCGATGCCGTGAGGGACAAGGATTTCTCTCAAGCCGTCCCCAACCCATCGCACCGTTTCTGGGCAGCCGCCACCTCCGCCCTTCTCGCCCTCAGCTTCCTCGCCCTGTGCACCATCCCGGAGGCCGCTCAAAACGCCTTCGCCCGCTGGCTCAAACCCTGGGAACCCATCGAACGCTACACCTTCGCCAAAATCTTGCCCCTCCCCAAACACCTCGTCATCCCGGCCTCCGAATCTTTCACCCTCCCCGTTCAACTCCACCCGCAAACACGCCTCTCCCCCGTCTCTGCCACCACTTTCCTCCCCAATCTTCCCACCCTGGTCTCCCCCCTCTCCTCAGGCTCCTACCAACTCTCCATTCCCCCGCAAAAAGACGACCTGCCCCTCCGCCTCCGCCTGGGCGACCTCCGTCAATCCCTCACCCTCCTCCCACGTCCTCGCCCCGAACTCACCGAACTCTCCATCCTTCTCCGCCTCCCGGATTACCTCCGCTATCAAACACAGCCCCGCCTCCTCGTGCGCGGAGCCTCCATCCCGCTCCTCAAAGGCTCCCAAGCCGCTCTCGAAGCCAGGGTCAACCGCCCCCTCGCCGCAGCCTTCCTCGACGATACTCCACAGCACTTCGATACCCAGCGCATCCTCACCGAGTTCACCCCAGTCGATGCTTCCCAATCCCGCCGCCTCTCCTGGCGGGACACCGACGGCCTTTCTCCCAAAGACCCCCTCCTCCTCAAAATCCAGGCCGTCGAAGACGAACCACCGCGCATCGCCGCCCGCAAAGAATCCCTCGAGTCCGTCATCCTCGACTCCGAGGTCGTCCGCTTCGACCTCTCCTCCAGCGACGATTTCGGTGTCCAACGGGTCGGCCTCGAGTGGAGACCCGCCCTGACAGCCGGTGCCCCCCCAGCAGAACGCTCGAGCCTTGGCGAAAAAATCTCTGCCGCGGGCGCCCCCGAAAAAACCGAACTCACCTCCCTCGCCACCTTTTGCGCGACGCGCGAGGGAGTTGCTCCCCAATCGCTCGAAATCCGAGCCTGGTCCGAAGACTATTTGCCCGGCCGCAAACGCACCTACTCCCCGCCCTTTGTCGTCCATATTCTCAACAAGGCCGACCACGCCCTCTGGCTCACCGAGCAACTCTCCAAATGGCTCGGTGCCGCTCGCGAAAGCTACGACCGCGAACAGCAACTCCACCAAGCCAACCACGAACTCCGCCAACTCTCCCAAGACGACCTCGACCGTCCCGAAAACCGCCGCCGCATCTCCCAACAGGCCGCCGCAGAATCCTCCAACGCCGCACGCCTCGACTCGCTCACCCAGTCCGGCCGCCGCCTCGTCGAACTCGCCACCCGCAACGACGAATTCGACGCCCCGCGCCTCGAATCCTGGGCCACCATGGTCCAGTCCCTCAAAGACATCGCCGCCAACCGCATGCCCAGCGTCGCCGGACTCCTCAAACAATCCTCCAACGCCGCCACCGCCCCCCAACTCTCCACCCCAAACTCCGCCCTCGCTCCAACCGGCAACGCCTCCCCCTCGGCGACCTCCTCCAAACCCGCATCCCCCAGCCTCACCGACCGCGAATCCTCCCTCGCCTCCGCCTCGCCTGCCTCACCCCCTCCACCCCCTCCACCCCCTCCACCCCCCAGCACCCCCGCCTCTCCTCTCCCCCAGAAACCCGCCCCCCTGAAACTCCCTCAAACCGTCCTCGCCGCCGCTCCCTCCTCCAAACCGGAGGACGCCCCTCCGCCCACACCACCTTCCCCCGCCCAGGACAAACTCGATACCGCCCTCACCGAGCAGAAAGACCTCCTCAACGAGTTTTCAAAGGTCGCCAACGAACTCGACAGCATCCTCAAAAGCCTCGAAACCAGCACCTTCGTCAAACGCCTCAAAACTGCTTCTCGCGAACAGATCAAAGTCGCCAAAACCCTCTCCCAATCCTCTCTCCCCTCCTTCGGCCTCACCCCCATTCCCTCCACGGACGCCGAAGCGCTCGCCCAAAACGCCCAAGTCCGCAGCGACTTCGTCAAACTGATCCAGTCAGACCTCGACGCCTACAACACCCGCAAACAGGACGACCGCTTCAAAAAAATCCTCCTCGAAATGCAAAACTCCGAGGTCGTTCGCTCTCTCGCCCTCGCCAAGGACAAACTCCACGCCCAGCTCCACGGCCAGACCTTCCACGGCGCCGAATACTGGGCCGACACCCTCGACCGCTGGGCCGAAGAAATGGTCGCCGCCAGCAAATGCAAGGCCTCCTCCTCCTGCAGCAGCGAAAGCCTCCCCCCGGAAATCGTCCTCAAAGTCATGCAAGCCCTCCGTGAAGAGATGCAATTGCGCGACCAAACCCGCGAGGCCGAGGACGCCAAGCCCGCCCTGGAGGCCAACCAGTACTCGGAAAACGCCAAACTCCTCGAAACCAAACAACGCGACATCGCCTCCCTCACTCGCTCCGCTGCCGACGACATCCTCAAAATCCCGGAAGCCACCGCCAAGTTCGGGAAGGAACTCCGACTGCTCAGCGCCGTCCTGGAAGTCATGCAGGAGGCCACGGCCCTCCTCGCCACCCCCAACACCGGGGCCCCCACCATTGCTGCGGAAACAGAGGCCATCGAGCTCTTGCTCCAAGCCAAACGCCCAAACCCCCGATCCGGCGGAGGCGGGGGCTCCTCGCCAGGAGGCGGGGGCACCGCGGCAGCCGCCTCCTCCGCCGCGCTCGCCCACATCGGCCCCGGCTCGGACGCCGCTTCTGCCGTGGCCGCACGCCCCGTCGGCCAGACCACCGGGCGCGCCGGAAAAGAGTTCCCCGCCGAGTTCAAATCCGGCCTCGACGCGTACTTCAACCGGCTCGAGGCCGCCCAAAAATAACCCCCCGCGCCATGGCCCCGACTCCCCGCCTTCCCGCCGCCTGCCTCGCCCTCCTGCTCCCCCTCCTTCCACTCCCCTCCCGGGCCCAGGCTCCCGCTCCTCCAACGCCCCCGGCGACCGCTTCTCCCGATCCCGAATTGGAAGAACTCCTCGC
>JBEBAG010000085.1:0-7159 GCA_041159065.1 Verrucomicrobiota bacterium | reverse complement strand
AGAAAACCATCCAATCCTCCCCCAATCCCATCGCCAAATGGATGCCCGCCCTCGAGGGAGGAAATCCCGAGGCGGGGCTCGCCCTCTTTCTCTCCCATCCCGGCGGGCAGTGTCTGCGCTGCCACAAGGCCTCGACGGAAAACCATTCAGCGGGCGGCGATGCCGGTCCCAACCTGGCTGGAGTGGCCAAGCGCGGCGCGCGTTCGTATTTGCTGGAATCGATTGTCTCCCCCTCCGCCGTCGTCGTGTCCGGATACGGGACGGTGAACGTCGAATTGCGTCACGGCGGTGCGCTCACGGCCACCCTGCTGGCGGACACCCCCGAGCACGTGGACGTGGATATGGCAGGCCAGCGCTGGCGCATTGCACGGACCGACATCCGATCCATGTCTCCCCCGGTTTCCGCGATGCCCCCCATGGAAGGCATGCTCAAACCCTCCGAGGTGCGCGATCTGGTCGCCTGGCTCGCCACGCTCGAAAAGGGCCAAACCCCGCCGAAGGCGCCTGCACCTCGCCCCCTGGACATCTCGACCATCCAACCCGCGGCGAAGCCCGCCCCTGCGGACGGCGTGGATCCGGCGGTGCATGAGTTGGGCAAGCAACAGTTCGCCCTGTGCGTCGCCTGCCACGGACCCAAGGGTGAAGGGTCGCCCCTCGCTCCGCCGCTCGCAAACTCCGACTGGGTCTCCGGCCCCGCCGAAAACCTGATCCGCATCCAGTTGCGCGGCCTGCAGGGCCCGATCACCGTTTCGGGCAAATCCTACACGCCCCCGGTTCCCATGCCGCCCCAGGCCTTCCAGACCGACGAACAAATCGCGGCGGTGCTCACCTACATCCGCAGCCAATTCGGGAATTCCGCCTCGCCCGTCCGTCCGGATCAGGTGAAAGCGCTCCGAGGCGAGGCGGGCAAAACCCCGCTGAACCCCGCCGAGTTACGCCTCGCCCCCTAGCCGGGGCCCTCGAAAATGCGGCGTGCCCTGTGCCCCTGGGCAGACGCCTCCCGGGCGAAGCCCGAGGCACTCAGGGCACCCGCCCGGCCGATGCTCCGGACCCCCAAAAACTGGTCCGATTGGATGGTTCGTGTGGGATAAAGCCGTTGAACCGGAAAGAAAGGGAGAGGCCCAAGGAAGCGACTCTGAAAATCGGCGCCACCGGCCAGCAGCACCGGATCCTGGCCATCCTTCACTGGTGCAGGGACATCACCCTTCGAGCCTCCAACGTCGACGCGACGCAGTCACCCCGTTTCGTTCCGCGCTGCAAACCGCCTCCCCTAGTGAAGGTAGATGGCTTCATTTGTGAACATCAGAGCCTGAATCAAGGCCTCCCACGGCGTGAGCGCCACGCGCTGCACCAGTTCTCCCTCGTTTACCAACGCCGCGCGCCGGGCCACATTCGATCTCGAATCGAGTCTGCTGACGTTATGCTTCACAGTCTGCGCAGCGATCTTATTGGCCGTCGCCGCCAAGACCTCTGTCTCTCTGCTTATCTCTTTTTGTTTACTGGCCTCGATCCGAAGAAACTCCAGCGCAGCAGCCGTCTCGACCCGGGTGGGTATCCGTTGGAGCACCACTTCAAAGACAGCGACAATCCCTACCCTCGGGTCTGCATGGCCCAGCACGGCATTGAGAATCTCTTGTCTCTGCGATGTCTTTTGCACGATCTGCAGCACAAACGGACTATTCAAAAGGAAAAGCGCCTGCTGCGGCACAATCGTATTGGCACGCTTCGAGTTCGTCTGCAGGGGCGAGGCCATATCGAACTGCATGAGCAAATCCGGGACGTCCAGCCGGTCGACGTACCCGTAGAGCGTCCGCCGAAAGGAGTAGGGCTCAGAAACGAGATTCACGGGCGCCCCGTACATCGTTGGGTTCAGGACTCCTGAAATCCTCAAAAGGGAATCCCGGAAAGCTTCAAAATCGAGCCGACGCACATTGCTCCGCCACAGCAACGTGTTTGCCGGATCCATCTCGGCCTGGCGCTGCAAGTGAACGGTCCTGCTGCTTTGCTGATACGTGCTCGATAACATGATCGCCTTGTGGAGCGACTTCATCGACCAGGCCGGCTTGCTCGGGCCGTAATCCTGCATGAACCAGGAGGACAGAAAGTCCAGTAACTCCGGATGACTCGGCGCTCCCGCCTGAAGGCCAAGATCATCGGGGGTTGTCACCAGTCCCTCTCCAAAGTGATGCATCCAGATTCGGTTCACTGCCACGCGAGCAGTCAGAGGATTTCGCGGATGGACGATCGCCTCCGCCAACTCCAACCGACCGCTGCCTTGGGTAAAGGCCGACGGCGCCCCCCCTCCACTCAGCGCCTCAATGAAACGTCTCGGAACCATCCTCACCCGATCTCCGGGCTTTGGCATATTTCCCCTCGGGAAAATTGGGGAATCCTTTGGTTCCGGCAAATCCTCAAGGGCCATCGCCCGAACGGGCGCCCCCTTGGAGGTCATCATCAACTCGTTCATTTTGCTCAGTCCGGCACGCGTGTCGTAGTTTTCACCGAGATCGCCAGCAGACGCATGAATCTGCTTCGAAACGCGTCGGACATCCGAAACGGAAACGATGGCGGAGATATCCATGAGCTTCAAAGGGAACACCGCCAGCTCGAGAAGCGGACGGATGGGCGCCTCCGGCTCATGGGATTTTGGATCGCGAATTTTTGCGTATAACTCCGGCGTCAGGCGCGGCCCAACCTCCTGACGAAGAAACTTTTCCAATAATGCGGCAACGCCCTCGACATCCGTCGGGAGTGGTCCGGCGCGCCTCAGATAATCCTCCACCATCGGGTTTCTATTTTTGACGCTCTGCTTCGGGGCAATCCGTCCGGGATTCTCAATCAACTCGGTAAAGGGGCCAAGAACCGGCCCGAGGAGCTGGCTCCCGATGCGGCCCGGCACAAAGAATGCGTCGTTGCCTTTGAGATTTTGGCTGAAAATCTCCTGGGACTTCTGGGTGCACCAGGGATCTGCACTCCACTTCCGGTGGCTCAGGCAGGCTACGGCGAAATACGCCGCCGGATTTGCCCGGAACCGAGCTGAGAACTCCGTTTGCATATCGATCACCGCCGTCCGCGCCCTTTCGATCAAAGCCTGATAGGATTTTTGGTACTCCTGCACCTCGCTGGAATCCGCAGGTTTCTCCCGAATCACCGGTCCTTCCAAGGGCTCCGTGGTGCTTTTCAGAACTCCATGCAAGGCATAGTAATCCGCCTGCGTGATCGGATCGAATTTGTGATCGTGACACCGCGCGCAGGCCACCGTGAGCCCAAGGAATCCCCGGCCGATGGCATCAATCCGGTCGTTGATCACCTCATTCCCATCTCGGAAACGCTGTCCCACCGTGAGAAAGCCGAGCGCAGCCAAATTCTCTTTGTCGTTTCCAGGAAGCTTATCCGCAGCCAACTGATGCCGCACAAACTCATCGTAAGGCATGTCTCGGTTGAGTGCCGTAATCAGCCAGTCGCGGTACGTCCACGCATACGGGACCCGGGAGTCCTCTCCGTCACTCGCCTCCATGGCGATGTTCCCCGTGGTGTCCGAATACCGTGCCGTGTCCATCCAGTGCCGAGCCCAACGCTCCCCGTACGCAGGGGAGGCCAGCAACTGGTCCACCACCTTCTCAAATGCGTCTGGAGAAGAATCCGCAACGAACCCTCGGATTTGCTCCGGAGACGGAGGCATTCCAATCAAATCGAAATAGGCGCGCCTTAAGAGCGCCTGCTTTTTGAAGGTGCGATCCTCAGCATCCCCCGATTCAGGCAGACCGGCCGGAACCATTCCGCGCTCTTCCAACTTGGCTAACACAAACTTGTCGATGGAGTTCCGGCACCAAGCTTGATTCTTCACCACGGGGGGAATCGGGCGGCTCAGAGGTTGAAAGGCCCAGTGCTCTCGACGCGAATCCTTCTGGCTCACCACCCCATCCCGGGGATCCGGCGCCCCCATCTCCACCCATCTCGTAAGCGTCGCAATCTGGGCGGCGTTCAGTTTTTTCTTCGGAGGCATCTGGAGATCCCCCTCCCGGCGAACCGCGCGGATCAGGGAACTCTCGCTCGGGTTTCCCGGTACCAGCGCCACTCCAGTCTCACCTCCGAGAAGCATTTCAGCTCGATTATCCATGCTGAATCCCCCCTTCACTTTTCCCTTCGCGCGGGAGTGGCATTCCAAGCACTCACTCGCCAGCAGCGGCCGCACCTCATTCTCAAAAAACGCCATCGCTTCTGAGGATACGGCCGCCTCAGCGCCTCCCATGACGCCCGTCCACACCCCAAGAATCACAGCAAAAAACCAAACCCACCCGTGACGCCCCCGGAAAAACAGGGGGCTCGTCGCCAAAGATCGCACTGCCAAAAATCGGGCGGAAAACTTCATACGTCGGGGATTTGCCGCTCCCGAGTAAATCTCAACACCCCCCCCGCGTTTTTCGGCTTGGGAAAGGCTCCCGAATGTGTGCCCCCCGGGTTCGCCACGACCAGTGGCGATCCTACGGCCGCCCAGACTCGTAAAGGGCAGCCATCTCCTCCTCACTGAGGGCCCGCCGGAGTATCGCCAACTCGTCAACGACGCCGACAAAATTGCGGGGCTCCTGCGAGTAACCCCAGTTACCGAAAACGAGCTCCGAGAGATCGATGGGGTTCGTATCTTTGAGTGATTTCACCAAGACGCTCTTTCCATCACTGTAGAGCGATATCCGACCGGATTGCGCGTCATGCACCACTCCGATCTGGATCCAACGGCCCGCTACAGGCTGTTGGAAGGTGGCCGTCTCCTCGTAGTGATCATCCCGTTTCGCTGAATTGGTTTTGACGAAATGAATGGCTGGCGTGCGCCCCCCTTGCGCAACCGAACGGGGCCACACCAACCAGTAAAATTGCCCCGGAACCACGTGAGGCGAGAGCATCAAGGCCACAGGCGAAGCCGGGGACGGATTGTCGAGTCGGAGCCACGCCAGAAGACTTACCGTGGGGAGATGCTCTCCCGGTCGACTACGGATGAGATCCCCGACACGAGAGAATCGAACCGCCTTTTTTCCAGGCCAGCGGCCTTCCGCCCATTCCCCACCCACCAAAATCCCCTCACTGCCATTCCGTGCATGGGGCGCTCGGTTGAACAGGATCCCTTGGTCGCTGGCCGCCCTTTGGAAATCATAATAGAGCACCAGCGCCTCATCCTGCGCGAATTTTTCGGAGGCCTTCAGCCACCCCTCATACCGTTGCCGCGCCTGCTCATGGGTCTTCGCCAAAAGAGACTCTGGATTCGGAAACTCCCCCGGCTGCGCTAAAATGGAGACGGGTTTACCCGCGTCGACCATTCGAGCTCCCTGCCCTGCCGTGAGCACCAACTCCGGCTGAAGGCCCGCCCTGCACATCTCCACTTTCCCCTGGAGTACGTGGACCTCAGGCCGCTCCGGATGGCGTGCGTCCACTCCAAACACCGTCCCCCGATCCACCACCCGCCAGGCCCTGGTCCGTATGGTAAAGCCGTCGGCCACCGAAGGGACGTTCGCGAGCACGAGTCCTTGATGCACGATCGCCTCCATTTCAGTTCGCAGTTCAAGCTCCGCAGGGCCTTCGATCGTTACGGTGGCTCCGCTGAAAAACCGCATCTGCAACTGACCGGAGTCGATTTTCAGGGATCCCGCCGGAATGCGATCCTGAGCCCGGTAGACGGAACCGGAACCGGTGAGGTCCCTCGTAAAAGTCACCACAGCAAGCTCTCTCCCAGAGTTTGGCTGCGGCTTTTCGAGGGCAAGCCTCGCACGCGGATCTCCCCCGAAAGCCCCCCACAGCCAAAAGCCCCCGACCAACACCACGAGGGAAGCCGCCAGCGCCATCCAAGTTCCAGAAAAGGAGAATCCGCCTCTGCGGATGCGCTCCATGGTCTCCATCTCGAAATCTGCCGGCTCGAATGTCTCCGATCCAAGCAGTTGCTCGAGGGTCAGCCACCGAGGTTCCGCTGTCTGAACGGCGCGAAGCTGTCCAAGCAGCGCAATCTGATGCGCAGCATGTTCCCTGAAATCCGCGTCCAAACGCAGGCGCGCCTCGAGCTGCGCATACCGGTCCTCGCTGAGGGGTTCCCCCAACCACGCCCCCACTAAATCTTTGAGATCCTCGTCCATGGATTTCATTCCGCTAGGACTCAAAGCTTGAGACAGATCCAAGCATACAGGAACGCAGCAGCTTCATGGCACGCCAGTTCAGCGTGTAAATCGTCCCGCGTGTTGTCTTCAACCGCTCGGCCAGTGCCTCCACCTTTTCCTCAGTCAGGTGAGCTCGCACAATCCCGCGAAGTTTTTCAGGCAATGCCTCGATACATTGCAGCAGCCTCTCAATTTGGTGACTCGCCGTCTGTTCCGAAAGCTCACTTACCCGTTGTCCCAACTCCTCCCAAACCGTCTTTTGAAACCGTTCCACGGCAGAGTCCCGTCGCTTCAAGCTCCGATAGTGCTGGAGGAGTTTGTGGTTCGCGATTCCAAACAGCCATCCTTGGAAACTTGCGCCTATCCGGAACCGACTCAGACTTTGAAATGCGGATACAAACACCTCCTGAGCAAGATCATCCGCATCATCCCGATGATGCAAACGGGCATGCAGGTAGCCTCGCAAAGGCAGCGAAAACTCGCGCACTAAACGACCAAATGCAGGGCCGTCACCCTGCAGGACCCGCACAATATGCTCTTCGATTTCAGAAGCAGTCATCCTCAGGTAGTTTGCCGCAGAACTCCGGATCTCAACAGATCGCCCTTCAGAAAGCTTCTCCCTTCCCAGACCCGCACCCCCCGATGCTCTCCGGCCTCGCAAGCCGTGTTTGCGCTGCCAAAAAGCCTCTCCGGAGAATCCTTCGGCTGGCGGACATGCTGTTCCCAACCTCGCTGGAGCGCCCAAATTAGGGGGCGCGTTCTTATTTACGAGAGCCGATGGCCCCCCTCGGAACGCGAAAGGGAGACTCCCTTCGATTTGCGACCCGCCGCCGATTCAGGGCACCAGTCCCCCCCGGTTCCCCTGCCTCAGGAATTCATCTCGCGTGGCAGGCTTCCTGCCCTCTCTGAGGGCACCCCCTAAGCGAAAAATTCGGTCACTTTCCGCGCCTCGAGACATACGCCTTTGGATGGACCTCATCCCCCCCATACCTCCGCCGCGCGGTGGCACGACCTCACCT
>JBEBAG010000084.1:0-19802 GCA_041159065.1 Verrucomicrobiota bacterium | reverse complement strand
GCCCCGGCCCCCGCTTCCAAATAGCCCCTCCCCCCAACCGCGCCCTCCCATGAAGCCCCCGCAACTCCTCCTTCCCGCACTCCTCCAAGCCGTCGGCGCCCTAGGCTTTCTTCTCCCCTCGGCCTCAGCCGCCGACTGGCTCCAATTCCGCGGCCCAAACGGCTCCGCCGTCTCCCCGGAATCCGGAATCCCCTCGAGCCTTTCCGAGTCCACCCTCGCCTGGAAAATCAACCTCCCCGGACGCGGCATCTCCTCCCCGCTGGTCATCGGCGACCGCCTTTTCCTGACCGCCTCCAGCGGCCCCGAACAGGACCGCCTCCACTTCCTGTGCCTGCGTGCCTCCGATGGAACCCTCCTCTGGGAACGCCAGTTTTGGGCCACCGGCCGCACCATGACGCACCCCAAAATCGGCGTCGCCACCTGTTCCCCGTGCAGTGACGGCACGCACCTCTTCGCCACCTTCTCCTCCAATGACGTCTTCTGTCTCGACCTCGAGGGGAACCTCCTCTGGATGCGTGGACTCACCCGCGACTACCCAAACGCCAGCAACAGCTTGGGAATGGCCTCCTCCCCGCTCCTCGCCGATGGCACCCTCGTGCTTTCCGTCGAAAATGACAGCGAATCCTTCGCCATTGGACTCGACGCCAAAACCGGACTCAACCGCTGGAAAATCGAACGCCCCAAGGCCTCCAACTGGTCCTCTCCCGTGCTCGTCTCCCCCGAACAGGGCGCCCCTTTGGTCGGACTCCTCTCCGCGTCTGGAATCCACTTCGTCGATGCCGCCACCGGGAAAGAGCACACCCGGTTCGAGGGAGGCGGCTCCACGGTTGCTTCCCTCACCCCGGCCAAGGGCACGTTGCTCGTTCCCGCCAAAGGCACCACCGCACTCCGGCTTCCCTCCCCGAACGCCGCTCCGGAGGTCCTCTGGCAGAATGCCCAGATGATCAATTCCACGGTGAGCCCCGTGGCGCTCAAGGACCGCGTCTACACGCTCAACAACGCCGGCATCCTGAAGTGCTCCCAACTCGGCTCCGGCGAAAAAGTGTGGCAACTACGCACCACGGGCCCCTACAGCGCAACCCCAGTCGCCTCGGGCGATTTCCTCTACCTCATCAACGAAAAGGGACTGCTCCAAGCCGTGGACACAACCGCCCCGGAAGGCTCCATCGCCTCGACCCTCGATCTGCGGGATACCTTTATCGGCACCCCCTCCATCGGGGGCAAGGCACTCTACCTCCGCAGCGACAGCCACCTCTACCGCATCTCCGCCCGCTAAACCCCGGCTCCCTTCCAGCCCCCACTCAGCGAGTCACGGGTTTGCCCGCCGCCTGCCACGCCTGAAACCCCTCGTTCAAGTGGTAGAGTTTATCGAACGCGACCCCGCGCAACACCTCCAACGCCCGCCCGCTACGCCCCCCTGAGGCGCAGTGGATCAACACCGTTTTCCCAGTAAACGCCTTCATCTTCTCCAAAAACGTCGGGGACTGAAAATTCACGTTCTGGGCCCCGGGGATGTGGCCCTCCGCAAACTCCTCCTGCGTGCGCACATCAATCACCACCAGCGCGCGGGAGCCGGCCAGAAGCGCCTCGGCTTCCGCGGGGGTCACAGGGGTTGGAGCATTCATTTTTTGAGAAGTTACGGGAGCCTCAGCCTTCGGCGCGGCAGCCTCCGCCCAGGAGACCGTCCACGGGGAGCGGGAGACCAACGCCAGCACCAGGCCAATCCAAGGGAGGAGCTTCGCTTGCGCATTCATCAAATCATCCGAGCTTGTCCTCACACCCTGAGCCACAAAGGCCGGGCGCATCAAGCCGCCACACTCCCCGCCATCAACCCCAAAGCACCGCGTCCACCCGCTGATCGTGCGGCTCGAGCGGCAGCTCCGCCTCCCCCAGCAACTGGAATGAAAAACACACTCCCACGGCACGACTCCCAGCACTCCGCCCCGCGAGCGCCCGGTCGTAATAGCCTCCCCCTCGGCCCAAGCGGCCACCCGAAGCCGTAAACGCAAGCCCCGGAACCACCCAAAGATCCACCGCCTCCACGGGCACCAGTTCCCGGCCCGCCGGCTCCCGAAGCCGCCCTCTTCCCCCGTCCCCCTTCCCCCCCGCCAGTTCACGATCGGGATCCCGCACCCGCACCCACTCCAGAACCTCCCCGTGAATCCGGGGAAACACCATCCGGCGCACGGAATCCCTCCAGAGCCCATGGAGATCCGGCTCGCTGGGAAGCGCGGCAAACAGCGCCACCGTCCCCGCCTCACGCCAAAAGGGGTGCGCCTGCACCGCCGCACACAACGCCTGCGATGCCGCCTCCCGCGCAGACTCCCCCTCCCTCGCATAGGCACGCAGCCGTGCCTGCATTTCGCGGCGGATCGCCTTTTTCCATTCGTCGAGCGGAGGACGCATGGCACGGGATTCTCCCCGCGCCCCGAAAGCGGTTCAACCCCGATTGACCCGCCCCCGGCGCCCCCAGGCATTTCCTTTGCCCCCCCCACAGAACGCGCCTACACTGTCACCCCGTGGTGAATCCGTTCCGCAGAAAATCTTTCGCGGAGATCCGCAAGTCCGCGCCGCCGGAAGCCGACAACCCGTCGGGCGGCGCGGTTCGCGTTGGACTCAAGCCCGCCCCCGACTGGGCCAAGCGCAATCCGCTCACCGGCATTCTGCTCCCCTCCCTGCTCACGCCGAGAGAGGGCGAATCCCTCCAACCCGAATGGCCGGCGCTGAAGGAAAACGACCTGTGCATCACCTGGATCGGCCACGCCTCCTTCCTCATCCAGTCCGCCGGACTCAACCTGCTGATCGACCCGATCTGGAGCAACTGGGTCAAGGGAATCAAACGGATGCGGCATCCCGGCGTCGCGTTGCGCCACCTCCCCAACATCGACCTCGTTCTCATCACGCACGCACACTTCGACCACCTCGACCGGAAAACGCTGCGCGAGATCGCCGCAGACCAGCCCATCGTGGTGCCCTTCGAGGTGGGCAACCTCGTGCATGACCTCGGCTTTCAAGTCGTCCAGGAGTTGCACTACTGGGAATCCTACACCTTCGGCCCCGTCCGCGTCACCCTCACCCCCTGCCACCACTGGGGCGCCAGAATGCTCCACGACTCCCACCGCGGTTTCGGCGGGTTCATGGTCGAAATCGGGGGACGCGTGGTTTTTCACTGCGGAGACACCGCCTACTTCCATGGATTCCGGGAAATCGGGAGCCGCTTCCCCATCGACATCGCCCTCCTGCCGATTGGAGCCTACGATCCCCCCAGTCACCGCAGCGTGCATATGAACCCGGAGGAGGCGCTCTCCGCCTTTGGTGAGCTCGGAGCCAAGCTCATGGTGCCCATGCACTACGGCACGTTCCGCCTTTCCTACGAACCCCTTGACGAGCCCCCCCGGCGACTGCTCGCCGCCGCACGCGAACACGGCCTCGAAAGCCGCATCGTCTTCCTCCGCGAAGGCGTGCCGGGACTGTTCTAAACGTCCCCGGGAATCAGGCGCACGCATCTTCCCATGGCCGATTCCACCCCCCCTCGTGAATCGAGGCTCACCCACTTTTTGACCACCCGCTGGAGCGTCGTTCTGAATTCCCAGAACGGTTCCCACTCCGCCCAGGAGGCGTTGACCGTTCTTTGCACCCGCTACTGGCACCCCCTGTACGCCTACGTCCGCGCCCGAGGCTACTCCCCCCACGACGCCCAAGACCTCACCCAGGCTTTTTTTGAGCGCTGGCTGGAAAAAGGAGGGATCGGTCCGGTGGACCCGGCGCGCGGTCGGTTTCGTTCCTACCTGCTCGGCGCCATGCAGCACTTTCTCGCAAAGGTCTGGCACAAGGAACAGGCCCTCAAACGAGGAGGCGGTTCGTCCCAGGTTTCCATCGATGCGGAAGAAGGCGAGAACTGGCTGCTGCAATACGGGAGTTCCAAGGAAAGCCCGGAAGTCCTCTACGATCGTCAATGGGCCTTGCGACTCCTTCAGGGAGTCCACGACGGACTCCGACAGGAAATGGAGCAGGAAGGCAAAAGCCTCCTGTTTCGGCATCTCCAAGAAACCCTTTCCGGCAGACGCCCCCAGGGAGGCTACGCCGAGGTCGCAGCCGCCCTCGGCCTGTCCGAGGGAGCCGTCAAGGTGGCGGCTCACCGACTGCGCGAACGCTTCCGCGATCGCTTGCGTGCAGAGGTGGCTCAAACGGTTAGCTCCACCTCGGAGGCCGAGGAAGAACTTCGCACGCTGATTCGCATCCTTTCCGCGTAACCTTTCGCCGCATTCGCGTCAGCAGAGAGCATGATCCCTGTGCTGCAGCCCGAAGTTTCGTCTCCCAAAAGCTCCTGCATGGAGTGTCACGCTCCGCTGCCCCCCCTCTCCCTCGCGGGACTCTGCCCGAAATGCCTTCTCAAACTGGGGTTGCACGAAACCTCCGCTCCAGAAAGCGTCGGCATGGCCGCCTCCAGACCGCTCGTCCCGCCGCCCCACTTCCCTTTCGATTTCGGCGACTACCGAATCTGGCGGCTTTTGGGCCGCGGCGGAATGGGGGCCGTCTATGAGGCGGATCAGCGGAGCACCGGACGCCGGGTCGCCCTGAAAGTGCTCGGCCACAGTTTTGGGATTCCCGAAGCCCGGGGACGATTTCTGCGGGAAGGCGCACTCGCAGCCACCATCAATCATCCCAACAGCGTCTACGTATTCGGCACGGAGGAAATTGAAGGCACCCCGGTCATTGTGATGGAACTGGTTCGGGGACGCACCTTGAAGGACGCGCTCCGGGATGGTGCCCTCGAACCCTCCAAGGCTGTGGATGCCGTTCTGCAAGTGATTGCGGGACTCGAGGCGGCAGCCAAACAGGGGGTTCTTCATCGCGACATCAAGCCCGCCAACTGCTTCCAAAGCACGGAGGGGCAGGTGAAAGTGGGAGACTACGGGCTTTCGATCTCCAGCCTCGCACGAGGAGAAACCGCGTTGACGCAGACGGGAATCTCAATGGGCACGCCGGGGTTCACCTCCCCCGAACAGCTCCGCGGCGAAGACGTGGAGGTGCGCTCGGACATTTATTCCGTGGGTGCCACCCTCTACGCACTGCTGACCGGACACGCGCCCTTCGAAGCGGACAACGGCGTGCAGGTCGTCGCCAAAGTGCTCGATCACGCCTTCACCCCGATCCGCAAGCGCGTTCCCTCCCTTCCTCATGGTCTCGCACAGATCGTAGAGGGATGCTTGTCCATGCGCCCCGAAATGCGCTTTCCGGACTACGAAAGCCTGCGCAACGCCTTGCAGCCATATGCTTCCAGTCCGTTGGAGGCCGCGCCACTTCGATTGCGCCTCGCCGCCTCCCTTGTCGACGCCCTCTTCGTGCTGATCCTGTGGCAGGCCGTCAGTATGAGCCTCCTCGTTCTCTCGGGATCTCCGCGGCACGGGAACGCGCTCGGGGCTCTCCCCGTTCTCATGGTCGGATTTTATGCCGCCATCGATGGGTTTTCCGGCGGGCGAACCGTCGGTCGAATGTTGCTCGGATTGCGCTTGGTCCTGGGCGCATCCCCGATGGCGCTCGTGAGTGAGAGGCTTCCCCGGATGGCGCGCTTGCGTTCCCTCCTCCTCCATCTTTTTGTCGCCACCTCCTCGCGGTGGCGAACCTACGCAACCGCCTTGCTCCGATCTCTTCTTCTCTTCGGACTCCTCTTTGCCTACCTGCGATCTCCCCTCCCCCCACTCCTCAGAACACAGAGCGGCTTGGGAGCATGGGCATCCCAACTTCTCGCCGGTTTGACGGCGGTCCTCCCCTTCTGCACCGCCCGGAAGCGCAATGGCTACGCAGGCTGGCATGACCTGCTTACCCAAACCCGGGTCGTCCGACTCCCCTCTCCGAACTCCATCCAGCAGGCCCCCTCCCCAGAACCCCTTGCCTCGGAGCCAAATCTCGATGCCTCTCAAGAATCCATCGGACCGTTCCGCCCCATCTGCTCCCCCACCTCCCTCCCCCCCTCCTGGAAAGAAGCTTTCGACGATACGCTGAAGCGACGCGTCTGGGTTCGCCTCTGCGAAGAACAAACGCCCCCCGTTTCCGAGCAACGCCGTGCCATCTGCCGCACAACCCGCTTGCGATGGATCGCCGGAAAACGTTCCTCCTCGAAGAGTTGGGATGCCTATGAGGCCCCTTCCGGACTGCCTCTCGATGCGCTGCCCCCTCGCCCGTGGAGCGTCGTTCGAGCGTGGTTGCTCGATCTCGTTCAGGAAGCCCGCATCGCCGCCGCCGAGGACACCCTCCCATCCGCGATCGGATTAGAGAACATCCGCATCGGAAGGAACGGTGCCTTGCTTCTCTTGGATGAGACGCCTGGGTCCGAGCCTGCCCAGCGCTGGGACCTTCACACCCTCCCCGGACTTCAGCGTTTCCTGTCCGCCCTCTGCGACCAAGTGCTCGAACGGGAGACCCTGCCCGTCCACGCCCGCGATTTCCTTGCGCGACTCCGGGACCAGCGTTTTGAGGAGGCCCTCGTCCTGGAGGGAAACCTCCTCTCCCTCTCCACGCGGCTGACAGAGGTCCCCAGGAGATTGCGGATCTCCACCTTCCTCCTGATCGCATTCGGCGTGGTCTCGTGGGCCGCAATCGACAGCGCCCCTCAAGTCCGACAAGCGGTCACCCTGTGGACTCAGCGGATGGACACCTACGGAGAATACGCGCCCCTGGCAAAGGCCGCGTGCGTCACGCGACTCCTGTCCCTTCGCTCCGCGTGGGGGGCACCCCCCGGGGGCCAGATCCACGGATTCCACTGGATCTTCAACCGGAATGCGTATTTCGGAATCCCCCATGCCGATCTCAAAACGTGGATTCGCGGCAACTACGGCCCCTTTCTGCAGAGCCCCGCGTTGGAATCGGACCCTCGCTTTGCGTCGTGGACTTCCCCTGAAAAAGATGCGCTCCGGAATCTGGCACAGACCCCCGAGCCGGCCCCGGAAACCCTCCATCAACTGAATGAATACCTGCTGCCCGTCCTCAAGGCCGACCTCTTCCCCCAACTCATGGGCATCGAGTTCCTGGCAGCCCAGCTTGCCATCGGTTTGACCGCGCTCAGAGCCCTCATCGGCATGGCCTGCCTCTCGCTCCTCACTCTGGCCTATCTCGTCGGGTTCGGTAACTCCCCCATCCTGCACCTCACGGGAATGGCATTGCTCGAACGTGACGGAGCCCGGGCGGGACGATCAAAGCTCACCGTGCGATGGCTCCTCCAGCAGAGCTATTTGATCCTCATGTTCGGCTCGGGTTACTGGTTCAAAATCCTGAACCTGCCGCATATTCAATTTGGAGACGCTTTTGTGGATGTCGCCCAGGTAGTGCCCGGCCTTCGTTTTTATTTCCCGGGGTTTTATCTGCCATGGGGGACGTGGGGTTTCGTCCTCCTCACGCTCCCCCTCATGGGAATCGCCGCCTCCGCTTGGTGGGGCACGCATCGCGGCCTGGCGGACCTTCTGTGCGGAACGCGCCTCGTTCGCCGGTGAGCGCCCTAACCCGCCGAGGGCGGGGCGTGATCCCGCGGGAGCTCAGGGCTTGGGAAGGGCCAGCGCGCTCCGTTCAAACGCGTTTTCGAAGGAGGCTTTACACAGCCCCACAAAGGTTTCCTCGGCCAGGGACAGGCGTTTTCTGCGCAGCAACAACACGCCCCACCGGCGGCGGAGCTTTCGTTTTCCAAGCGGAATTTTGCAGACGATCTTGCGTTTGAGGGCCTCGGCCACAACCCAATCGGCCAACACGCTCACGCCCATCCCGATGCTCACAAGCTCCACGATCGCTCCGATGTTCGCGAGCTCGATCGAACTCCGAAGCGTCACGCCCAGCGAGGCGAAATAGCGGGTGATCATCTGCGCGGTGGCACTCCGTTTTCCGTACAGAATGAAGTGCTGTTTGCCGATGTCCTCAATCGGGGCATGGCCCAGGGCGGCCCAGGGATGGGAGGGCGGCACGACAAAGCAAAGCGCATCGCTCGCGTGCAGCTTGAAGGTGAGGTCATCGGCCCCCTCGGGTTCGAGACCGAGCGCGAGATCCACCTTCCGTTCACGCAGGGCCGCAATGGCCTCGGGGGTGTCCATCGGCTCAATGTGAATGTTCCAGCGGGGAAAACTTTCCCGGAACTCGCGGATCGCACCGGGAAGAATGTGAAGGCAGGCCGTAACCGTTGCCGCCACGCGCAACCGACCCGCACCCCAGCTTCCCAGCTGCGTGAGACTGGTGCGGGCGGACTCCATCTCGGAGAGGATCCGCTGCGCATACGCCAGAAGCTGCTCGCCGGCCTGGGTGGGTGTCGCCTTTTTTCCAAGTCTGTCGATTAATTTACAGCCCACCTCGTTCTCGAGGGCGTGCATGGAGTGACTGATGGCGGACTGGGTGATCCCGAGTTCCCGGGCCGCCGCGGTAAAGGAGCCACACCCCACGAGGGTCACCAAGGCCCGAAGCTGCCTGCTATCAAGGATTGGCTGCATGAATGAAATGCATTCATGGATTCCATGAAAAGAATGGGAAGCCTTTTTTCAATGCCGTGGCACGCATCGGTACCCCCGCTGCTCTTGGGCCCCGCCAATGAAACGCGTGCTCTCCCAACCGCCTGTCCCCGGGCCATTCCCTCGGACAGCTGCCACCCCGGCCTCCGAGGGCCGGCCCGCAGAGGGACGGCCTCTGGTCGGAGGGTACGTCGCCCTGGTGGATGCCGCGCCCTTCGTCATTGCAGAGCGCGAGGGCTGGTTCGCGCAGGACGGATTGCAGGTCACCATGCAGCGCGAAATCGGGTGGGCCACGGTGCGTGACCGCCTGATTTCCGGGGAACTCGATTTTGCGCATGCCCCCGCGGGCCTCGTGGCGGCGGTGACCTTGGGTCAGGGATGTGTGGCGACGCCCTCGGTGGGAATCATTGAGGTCAACCGCCACGGGAACGCCGTGACGCTCTCCCGCGAGGCCGGCTTGGCATGGAGCCGTGGCGATCTTGCCGGATGGGTGACAGGGTTGGGCCGGAAGTTCGTGATGGCCGTTCCGAGCGCCGTGTCCTCGCACGGATGGATTGTCACCACCTGGCTGCGATCCCAGGGCCTGTCCGTGGAGCGCCATGTGCAAATGGTCGTGGTGCCTCCCATCCAGATGGTGGCGAATCTTTCAGCCGGACATCTGGACGGTTTTTGCGTCGGGGAACCGTGGAACTCCATGGCGGTGCGTCGCCGCAAGGGTTGGGTGGTCGCATTCTCCGGCGAGGTCGCACCCGGGCACTCGGAGAAGGTCTTGATGGTGACCCGGGACCGGCTGGAGCGGGATCCGGAGATTTTCACCCGTTTGTCGGAGGTCCTCTCGAAGGCTTGCCGGCACTGCGAAGCGGCAGAGTACCGGGACGGGATCGCGCAGTGCCTGGGCAGCGCCATTGGGGGGCGTTTTGAGGAGGAAGTGATCCGGAGAAGTTTGGTCGGCCCCTTTCAGGATGGGCGCGGAGAGCGGCACGTGGAGCGTCTGCACTGGTTCACCGGTTCGTGGATGGATCTCGAGGCGGAGCGCGTCGTCGCCGAGGTGGAGCGCCAGTGCCGGGAGTGGGATTGTTTCGCGGGAGCGCCCCAAGCCCGTCGGCTGAGGGCGCTGGAATCCTGTTTCTCCCCGGGACTCAGAAATCAGCCACAGTTCATATGAAATACACAGACACACAGGCTCGGTTGAATCGTCGGAGTTTCTTGCAGAGCGGGGTCAAGGCATCCCTCGCCGGCTCCCTGCTGGCTGGGGTTCCCTTCCGATGGGTGGGGGGCGTTTATGCGGATGACTCCCCGGAGGTTCCCGAGGTGCGACTTGGGATCATTGCGCTCACGGATTGCTCTCCGATTGTGATCGGGAGTGAGAAGGGGTTCTTCTCGAAGTTCGGACTAAAGGCGACCGTAGCGAAAGGGGCGAGTTGGGCGGCAATTCGCGACTCCCTCTCGAGCGGCGATTTGCACGGAACCCACATGCTGATCGGAATGCCGATCGCCTCGAGCATGGGGCTGGCAGGCGCTCCGAAGCGCGCGATGGTGGTGCCGTGGCTCATGAATCGCAATGGGCAGGCGATCTCCCTTCAAAAAGGGCTCGCGGGGAAGGTGGCCGAGGATCCGCGGGCGCTGAAGGGATTCGTGCAGGAGGCGAAGCAGAAGGGAACGCCGATGACCTTCGCCATGACCTTCCCCACGGGCACCCACGCGATGTGGCTTCGCTACTGGTTGGCGGCCGGCGGCATCCACCCGGGCAACGCGGAGGGGGCGGGCGGAGACATCTCCCTCATCACCGTGCCTCCACCGCAGATGGTGGCGAACATGAAGGTGGGCAAGATGGACGGATTCTGCGTGGGGGAACCGTGGAACGCCCGGGCCATCGCGGATGAGGTCGGGTACACCGCGATCACCACGCAATCGATCTGGCGGGATCACCCCGAGAAGGTGTTCGCTCTCACGCAGGAATTCGCGGAAAAGAACCCCAAGACGGTGGCCGCCCTCCTCAAGGGGCTGCACCTTGCCAGCCAGTGGTTGGACGATGAATCCAACCGCGCGGAGCACGTCACGTTGGTGAGCGGCCCCAACTACATCAACTGCCCTCCGGAGTCCATTCTGGGCCGCTTACAGGGCAAGTACATCATGGGGGACGGGCGGAAATTCCGGGATGAGTGGTCGATGATGTTTGGCAAAAGGAACTGCAACTACCCGCAGCTCAAATACTGCAAGTGGTGGCTCACCCAGCTGCGCCGATGGGGCTTCACGGAGGGCGCGCCAGACTATGAGGCGGTCTCCAAACAGGTGATGCGCCCGGATCTGTACGAGGGCGCCATGAAACAGATCGGATTTGCACATGGCGGCCCGGATGAGCGCCCGGAGACTTTGTTCGACAACGTGCCCTTTGATCCCAAGGGGGACCTTGAGGCGTACGCCGCGGCACCGGCGGTAAAAAGTTTGAAAGGGTAACGCGATGGAAGACGTGAACATCCAAAGCGGAGCGCCCGAAAAGGGATCGTTGGGGGAAGCCTTCTGGAGCCGCCTGCAGGCTTTGTGGAAGCACCTCGATTCCTTGTTTTTGCCGATTGGCGGACTCCTCGTGTGCCTGCTGGCCTGGCAGTTCATCGCGGGCAGAGAGGTGCGACGCACCGAGAAGGACGACTTTGGAGACCCCATCACCAAGGTGACGCGCGTCGGGATCTCGTCGGACCTTCCCTCGCCCGTCGAGACCTGGAAGGCGAGCGCTCGGTACGTGGTGGAACCGTTCGCGAAGCGCGGGGAGTTGGATCAGGGGATTCTCTCCTTCACGTGGCTCTCGCTGAAGCTCGTCGTCCAAGGGTATCTGTTGGCGCTGGTTTTGGGGACGCCGGTCGGCTTCCTGCTGGGGAGCTCGGAGGTCTTCCGGAAAGCGTTCGATCCCATCATTCAGATCCTGCGTCCCGTCTCGCCGCTGGCGTGGCTTCCGCTGGGAATGGTGCTGTTTCTGAAAACGCGCGTGGGCATTCCCGGCACCCACGTGGTGTACACGGCCTCGGAGCTGGCGGCGGTCTTCACGGTGGCCGTGTGCTCAATGTGGCCCACCGTGCTCAACACGGCCGTCGGCGTGCGAGCGGTGCCGCAAGATTATCTCAATGTCGCAAAAGTCCTCCGTCTGTCGCGCTCCCAGACGCTCTTCAAGATCCTGCTTCCAGCGACCTTGCCGTACATGTTCACCGGATACCGATTGTCTTTGGGGATCGCGTGGCTGGTGATTGTTGCAGCCGAGATGCTGACGGGGCGCCCCGGAGTCGGCGGCTTTCTCTGGCAGCAATACAACGCGCTCAGCTACGCGCACATCATCCTGTGCATTGTCACCATCGGGGTCATTGGCTTCGTCCTCGACCGCGCAATGAGCGTGGTGGAGCGAAAACTGAAAGGCGCGTGATATGGGGCTCCTCGAACTTCAGAATGTGCATGTGGGATTTGGCTCGGGGGCACGGCGGGTGGAGGTTCTGCGCGATGTCGAATTCCGACAGGAACCGGGGGAGTGCGTGGCGATTGTGGGATGGTCGGGATCGGGCAAAACCACCTTGCTCTCGTTGATGGCGGGACTGGTCGTTCCGGATCTGGGTCGGGTGCTCTTCGATGGGAGGCAGGTGGAGGGGCCGAGTCGGGAGCGGGGAGTGGTCTTCCAGAACTACTCGCTGCTGCCATGGCTCTCAGTTCTGGGCAATGTGTTGCTCGCCGTCTCCGCGGTTTGGCCAAAGCGTTCGCGGGCGGAGCAGGAGGAGCAGGCGATGCGCTACCTGCGCATGGTCGGGTTGGACGCGGCAGTCCACAAACGGCCCTCAGAGCTCTCGGGAGGCATGCGGCAGCGGGTGAGCGTCGCACGCGCCCTGTCCATGGAGCCTCGCATGCTCCTCCTGGATGAGCCCTTCGGCGCCCTCGATGCACTGACCCGCGGACAACTCCAGGAGGAGGTCGTGCGCATTCGGCGCGAAAGTGGAACCACCATCTGTCTCATCACCAACGACGTCGAAGAAGCCCTGGTCACCGCGGACCGCATCATCCCGCTGACTGCCGGGCCGAATGCGACGCTCGGACCTTCGTTTGCCGTGCCGGACCGCGCGGGGCGACCACGCGTGGAGCTTCGCAATGCCCCCGAGTTCCGCGAGGTGCGCAAGCAGGTGACCGACTTTTTACTGGGAGAAGGCCGCAGAACCCGCACGGCGGTGCGGAGGAAGTTGGTGCTGCCGGACCTGATTCCCGAGGACCTGACGCATGGTCGCCCGCTGATCGCCGCAGGAAGGAAGGCGCGCAGACGGAATGAAATCAAAACGGAGGACGTGGATCTCGCCCTATGAAGCCGCATCTGGAAATTCGCGACTTGGTGAAGGGCTTCCAAGGCCCGCGGGGTTGGAGCGTGGTGGTGGATGGCTTCAATCTGGAGATTGCGCCGGGTGAATTTGTGTCGCTGATTGGCCACTCGGGTTGCGGCAAGTCGACCGTGCTCTCGATTGTGGCGGGGCTGAGTGAACCGGATGCGGGCACGATGGTTCTTGGGGGCCGGGAGCTCTCCGGAGCCGGACCGGACCGCGGTGTGGTGTTTCAATCGCCCAGTTTGCTGCCCTGGCGCACCGCGCTGGAGAATGTCCTCCTGGGGGTGGAGCAGGCCTTCTACACCGCCACGCGCGAGGAGCAGGTGCAGATTGCGGAGTACTACCTGAGCGTGGTTGGACTGGGGGATGCGATGGACAAAAAGCCGGGCGACTTGTCGCAGGGCATGCGCCAGCGGGTGGGAATCGCGCGCGCGTTTGCCTTGTCCCCGAAGATGCTGCTGCTGGATGAGCCCTTTGGGATGCTGGATGCCCTCACCCGCATTGAATTGCAGGAAGTTTTGATCGACCTCTGGCGGCGCAAGCGCACCACGGCGCTGCTGGTGACGCACGATGTGGACGAGGCGATCTTTCTGTCGGATCGCGTGGTGGGCATGACCGACGGACCCGGCGCCTCCGTGGGCTTCGACATGGCCATCGAGATCCCGCATCCGAGGGACCGTTCGTTGTTCCATGGAAACCCGCTGTTTGAGGCGTATCGGCGGGAGGTCCTGCGTTTTCTGGAGACCGGCGCCCATGAGCGCCGGCGGTTGCAGCGAGGCGAACGGACGGTACGCCAGAGCGTGGCGGCAGAGTCTTTTTGAGCGGCGGAATCCCCTGGAGCGAGGCGGCTGCCCGATCACAGCCGTCTAAAGAGCAAACCATTCCGGCAGTCGGGTCGGGTCTGCCTTAAGGAAACACAATGAGAACGATGCGATGGATGTTGGGAATAGGGGCCATACAAATGGCCAGTGGAGGAATGCTCCACGGGGCCGGCGTGGGCCCTCTTTTGGACAAGGGCGTCTCCCTCTGGGAGGGCAAGGTGAAGCTCGATTTCGAGGTGATGTACCGGGGAGAATACCGGAACAACAACTTCGACTTCGCCCCGGGGAAAGCCGCGAACGGTACCGATGACAGCTGGCTCCTCCAGCGGTACCGTGTGGGCCTGCTCTACGGACCGATGCCCGGCCTGAAGTTCTATGTGCAGGGCCAGGATTCCCGCGAGCTCGGCTCGGCGCGCGCCGATGTTCCCGGCCGTTTCGGAGCCGAGGGGGACGACACGTTTGATTTCTCGCAGGCGTGGATGGAGATCGGAGATTCGAGCAAGTCGGGATGGTCGCTCAAACTCGGGAGGCAGGTCCTTTCGTTTGGGGATGAGCGCCTCGTCGGGCCTTTGGAATGGCTGAACTTCGCCCGTCGTTTCGATGCGGCACGTCTCACTTACAATGAGGGCCCTTTGAAGGTGACCGGGTTTGCCTCCAGTCCGATGGTCTCTCGGAAGGATGGACTGAACCGCTCGGACTGGGGGGACTGGAATGGCACGGGGCGGAACCAGTATTTCAGCGGGTTGTACGCATCCTATGATGCGAAACCCTTTGGAGCGGTGGACGGCTACCTGTTCCATCTGACCCAACAGAGCCTCAATGCGGGAAATCTGGAAGACGGTGTCGTGAGCTACACCTCTGCCGCGGCGCGCGCGGCGGACCATGCCGCGGGGAGCAATTTTTTGACCTTGGGGACGCGTCTCAAGGGGGATCCGAAGCGCTTGGGCGGATGGGAAGCCGAGCTCGAAGCCGCCGGTCAGGTGGGAGAGGTGGGAGGAAGGGACCTCCGCGCCTGGGCGTTTCACGCTGGAACCGGCTACAACTTCAAGGCGCCGCTGAAGCCCCGCGTTTTCTTCGACTACAACTACGGCTCGGGTGACCGGGACCCGAATGACGGGAAGGTTCAGACCTTTCAGAACCTCTTTCCCACCAACCATAAGTGGTATGGATTCATCGACGCGTTCTCCTGGCAGAACATCCACAACCCGCAGGTGACGCTTCAAATCTCACCCACCAACAAGACGACCTTGCGGGTGGACCACCACGCGTTCTGGTTGGCTCAAACAGACGACGCCTGGTACCGGGCCAACGGCGTCGCCCGCGTTCGCACCCTCAACGCCACCGCACGCGCCGCAGACCGGTATGTCGGCCAGGAACTCGATCTCACCGCCATCTGGAAGCTGAACCGGAACTTCAGTCTCCAAGCCGGGTACAGCCACTTCTTCTCCGGAACGTACGTGCGGCACACCGGGAAACGTGCGGATGCCGACTTCGCGTACCTGATGACAAACCTCGCGTTCTGAGGCGAGGGCGCGCGTGAAAGACGTGTCGTCACGCATCCGAGCCCATCGCGCGAGCTTGAAAAACCACCTATGCAGATACCCATCATTCCGGAGAACGCCCCGTTTGGACCGGGGCAGCGGCAGTGGCTCAACGGATTTCTAGCGGCCTATTTCGGAGGGAGAGCGGGAGACGCCCCCGCCGCCGAAGCCCGGACTTCCGCAGAGCCTGTCCTACTGCTTTACGGCTCGCAGACGGGCTCTGCGGAGGCGCTTGCAAAGAAGTACGCACGGCGGATGAGCGGAGCGGGAGGCGAGGTGCGCGCGCTCTCCATGGAGGAGTTTGCAGGGATTGATTGGGCCCGGGAGAGACGCCTGCTATTGGCGGCGAGCACGTACGGGGATGGCGAACCGCCAGACTCCGCGCGCGCTTTCTGGGAATGGCTCCAGTCCGAATCAGCCTCCGTTCTGAACGGAGTGGAGTACTCCGTGCTGGCGCTGGGGGACTCCCATTACGCGCAATTCTGCCAGTTCGGACGGGATTTGGACGGGCGTCTCGAGGCGCTGGGAGGAAGGCGGGTTGCGGACCGTGTGGAGTGTGATGGAGATCCAGCGGAGGCATCGGCGCGGTGGTTTCAGGCGGTGGAGGGGTGGGTGATGCGGAGCCGGTCCGGGGAGGGACCCGGCCCGGCAAAACCCACCGGAGGCCCCGCCGACCTCGCCGAAGCCGAGCCCGGCTGGAGCAAGGCGCGCCCCTTCGTCGCCTCGCTGAAGACGAACCGGCTCCTCAGCGGATCGGGGTCTGCGAAGGAGGTTCGCCATTTTGAGATCAACCTGAGCGGGAGCGGGATTGCGTATCAGCCGGGCGATGCCTTGGGGGTGTACCCCAGCAACTGCGCGGATGGCGTTGCAGCGGTCCTCCGGGCATTGGGATGCGACGGGGAGGAGGCGGTGTCCGTGGGAGGCGTCGGCGAGATTGCGCTTCGGCATGCGTTGACACGACATCTGGATCTTGGAAAGCCGGGGCGCGAGCTTCTGGCGGCCGCTGGCTTGAGTGCGGCGCCGGAGGGGATGGATGTGTTGGATTTGCTCCTCCAGCACAGGCCCAAGCTGGATGCAGCGGAATTTGCGAGGCGGTGTCGTTCCCTGCAGCCGAGGCTCTACTCGATCTCATCGAGCCAGCGCGTGTATCCCGAGGAAGTCCACCTCACGGTCGGGGTCGTCCGGTATGAACGCGAAGGCCGGAAGCGGAAGGGAGTTTGCTCGACCTTTCTCGCCGACCGCGCGGGGGATGCGGTGCCCGTGTTTGTGCATCCAGGAAAGTCGTTTCGTCTGCCCGGGGATGGCGCGCGCTCCGTGATCCTCGTGGGACCGGGGACGGGGATTGCTCCGTTTCGTGCATTCCTGCAGGAACGCGAGGCCACCGGCGCGACGGGCGGCGCGTGGTTGTTTTTTGGAGATCAGCACCGGGCGACGGATTTTTTGTATGAGAGCGAGCTGCTCGGGTTCGAGGCGCGCGGGATTTTGACGCGTCTGGACACGGCATTCTCGAGGGATCAGGCGGAGCGGGTCTATGTGCAAAGCCGGATGCGTGAGCAGGGCAAGGCCCTGTGGGCGTGGTTGGAAGAGGGCGCGCATTTTTACGTGTGTGGAGATGCCGCGCGGATGGCGAAGGATGTCGAGGCGGCCTTGCTGGAGATTTTCCGGGAGCACGGAGGCCTCAGCGAGGCGGGGGCCGCGGAATATCTCGGGGCCCTCCGAAAAGCAGGACGTTACCAACGCGATGTCTATTGAGTTATGAAAACGGAACTTCCTATTCGAGCGATTGATGGAGAACCGCTCTCTGAAGATCAGACGCGGTACTTGTCCGGTTTTTTTGCGGGGATCTCGGCCCGGGGGGAGGGGGTTTCTTTCGGAGGGAGTCAACCCGGGGAGGCGAGCCCCGGGGAGGATCTGGAAATGCTGAGCTACGAGGAGCGCGTAAAGCGCGAACAGCACCCGCTGGATGCGTGGGACACGCTGGTGGAGGCGTCTCGTTCCCAGGAGATTCCGGCGAAGGAGGATCTCTTTCGCTTCAAATGGCATGGCCTGTTCCACCTGACCCCCGTACATGGGGCCTACATGGCCCGTTTGCGGGTCCCGGGCGGATGGTTGCGCGCGTTTCAAATGCGCGAGCTTGCGGCGATCGCGGAGGAGTTGACCACGGGGTACGTGCAGGTGACGACCCGCTCCAATTTGCAGATGCGTTTGATTCCGCAACAGCACGCGCCGGAACTGGTGCGTCGGATTCAATCGATTGGGTTGCACACCCGCGGCGCCGGCGCGGATAACGTGCGCAATTTAACGGCGAGTCCCACGGCCGGGGTGGACCCGGCCGAGTTGGTGGATGTTCGGCCGCTGATTCATGAGCTGGGTCAGGCGATTTTGAACGACCGGCAGTTGGCCGATTTGCCCCGAAAATTCAACATTGCCTACGATGGCGGCGGGGCGATCGGCGTGGTGGAGGACACCAACGACATCGGAGTGCGCGCGGTGCGGGCGGGCGAGCGCATCGGGTTTCGGATTTTCCTCGGAGGCGCCACGGGCCACGGCGCTTTCGCGTCGGACATCGGGGTGTTTGTGGAGGCGGATCGAATCAACGAGGTGGTGCTGGGAATGACGCGCGTGTTTGCAAAGAAAGGGGATCGGTCGGATCGGAAAAAGGCGCGCTTGAAGCATCTGCTGGAGGCGCGAGGTCTGGTGTGGTTTCTGACGGAGGTCGAGGCGGAATTGGGGTGGGCATTGGAGCGGCTGGAGCAGGGGGCGGAGGCACAGGGGTACCGTTTGGGAAATCGCCACGCGCACGTGGGCGCCCATCCCCAGAAGCAGGGGGGACTCTATTACTTTGGAGCCACGCCTCCCGTGGGGCAGTTGACTGCCAAACAGATGCGGCGCCTGGCGGAGTTGGCGGAATGGTACGGGGACGGGGAGATTCGGTTGACGGTGTGGCAGAGCGTGGTGCTGACGGGGATTGCGGAGGCGTATCTGGGCGTGGTGGAGAAAAGCCTCAAGCGGATGGGGTTCGGGGTACGCCCGTCTCCGGTTTCGAGCGGGGTGGTGGCGTGTACGGGCAACCGGTACTGCAAGTACGCGCAGTCGGACACGAAGGGGCATGCGGCGCGGTTGATGGCGCACCTGGAGGGACGGGTGGAGTTGGACACGCCGGTGAACATTCATCTCACGGGATGTCCGCACTCCTGCGCCCAACATGCCATGGGCGACATCGGGCTTCTGGGGGCCAAGGTGAAGCGGAATGGGGAGACGGTGGACGGATACCATGTGTTTGTGGGCGGT
Organism: Verrucomicrobiota bacterium; assembly: GCA_041159065.1. Taxonomy (GTDB): domain Bacteria; phylum Verrucomicrobiota; class Verrucomicrobiia; order Chthoniobacterales; family Chthoniobacteraceae; genus Chth-196. Next base: position 1,317 of record JBEBAG010000084.1, on the reverse strand, counting down.
GGTTTTGGAGCGAACAAGGCCCTCGGCAGACAGGTGTTCACCGGCGTGCCTCACGATGAGTTGGATGCTCTGATTGAACGGATGCTGAAGGGGTTCTTGCGCGAGCGCCGCGAGGGCGAACGCTTTCAGGAGTTCACCGCACGGATGGAGGTGCCCCGTTTACAGGAGCTTTTCTCATGAAGGATCAGACCAGGGTCATGGCCGGTGAGAGCGGGTTGGTTGGAGTGGGCACTGCCGTGGACCGGTTCTCCCGTCGGCTGGATGCGGGCGCGGTGGGCGGGAGAGGGAGTGCGGGGCTGCTCTACGAGGATTTGATCCCACTGAGTGCCCCGGGACCGGGCGAGCAGTACGCCTTTGAGGTGGACCTCGATCGGTGTACGGGGTGCAAGGCGTGCGTGGTGGCGTGTCATTCCATGAACGGCTTGGGAGAAACGGAGTGGTGGCGGGAGGTGGGCACGCTGAGTGGCGAACGCGAGGGGGAGGGTTGGCTGCAGACGATCACCTCGGCGTGTCATCACTGTTTGGATCCCGGGTGTGCGGAGGGATGCCCCGTCCGCGCCTATGAAAAGGACCCGGCAACCGGAGTAGTCCGGCATCTGGATGATCAGTGCATCGGGTGCCGGTACTGCGAGATGAAGTGTCCGTACGGCGTGCCGAAGTATCAGGAGGATCTCGGGATTGTTCGGAAGTGTGACCTATGTGTGGGGCGTCTGGCGGCGGGGGAGGCTCCGGCGTGTGTACAGGCCTGCCCGGGCGGGGCGATTCGCGTGCGCAAGGTGAGCGTCGAGACTTTTCGTGCGGAGGATCCGACGGGGCGCATGGTGCCAACGGCTTTCCCGTCCGGGTACACGCGCCCGACGACGCGTTATGTGAGTTCGAGGGGGATTGCGAAGGAGGCGAACGAGGTGGGGCAGGCAACGAGCCGGCCGGAGGAACCGCACTATCCGCTGGTGTGGATGTTGGGGCTCACGCAGATGGCCCTGGGGATGGAGTGCGTGGCGTTCTGGCTGGGAATGCTGGGGGAAAGCGGGAAGGCGCTTTGGGTCGGGCGTTTGGCGGCGGGGATGTTGCTCGCGGGGCTGGGGGGATCGGTGTTGCATCTGGGCAGGCCGCTCGGGGCGTGGCGCTTCTTCCTCGGATTGCGGACCAGTTGGATGAGCCGCGAGATTCTTGCCTTCCATGTGGCGGTTCCTGCGGTGCTCGGGTCGGCGTGGGCAGGGGGGGATACGGCACGCCTGGTGGCCATCGGGCTCTTGGGGGTGGCGGTGTGGACCTCGGCCATGATTTACGCGGACACCCGCCGGCCCGGTTGGAGCG
>JBEBAG010000083.1:0-11306 GCA_041159065.1 Verrucomicrobiota bacterium | reverse complement strand
GGTTGCGATTTCTGCGGGAGGATGCCGTGTTTCGCCGGACGCTGCTTGCGTGGATGCTCATGGGGGTGGGGAATTTGGTGATGCTTCCGTTGCGGATCGAACAGCTGGCCCGGCCGATGGGGGGCGTGGTGCGTAGTGCGGCGCAGATCGCCTTTCTCACGGCGGTGGTGCCGAATCTTGCGCGCCTGGTTGCCACTCCGCTCTGGGGGCGCGCCTTTGATCGGCTCGACTTTTTCAAGCTGCGGGCCGGATTGAACTGTGGGTTTGCGCTGGCGGTCCTCTCTTTTTTTGTGGGGGAATCCTTTGGCTGGATGCTGCTGGGGGCGTTGCTTTACGGCGTTTCGCAGGCGGGGGGCGATGTGGCGTGGTCGTTGTGGGTGACCAAGATGGCGCCGCCCCAGCGGGTGGCGGATTACATGTCGGTGCACACGCTTCTCACGGGGGTGCGCGGCGTGGTGGCGCCGGCGGTGGCATTCCATGCGATTGAAAGGTGCTCGATTGGGGTGGTGGGATGGGTGTGTGTCGGGTTGATTGGGGCGGCCAATGGAGTGCTGTGGCCGGAGATTCGGGCGGGGCGCTCCCTGCGGGGAGTGCGGGCCGGGGAATGACCGAGAGAGGGCCCGGGGGCAGTCTGATTGACGGCCCGGGATTTCACGGAATTTGAGGTTGACCGGTTGCAAAGCGCGCGGTCCTGCACGAGGATGGGGGTGCGACGTTTCCCCCCCGAATCCATGTCTGCGCCTTCCGCTCGGTTTTCAACATCCACCCCGCCTGCACGGATTTCCGTGCCCTCCGGTCTCGCGTGGCCCGGTGCTTCGATCGGGGTTTGTGAAGGCGGTTCCGGGGACGGGTTGTGCAGCCTTTGGGGTTCGGAGCGGGTGGGACGGCGCGGGGCGTTGGAGCGTCTGGGTCGGATCGGCCGTGGGCTTCTGGGGGGCGCGGCGGTGGGGTTGGGATTGCAGGGCGTGCCGGCGCGGGGGATGGACTGGACGCTTTTGCAGTATGGTGGGCGGGACTATCTGCCGCTTCGGCAGATCGGGCTCTTCTATCGGCTTGGTCCGTTGGAGCGGACGGAGCGGCAGTTCTCTTTGCGCATTGGACAAGCGGCCTTGCGAGGCGAGTCGGACTCGCAGGAGTTTTTCATCAGCCACCTGAAGTTCATCCTGAGTTATCCGATTCGCGAAGTGTCCGGGGAGCTGTGCATGTCGCGGATGGATTTGGTGAAGGTGGTGGATCCGGTGCTGCGTCCGAGCAAGATTGTGTCTCCGGGACGGGTGGACACGATTGTTTTGGATGCGGGGCATGGGGGAAGCGACGGGGGGGCCGGGGGGATTTTGGGCAAGGAGAAGGATTACACGTTGGATGTGGTGGCGCGGGCGCGGTTGCTGTTTCTGAACGCCGGTTACCATGTGCACCTGACCCGGGTGCGGGATGAGTTTGTCTCGCTGGAGGAGCGCTCGCGCTTTGCCAATCAATTTGAGCGGGCCCTGTTTCTTTCGGTGCACTTCAATGCGTCGGGCAAAGGCACGGGTGTGGAGACGTTTACGCTGGCGCCGCGCGGGGTGCCCTCGATGGCCTCCGATGGTCCGGCGGTGTCTGATTTGGTGGAGTGTCCCGGCAATGCGCGGGATGCGGAGAACATGGCGTTGGCGACGGCAACGCATGCCTCCCTGGTGGCACATACCCGGCTTGCGGATCGGGGGATCAAGCGAGCTCGTTTTTTTGTGATTCGGGAGACGGTGCTTCCCAGCGTGCTGCTGGAAGGGGGATTCATGACCAATCCGGAGGACATGCGTCGGATTGCGACAGCGGAGTACCGGCAGGGGCTGGCGCAAGGGATGGTGGAGGCGGTTCGGAACTACCGGCGCGCGCTCACGCCGGAGACCGCCGGGTAACCTCCTCGATGGGGCGTCGATGGGAGGGTGCCTGGGGAGGTGCTCTTCTGATTGGCGGTGTGGCGAATGCGGGGGGGAGTGCGGGGGAGTGCGGGGGAGTGCGGGGAGGCGAAGCGAGAGCGTTTCGGGAGCGAAAGCGGGAATTCGGGAGTGCTCTGCAGGCTGGGGATCCGCTTAGATGGGCGGGTGACGACCCCTCTGGCTTTGGACAATGCGACTCAAAAGGCACGGCGCCCCATTGGCGTTTTTGATTCCGGAGTGGGCGGGTTGACGGTGGCCGCGGCCCTGCGGGAGGAGTTACCCGGGGAGGATATTTTCTACATTGGGGACACGGCCCGGGTGCCGTACGGAGGCAAGAGTCCCTCCACGATTGAGCGGTATAGTTTGGAAATCAGCGGCATGCTGCTGGCTGAAGGGGCGAAGTTGATTGTGGTGGCGTGTAACACCGCCTCTGCGCTGGCCGTTCCGCGCATGCAGGAACTGCTGCGTGTTCCGGTGATTGGCGTGATTCAACCGGGATCGGAGGCGGCCGTGGGAGCGACGCGCAACGGGCATGTGGGGGTGATTGCGACGCGGGCGACGGTGAATAGCGGGGCCTATGAGCGGGAGATTCGCGCGCTGGATGCCTCGGTTCGGGTGAGTGCGATGGCGTGTCCGCTTCTGGTCCCTTTGATTGAGGAGGGATGGCTGGAGGATCCGGTGACGGATGCGGTGATTGCGCGCTATCTGGGGGACTTGATGGGGCTTGGGGTGGATACGCTGGTGCTGGGGTGCACGCATTATCCACTGTTGCGCAATGCATTGGGGCGTTTTGTCGGGGAGGGGGTGCGGCTGGTCGATTCGGCGAAGAACTGTGCGCTCAAAGTGAGGCAGGTGTTGGAAGCCAACGGGCTCGGCGCGGGGCAAGGCATCGAGGGGAGCCTGCGCGTTGCGCTGACGGATCCCTCCAGCGCCTTCCTGCGTGTGGCGGAAGAGGCGCTGGGTCTCAAAGTGGGGGAGGTCCAGTCCCGCTCGGTGCAAATGCTCAACGGCTAGAAGCCGTGGCTGGAGGCCCGGCGAGGGGCGTGGAGGAGGGGGAAGGAGGGCCTCCGCGAGGCTAGAACTTGTAGCTGAAGTTCACGCCGGTCGCCGCTTCAAACCGGCCGTAATCGGCAACCAGCGGGTCATTGGAATTGCGGAACTCCCCGCTCACCGAGGTGCGTACCGTCAGGCGCGGGGACACGCTCCAGATGACATTCATCCCCAAGATGCGCGTGAGATCGCGCCGGTGATCCATTTTACCGGCATCGGGATCGACCGCTCCTGAGCGGGTGTAGAGGTTATGGGCCACGCGGGCAAAAGGCTGAAACATCCATGCGGCCGTGGGCATGTAAACGACGCTTCCCATGAGAGCGCTGTCGAGCCGGTCGTTGACCCGGCGGGTGGGGTTGGGGTCGGTTTCGGTGAAGTGGTAGCCGCCGTTGTAGCTGAGCGAGGCGAAGGTCTTTTTGGAGATCGGGAAGTTGCGCTCCAAGGACCAGTTCGGATTGTACTCGGTGTAGACTTCCTGCCAGTTGCCCCACTCGAACAAGCGACCCATCCGCCAGCTCGGAGCGGAATAGCCCCGCGAGGCGTCGTAGCGGCTTTTCCCCGTGAGGACGCGGTTGTAGTCGACGCCGAGCGTGGCCCGCCAGTTCTCGCGGAAGGCGTAGCGCAGGGTGGCAAACAGCGAGCTCAGCTCGAAATTGCCATCGTTCAGAAAGTTGGAGTCGTTCTGGCGTTTGACGTCATACACCCAGAACATGTGGCGGTATCCGGTGCTCAGGCTGAGGCTTCCCGGACCGGCCTCCCAGGCGGGCGGATTAAACGCGACGAAGAAAGTGGAGGCCCAGATCCCCGTGTCCTTGGGGTTGCGTCGCTCCAGGTTGGCATTCGAGGTGTAGGCGAATTGGGTGTCGGCGTTGGCCTCGAAATAGCGAATGCGGGGTTTTTCCGTCAGCAGCTTCTGTTGTCCGAGGTCGGCGGATTCTCCTGGGTAGGTCTCGGGAACCGTCTGATCGGCGGAGCGGGTGCTGAGCGTTCTGGTGGTGCGGAACTGCTCGAGGGCCTTGGTCTCCTCGAGTTGCCGAGTCACCACCTGGGCGTTGGAGGGGGCCTGGGCGTGGAGGAGGGTTGGGCCCGCGGCCAGCGCGAGGGAAATCGAGAGGAGCGGGACGCCGGGGAGAGCGGGGGAGGGAATCCTCGAGGCGGAAAGGAGGCCTTCGGAGGCGTTTTTCGGTTGGGACGAGGAGGAGGCGTGCATGCGGACCCTCCCTCGCAGCAGGCAACGCGCCATCAGGAGGCATGAATTTGCCTCGGAGTGGCGCCGAATTGCGCTAGGGGCGGCACTCCATTGGCCCTGCCACCCCACGCCCCAAAACGCCGTGCCCGAATCGGATCCTGATCCGGGGAGGCGCAGGGGCGGGGGGAGCCTGCCCGGAGCACTCTAGGGTTTCTCGACGGCTTGCTTGAGCTCCGAGAGGAAGGCGGGCTTGAATCCGACCCAGCGTTTGAGCTCTTTGCCCTCCGGGCTCAGCAGCACGAGGGTGGGATATCCGCGGACCTGGTATTTTTCCTTCAACGACGCATTCTGAGCCTTTACGGCGTCGGTCTGGGGTTTGGATTTGGGGAAATCGAGTTTCACCAGCTCCAGGTGCTTGGTGCTGAAGGACTGGAACTCGGATTTTTCAAAGACTTCCTTGTCGAGTTTGACGCACCAGCCGCACCAGTCGGAACCGGTGAAGTCAAGGAGGAGAGGGCGTTTGGATGCGGCGGCTTTGGCGGAGGCCGCGGCGAAGTCTTCCGTCCAGAGGGCAGAGCCGGCTTCCGCCGAGGCGGCAGCGAGGGAGGCAGTGGGGGCGAAGGGGAGGGCGAGGAGTGTCCCGAGGGCGAGCATGGAGGCGAACACCGGCCGGGCGAAACGAGAGGCAGAGGATTTCATCGTGTGCAAGGATTAGCCTCGCCCGGCCCTGCGCCAACTCGGGATTTGGAGCGCCGCGCCCTCGGTCGGCTGTGTGAGGAACATGGCGGGATTCATCCCGGTGGCCGCTTGGTATCGGTGGCGGAACGCATCTTGGATGTCCCCGGCCTTTGCGGTTTGGATCAGCGCGACGGCGCATCCGCCGAACCCGCCGCCGGTCATGCGGCAACCGAAGATGCCGTCGATCCCGCGGGCGATTTCGACGAGCAGATCCAGCTCTTTGCAGGACACCGCGTAATCGCCGCTCAAGGAGGCATGGCTGCCGTACAGGGCGTCGCCCGCGGCCTGGAAGTCCCCTCGTTCGAGGGCGCGCACCAAGCGGAGGGTGCGCTCGTTTTCGGTGAGGACGTGGCGGGCGCGGCGACGCTCGATTTCGGGAAGGCTCGCCTGCTGGGATTCCCAGAGTCGTGAATCGACCTCGCGCAGGGAGGAAACGCCGAGGGCTTTTGCTGCCGACTGGCATTCGCTCCGGCGCCGCGCGTACGCGCTTTCGGCGAGTCGGTGTTTCACGCCGCTGTTGAGGACTAGCACCGCGATGGACGCGTCGTTCAGCTCGACGTAGCGGAGGGCCCGCGTGCGGCAGTCCAGCAGCATCGCGTGCCCTGCTTTGCCGAAGGTGACGGCGAACTGGTCCATGATTCCGCAGGGGACGCCCGCGAAGGCGTGCTCGGCTTTTTGGGCCAGCAACGCTTTCTCCTCCGGGGGGAGGCGTTTTTGGCAAAGGGCTTCGAGGGCGGTGGCGAGACCGACCTCCAGCGCGGCGCTACTGCTGAGGCCGCCGCCGGAGGGAAGGGTGGCGGAGATCCGGGCCTCGAATCCGGGGATTTGCCACCCGAGCTGTTGAAATCCGGCTACGACGCCGCAGGGATAGGCACTCCACGAGCCGGCGCAGTCGGACGGGGCGAGGCGGCGTGTGAGGTCATAGCGGCGGGGGGGCTCTGCATGGCGGTCGCTGGAGAGGAGCATCCAGCGGTCCTTGCGGGGGGAAACCTCGATTCGGAGGTGGGGCTCGATGGCCATGGGGAGCACTAGGCCGTCATTGTAGTCGGTGTGTTCGCCAATCAGGTTGACGCGACCCGGCGCGATCACCGTGAAGGGGGCTTCGGGGGGGGGGATTTCGGGAAAGGGGGGAGATGCAGGAGCCGGCACGCCAAGAGAAAGCCATGGGGCCGGGGATTTCACAAAGAGCCTTCGCGTCTTTCCTCGGAGGAATCCGGTCGGCGCCTCGGCCATCGCGTTTTGGGGAGGGCATCCCGCGCGGGGGGAATGCAGCGCGAGGAGGGGGGCCTCCGCTCCCTGGCCCCAGTTCCCGATCTGGACTTTGCAGCGGCTTACGGTTCGAGGGCAGGCTCCGCCCCGGCAAAGAGGGCTTCCAGCGCGAGGGCAGAGCCGAACAGATCGAGGCGCTGTTTGGAGCGGGTGATGGCGGTGTAGAGCAGGTTGCGGCTGAGCAGGGCGCAGGCGTGGTCCGGGGGCAATTGAATGGCGACATGGTTCCATTCGGACCCCTGACTTTTGTGAATGGTGAGGGCAAAAGCGGGCCGGTAGGCTGGCAGTTCGGCGAGGGGGATGAGCCGGGGGGAGCCTTGGGTGGACCCAAACAGCGCGAGGGTGGAGGGGCCGCCGTAGTTTTTCCCGAGAGCGATCCCCACATCGCCGTTGCTCAGGTCGAGGTTGCGGCTGTTGCTTTCGATAAGCAGGGGACACCCGTGAGGGGGAAGCCGGGAGGTGGAGAGGGGGGAGCCCAGCGCGGCCAGTCCCTCGGCGTTGGCGGTGTCGACTTGGGCGTTGGTGCTGCACAGCAGTTGAAATTCGAGGAGGGCGTCGAGGGCGGCTTGGAGTGCTTCCGGGGGGGAGTCGGGGCGGAAATCGGTCCACGCGGCGGCGCGTTCCGCCCAGCGTTGCCACTGGAGGGCGCACAGTGAGGCTCGGCGGGAGTCGATCGCTTCGGAGTGCCACTGGAGGGTGCTGTTGGAGGTTTGGGAGGCGAGTACGGCGTGGACGTTGGCGATGGCGCGGGGCGCGCCGGGGCGGAAGGCGTCGGCGAGTTGGAGGATCCAGGGGGCGTGCATGGCGCGGCGGCTGTAGTGGAGTCCGAAAACGAGGCCCGGGAGGGGCGTTTTGGACGAGGGCCGTGCGGTGGGCAGTCCGCTTTCAAAGTGCGCGTGGAGGGTGGAATCGGGAAGGCGCAGGCGTTGCGACAAGGTGAGAGCGAGGGGAGGAGGGAGGGGGGCATGGGAGGCGCGTGCGACCAGTTCGGAGAGGATCCCTCCCACCTCGACGCTCTCGAGTTGGTCGCTGTCTCCGAGGAGGAGCAGGGATGCGGAGGAGGGCAGGGCATCGATCAGGGCGTCAAAGAGCGTGAGGTCGACCATGCTGGCCTCGTCCACGAGGACGAGTGTCGCGTCGAGGGGATGGGCGGCCCTGCGGAGGAAAGGGCCGCCTTCTTCGGCCGGAATCCCCTTCCATTCGAGCGCGCGGTGCAGGGTGAGGGGGCGCAGGGACTGGAGGAAGACGCGTTCCTCCGGGTGGAGTTGGGGGAGGTGGGAGACGGAGTTGGCGAGGGCTTGCGCCATGCGGCAGGCGGCCTTGCCCGTGGGAGCCGTGAGCAGGACGTGCCGGGGCTCCAGCCCGGGCTGGAGCCGTTTGCGCAGGGCCAGGAGCACGGCGGCGGCCGTGGTTTTGCCGGTGCCCGGGCCGCCGGTAAGCACGCCCACGGGGGCGTCGACGAGCGCGGCGATGGCCAGGCGCTGGTGGGCATTGTCAAAGAGCACTGGCCCGGATGCGGGGAAGCGCTCCGGGGGCAGGAGGTGGTCGAGTGCGGAAGCGATGGCATCGGGCTCGGCCAGGGGAATGCGGGGGCAGAGGCCGCGGCGTGCAAAGAAGTCACGGACCCGGTTCCGGGAGGTGGCGTAGCGGGGGAGTTGGAGGAGGTTGTCCTCGAGGTGGAAAAGGTGGGGAAGCGCCTTGAGGCGTGCGAGGAGGTCCGGGGAAAGGGGGGGGAGTGCGATGGCGCCGCGGCCGGAGCTTGCGGCGCGCAAGAGATCGGCGAGGAGCGGGCAAAGGTCTGCCGAAGATTCGGGTGGGCAGAGGAGGGCGGCCAGTTCGAGGAAGCCCTCGGATCTCCGGGAGTCTTGGGTCGCGGGCGCAGGCGCGCTGGGAGCTGCAGGCATCATGGTGTGGGGCAGAAAAGGGTTTCCAAGCGCTGGAGTGCGGGAAGGGGCGGGCGCTCAAACCAGAGCCCTTCGGAGGGAAAGCCGCGGACGAAAAGGTACGCGACTCCCCCGAAGTGTTTGTCAAATCGGTAGTCCGGCAGGTGGTGTTGGAGATGCCGGTGGAGGGCGAGCGCGTAGAGTCGGGCCTGGAGAAGGTAGTGTTTCTCCAGCATCGCGGCTTCGAGGGCGTTGGGCGCGTAGTGGGAAAGCCGGTTGCTTTTGTAGTCCGCGACAAACCAGCGGCCCTCGTGTTCGAAGAGCAGGTCGATGTATCCCTGAACAAACCCGCTGAATTGCCCAAACCCCCAGGCGCCGACCTGGCGGGCCCATTGGATTCGGGCGGCGGAGTCCCCCGGGAGGAGGAGTGCCTCGCCGAGGTTTTCGGGGGTGAAGTGCGCTGCGGGGAGATGGAATTGCATCTCGGTGATGCATTGGGCGCGGAGAGCTTCCAAGCGGATGGGTGGCGATCCGGGCAGGGGAATCGGGGTTTGCAGCAGGGTGGGAAGCAGGGAAAGCCACTCCGCTGCCATGGGCCGATCCCCGACGGCCTCCGCGAGGGGCCTGCGGTTACCCAGGTGCTCTTCCAGAATGGAGTGCAGGGTGTCCCCCAAGAGGGCTCCCGCGGTCTTGAGCGGGGCAAGGAGATCCGGGGCGGGTACGGGGGGGGCGGGCAGGGGAGCCGCAACAGCCGTCTGGGCGTCGTGATCCGCGGCGGAAAGGGGGTCCTCCCCGGACTTGGAAAGGCTGCTGAAGCTGTGGGTGCGCTGGATGGGAAACGGGAAGCGCACCTCGCTGCTGGGCGCCAAGAGGGGGGGGGTCTCCCTCGGTTTGCGCTCGGGCGTGGATGCGGCGGAGCGGGAGGCTCCGGGGGCGAAGGAGGATTCCTCGGTTTGGAAGCCGAGGTGGGGGAGCCGGCTTGCGGTGGAGGCCCATTCGGACAAGGGCACGGAGTCCAGACCGAGGAGCCGGGCAATTTCGGAGTCGGCGGCCGAGGCGGAGTTCCTGGATTCGAGCGGGGCGAGTCCGAGGTAGAGCCGGTGCCTGGGACGGGTCAATGCCACGTAGAGGATGCGGGCTTCTTCCTCTTGGATCTGTTCCTGGGCGAGTTTCTGGTGGCTCTCGAAGGCGTCGGAACCCACATCGATTTCCCAGCCCGAGGCTTTGCGTACGAGCGTGGCCCCTGTGGCGGAGGAGGATTCGGGGGCGCGTTGCGACCAGAGGAAGGGGGCGAACACCACGGGGTACTCGAGTCCCTTGGAGCCGTAGATGGTGACCAAGTGGAGGGCATCGGCGTCGGTCTCGATGCGCATGAGGGCATTGGGGGCGTTGGGGTCCTGGGGGGCTTGGTCTGGCTGGGCGATCTGGCGGGCGAGCCAGCGCCGCAGCGAGTGGACGCCGGATTTGCCCTGGGAATGCTCGTGTTGAAGGAGGCAGCCCACGTGTTGCCAGTTGGTGTAGCGGCGTTCCCCGTCGGGGCCGGACAGATTGACTGCCTGAATGGCTGGGTCCGCCATTTGGTGGAGCAGCAGGGGCAGGGGTCCGGAGCGGGCCAAGGAGGCGCCGACCTCCATCCAGCGGGCGCACAGGTCCGCCTGCTCGGCCGGATGGTTTCGCAAGGCGAGGAGCGCCTCCACCGGGTAGCCGCCCAGCGGGGTCGCGAGAAAGGCGAGGAGACGCGGGAGCACCCATTCCCGGCGATCCAGCGCTTCGAGCAGTTCGAGCCAGGCGAGGACATCGCGCGCCTCGTCACTCCCGAACACGCTGCCAAGTCCCTGGGCGGAGGCTTGGCTGCGGATCCCCTCTCGGGCCAGGGCGCGGCGGACCTTTTGCAGGTCGCTGTGCTTATGGGCCAGGACGGCGATGTCGCCTGCCCGGAGGGGCCGCAACGCGTGGGTGGTGCGGTCCGCGATTTGAACGGAGTCCCCAAGGAGTCGGGCGCATTCCCGGGCGAGCAGCCGGCAGAGATCCGTTTTGGCGCGGCCTTTGACCGAGGAGGGGGTCCACTGCAGAACCACGGAGGGGAGCTGAGCCGGGTCCAAGATGCGGCTGGATGCGGCTTTTGCCGAGACGGGTTGGTAGTAGGTGGGATGGTCCTTCGAGAGCTGGTCTGGAAATTGGTAGGCGTCCCCGTAGAGCCGGTTGAGGGTGTCGACCAGGGGGGAGTCCGAGCGGTAGTTGACTCGCATGGGAGCTGCTCGTTGCACGCCGGGGGCGGCGGTGAGGAGTTTGTAGCTGGCGAGGTCGGCTCCGCGGAACCGGTAGATGCTCTGTTTGGGGTCGCCGATCACCAGAAAGGCGAAGGTGTGCGGGTGGTGGAAGAGGCGATCGAAGACTTGGATCTGGACGCCGTCACTGTCCTGGCACTCGTCGATGATGGCGGCGCGCAGGCGTTTGCGTACGGCGCAGGCGAGGGGCCCCTCGGCTCCCTGAGCGAGGAGGGCGTCGCGTACGGTGAGCAGGAGGTCGTCGAAGGTGCGCAGTCCGGCGGCGCGTTTGCGGTGGGCGAACTGGGTTTTGACGGACTGCACGAGACGGCTGGTGATCTCGCGGACGCGCCGGGTTTGGATCTGGGGGTAGAGGTCCCAGAGTTTGAGGAAGGCTTCGGGGAGGTGTTTGAGCTGCGCGTCGGAGAAGCTTTTTTGGAGGGAGTCCTGCCGGAACTGCTGAAGGGTTTTTTCGATGGCTTTCCGGGAGGTTTTGGGGACCGCACTCAGGTCGAGACGCTCGGCGGCCTCGTGGATGGCGCGGGTGAGGGCTTCCGGGGAGGGGAGTGAGGGATCCGGGTCAGGCAGGAGGAGGGTGTGATCGGGAAAGCGGGTGACGAGGGAGGCGGCGTTCCGTGCGAGGTCGGGCTCGAGGCCGGGGGTATCGGAGAGGAGGAGGAGTTGGTCGTTGACGAGTTGTTCGAGGAGTTCGGGGCAGTCCGGCGTGATTTCAAGCGAGGCGTCACATCCCAGTTCGAGCGAATGGCGGGCGATGAGGGATTGGCAAAATCCGTGGAGGGTGGAGATGGGGGCGAGGTCGAAGGCGGAGAGGGCGTTGGCGAGCAGGCTGCGGACGGCCCGCGGGCCCTCCGGGAGGGTTTGGGAGGCGCGCAGAACGACGGCGAGTTCGTTGGAGGGGGGGGGGTCGGGGTGGGGGGGGCGGGGGGTGGGGGGGGGGGCGGGGGGGGTGTGGGTGGGTGCGGGGGGGGTTTTG
>JBEBAG010000082.1:0-3594 GCA_041159065.1 Verrucomicrobiota bacterium | reverse complement strand
GGCCAGTTCCACCCCGAGGGCTACCGCAAACGCCTCGAGTGGCTCGCCCCCTACGGCGCCTCCGCCCTCTTCGCCGCCGGCGGCACCGGCGAATTCTTCTCCCTCGAGCCCCGCGAATACTCCGAGATCATCCGCACCGCCGTCGAAACCTGCGCCGGCAAAGTCCCCATCCTCGCCGGAGCCGGCGGCCCCACCCGCATGGCCATCCAGTTCGCCCAGGAGGCCGAGCGCCAGGGCGCCCAAGGGCTCCTCCTCCTCCCCCACTACCTCACCGAGGCCAGCCAGGACGGCGTCGCCGCCCACGTCGAGGCCGTCTGCAAATCCGTGCGCATCGGCGTCATCGTCTACAACCGAAACGTCTGCCGCCTCCAGCCCGTCCACCTCGAAAAACTCGCCGAGCGCTGCCCCAACCTCATCGGATACAAGGACGGCCTCGGCGACATCGAACTCATGGTCCAAATCCGCCGCCGCCTGGGCGAACGCTTCAGCTACCTCGGCGGACTCCCCACCGCCGAAGTCTACGCCGCCGCCTACAAGGCCCTCGGCGTCCCCGTCTACTCCTCCGCCGTCTTCAACTTCATCCCCCGCACCGCCATGGAGTTCTACCATGCGATCTGCCGCGATGACCACGCCACCACCGGCCGGCTCCTCGACGAATTCTTCCTCCCCTACCTCGACATCCGCAACCGCGGCGCCGGGTACGCCGTCAGCATCGTCAAAGCCGGCGCCAAAATCGTAGGCCACGACGCCGGCCCCGTCCGCACCCCGCTGCTCGACCTCCAACCCGAGGAATCCGAGCGGCTCGCCGCCCTCATCGCCAAGCTGGGGCCCCAGTAACCCCGCGCCCCCACGCGCATCCCCCCGCCGTTCGGCGGGGGTACCGTCCTTCGCGCCTCCCCGAACCCGCCTCCCGCCCCAAGGCCCGCCCATGCCGCCCTCCGCCCCCCGCGATTGCCCTCCGGACCTCCTCGCGACCGCCGTCTCCAAGGTCAAGGCGCACGTCCTGCCGCTGTTCATCGGGATGTTCATCCTGAACTACATCGACCGCGTGAACATCGGCTTCGTCAAAAAACACATCCTCCAAGACCTCCAGATCGACCTCGAGGCCTTCGGATTCGGAGCCGGCCTTTTCTTCATCGGCTACGCCCTCTTTGAAGTCCCCTCCAACATGCTCCTCCAGCGCGTTGGTGCGCGCGCGTGGCTTACCCGCATCACCTTCACCTGGGGGCTCGCCGCCACCCTCATGGCGTTCATCCGCGATAAGAACCAATTCTACGCGCTCCGCTTTCTGCTCGGCGTCGCCGAGGCCGGCTTCTTCCCGGGCGTCATCTACTACTTCACCCGGTGGCTTCCCCAGGCCGAACGCGGCAAGGCCACCGCCCTCTTCCTGAGCGGCTCCGCCATCGCCTCCATCCTCTCCGGTCCTCTCTCCGGCGCCCTCCTCCAAAACCCCGCGTTCGGATTCAAAGGCTGGCAGTGGATGTTCCTCGTCGAGGGACTCGCCTCGGTCCTGCTCGGCGGGGTCGTCTGGAAATGGCTGGATTCCCGCCCCGAAGACGCCCGCTGGCTGACCGAGCCCGAAAAGGCCGCCCTCCTCCGCGCCATCGAGACCGACCAACGGCCCGCCGCCGCACTCCAGCACGCCCCCCTCCGCACCCTGCTGCGCGATCCCCAAATCCTCCTCTTCTGCCTCATCTACTTCGCCATTCAGCTGACCATTTACGCCGCCACCTTCTGGCTCCCCTCCATCATCGGCAAGATAGGCGCCCTCTCCGATTTCCAAATCGGTCTCCTCAACTCCATCCCCTGGACCATCTCCATCCTCGCCATGTACGGCTTCGCCGCCGCCGCGGCGCGCTGGCGCTTCCAGCAGGCCTGGGTCTGCGCCGCGCTCCTCATCGCCGCCGCGGGAATGTTCCTCTCCACCCGCGGCACCCCCCTCTTCGCCTTCGCCGCCGTCTGCTTCGCCGCCGTCGGATTCAAAGCCGCCTCCTCCCTGTTCTGGCCCATTCCCCAGGGCTACCTCGACGCGCGCATCGCCGCCCCGGTGCTCGCCCTCATCAACTCCCTCGGCAATCTCGGCGGCGCCGTGGCCCCGGCCACCTTCGGCGTCCTCGAGAAACGGACCGGCTCCATCCAGGGCGGACTCTACGGCCTGGCCATCGCCTCCCTCCTCGCCGCCGCGCTCGTCTTCCTCACCCGCACCCGTCCTTCCACCCCGCCGACCTCCTAGGCCCGCCCAAAGGCCGCCCCTTCCTCACTCCCGCTCCTCCAATTCCCTTTCCGCGCATGAACTCGCCTCTCGCTTCCGCCCCTTCCCAAACCCCCGTCCTCACCCGGCTCGAGGTCGTCCCCGTCGCCGGACGCGACAGCATGCTCCTCAACCTGAGCGGCGCGCACGGCCCCTTCTTCACCCGCAATATCGTCCTCCTCCATGACAACGCCGGCCACATCGGCCTCGGAGAAGTCCCCGGCGGGGAGAAAATCCGCCAAACCCTGGAGGACGCCGCCCCCCTCCTCCTTGGCAAGCCGATCGGCACCTTCCACAACCTCCTCTCCCTCGTTCGCTCCACCTTCGCGGACCGCGACTCCGGCGGACGCGGCCTCCAGACCTTCGATCTGCGCGTCACCATTCACGCCCTGACCGCCCTCGAGTCCGCCCTTCTCGACCTGCTGGGCCAGCACCTCGGCGTGCCGGTGGCCGCACTCCTCGGCGAGGGCCAGCAGCGCGACGCCGTCGAAACCCTCGGCTACCTCTTCTTCATCGCCGACCGGCACCGCACGTCCCTCGACTACCGCTGCGAAAACGCCTCCCCCGATCCCTGGTTCCGACTTCGCAACCAGCCCGCCCTCGATGCCGCCGCCATCGTCGCACTGGCCGAAGCCGCCGAGGCCCGCTACGGCTTCACCAACTTCAAACTCAAAGGCGGCGTCCTTTCCGGCGAAGCCGAAATGCAGGCCGCCGAGGCCCTCGCCCAACGCTTCCCCCAAGGCCGCATCACCCTCGACCCCAATGGCGCGTGGTCCCTCGAGGAAGCCATCCGCCTCTGCCGCGGACGCCACGACATCCTCGCCTACGCCGAGGATCCCTGCGGCGCTGAGAACGGATTTTCCGGACGCGAAATCCTCTGCGAATTCCGCCGCGCCACCGGGCTGCCCACCGCCACGAACATGATCGCCACCGACTGGCGCCAGATGGGGCACGCCATCCTGCTGCAGTCCGTCGACATCCCCCTGGCCGACCCCCACTTCTGGACCATGCAGGGTTCCGTTCGCGTCGCGCAGATGTGCCATGAATGGGGCCTGACCTGGGGCTCCCACTCCAACAACCACTTCGACATCTCCCTCGCGATGTTCACCCACGTCGCCGCCGCCGCGCCTGGCCGCATCACCGCCATCGACACCCACTGGATCTGGCAGGACGGACAGCGCCTCACCACGGAACCACTGCCCATCCAAAAGGGGTTCCTGCGCGTGCCCCAAAAACCGGGGCTGGGCATCGAGATCGACCGGACCGCCCTGGATTCCGCCCACGCCCTCTACCGGAGTATGTCCCTGGATGCGCGCGATGACGCCGCCGCCATGCAGTTCCTC
>JBEBAG010000081.1:0-5439 GCA_041159065.1 Verrucomicrobiota bacterium | reverse complement strand
CCAGCCTGCTGTCGTCGTCCCCACGCCTAGCAGGCGTTGGCGCAGGAACGTCACGGGCTAATTAAGCCGCGAGAGCCAGATCTTCGTAATCGTTGGCGTTTATTTTTTTTGCCCAGATGTTTTAACGAGGCCAACCAGGCTTCCTCGACATGCCGTCTGCGCCTCGAACCATCAGTCGAGACCAGTACGCCCCCATTTTTGGCTTTTGTCCCAGTGGGCCGAATGGGCTGCCGACACGCCTCCGAGACCCCTCGGGGAGCGCCAACCTTCCACCCGTCCTTGGACCGGGATTTCCAAACTGCAGGTGAGGGAAGGGTAGCACGGGTTTTGCGGAGTGCAAATTGAAGCTGGGGCGGACCGCCCGGACCCTGTGCGGGCCGCGCTCGGGGCGGGGGCCATCGGCCGTGGACGTTGCGCCGTCCTCCGCAATTTCCGATTTCCCTCCTATGACTCGCCTTCGTGGTGGGTACACCTGATGTCCCTCCCCGACTCTTCCCATGCCGCGCTTCCTGCTCTCGGGCCTGGCTGTCCTGGCCTTTTGTTTTCCTTGCCCTCTGTGGTCTGCCCCTGCCCCGGCGAGGCCTGCGACTTCGCCCAACCTTTTGGTGATTTTATGCGATGGGGTGGGCTTTTCCGATCCCGGGTGTTTTGGGGGCGAGATCCAGACGCCGTGTCTGGACTGGCTGGCTGAAAACGGGTTGCGATTTTCGCAGGCGTACAGTGCGGGGAGTCCTCGTGCGACGGGGGCGGCGTTTTTGAGTGGGGTGTTTGGGGGGGAGGTGGGGTCTGCCGGGGCGTCGCGGCGTCCGGCGGGGGGCCAGTGGCTGCCCGAGATGCTGAAGCCGGCGGGGTACGTGAGTTATCATGCGGGACAGTGGTGGCTGGCGGAGACGCCGCGGCAGGCGGGATTTGACCGCTCTTTCCGGGTGGACGGCGCGCGTCATTTTGGTCCGTTCCGGCAAGTGGGAGATGCGGGGGAGTCGGAGTCGGCGGAGGGGGAGTATAGTTCGATTGTGGTGGCGGACCGGGTGATTGAATTTTTGAAGGAGCACGGGGATTTGGGCGGGAAGAATCCGTTTTTTGCGTGCGTGGCATTTCCGGCTCCGGGCGGGCCTTTGCAGGCACCGCGGATGGATGTGGAGGCTTATCGGGGGAGGTACCAAGGGGGGACGGATGGGATGCGGCGGGAGCGGTTGCAGCGGCTGCAGGAGCAGGGGGTGTTGACGGTGGGGGAGTTGCCCGCTCCGGCGCTGCCCGCGCGGCGTTGGGCGGAGTTGTCCAAGTCGGAGCGGGAGGCGTTTGAGACGCGCATGGAGGTGCATGCGGCGATGGTGGCGCGAGTGGATCGGGAGATTGGTCGGATATTGGATCAGGTGAAGGCGATGAAGGCGTGGGAGAACACGGTGATGGTTTTTCTGAGTGGATCGGGAGCGAGCGCGGAGAGGGAGTTGGGGGGGTCAGGGAATGGGGAGTCCGGGGTGGCTGGTTCGGTGCACTCGAGGCTGGGTTTGGGACCGCAGGGGGCGTCGCTTGCGAACACGCCATTTCGGGATGCCCGAGGGGATGTGCACGAGGGGGGGATTGCGACGCCTCTGATCCTGCATTGGCCGGCGGGGTTGCGTAGCCGTGGGGAGGTCCGGGAGCAGGTCGTCCACGCGGTGGATCTTGCGCCGACGCTCCTGAGGCTTGCGGGGGTTGCGCCCGGGAAGGCGGGAGCCGGTTCGGGGGCGGTGCTGGACGGGCAGGATCTGAGCGGGGTGATTCGGGAGAACAAGGCGCAGGGATCGCGTGCGCTGTGGTGGCAGGGGGCCGGTGGGCGTGCGTTCCGGCTTGGAGACTGGAAGTGGTTGGCGCTGAAGGATCGTCCAGCGGAGCTGTACTACCTGCGGACGGACCGGGCGGAGATGTTGGATGTGGCCGCCGTGAACCGGGAGCGGGTGCAGGAGATGGAGAGTCAGTGGAAGCGGATGGCGCAGCGGGTTGCTCCGGAACGCGTGGGGGAGGTGGCGGAGCGTCGGCTGAGCGCCTTGCGCTGAGCCGAGCGGTCTGCGCTGCCGGGGGGGGGCGGGGCTAGCGGTTGGAGCGGAGGATCTCCGGTGCGATGGGAATGGCGTGAGCCATTCGGGCCGAGGAATCGGCTGCGGAGGAGGTGTCCTCGGAGCGGGCGTAAAAAGAGTCGATTTCCTTGAGCATCCGTCCGACGTGGGCGTATTTGCGGACGGGTTGGAGGCGGCGCCTCGCCTCGGCGGCGCTGCCCCAGTGCAGGATTTCGATGCGTTCTCGGCGGACGCCCCAGGCATTCATGGCGGCTCGGGAGGGCTTGTAGAGGTCGATGGTATTGCGGCCGGAGAGGGCCCAGCCGTAGTCGTCGACCTTGAAAGTCTCGCCGGTGCTGCAGATGCGGAAGACGGTGCCGACGGGCCAGCGTGCCCAGTCGGTGGCGGCGCTGTGGAGGAGGGGGCCGGACTGGCGGGGGGTTCCGATGGCGGATTTGTTGCCGTAGGGGCGGTGGTCGCTTTCGGTGTGGGTGTAGGCGGTCGTGCGCACGGTTTGGAAGCGGGCGCGCGGGAGGGGTTCTTCGTATTTGGGGAGGCGGCGCGTCGAGCAGGCTCCGAGTCCGAGGGTGAGTCCGAGGAGGAGAAGGCGGGCGGGGAGCATGGGGAGCGAGGTGCGAAGGCTAGGCGAGGGCGTCGAGGAGGAGCTGGACGTGCTCTGCGGGTTTGACTTTGCGGAAGATGGCGCGGAGGCGGCCGTCGGGTCCGATGAGGAAGGTGGAGCGTTCGGTACCCATGTAGGTTTTACCGTACATGCTCTTTTCCACCCAGACCTGAAAGGCTTGGACGATCTCCTGATTTTCGTCGGAGAGGAGGGGGAAGGGGAGCTGGTATTTTTCGATGAACTTGGTGTGGCTTTTGGGGGAGTCGATGCTGACGCCGAAGACGAGGGCTTTTCCTTCGAACTGAGACCAGGAGTCGCGCAGGCCGCAGGCTTGGGTGGTGCAGCCCGGGGTGTCGTCCTTGGGGTAGAAGTAGAGGATGACGTTTTTGCCTGCGAAGTCCTGGAGGGAGACGGGAGTCCCGTTGCCGTAGGCGCCGCCGACGGCGAGGGATTGGAAGGAGGGAGCGGGATCGCCGACTTGGAGTGGTGAAGCCATGGGGTTCGGGTAGGAAAAAAAGGGGGAGAAGGCAACGGGAATGCGCGGGAGGCGGGAGGTTTTGGGGAAAGGGGAGGGAAGCCGGGGAGTGGGTGGGGGGTTGGGGGATGGGGGGAAATGTGCTAGGGAGCGGGGATGGGGATGACGCTGGCGAACAAGATTACGCTGACCCGGATCGGGCTGATTCCGGTGTATGTGCTTTTTGTCGTGTACTACGGGAAGGGGTTTGCGGCGGGTCATCCGCAGGAGGGCTTGCGGTGGGCGGCGGTGGCGGCGTTTGCGTTGGCGGCGTTGAGCGATGGGCTGGACGGATTCATTGCGCGGCGATTCAACCAGCGCACGGAGTTGGGGGTGGTGTTGGATCCGATTGCGGACAAGGGGCTTTTGATGTCGGGAATATTGGCGCTGAGTTTTGCGAATTGGGGGTATGAGTTGCCGCTGTGGTTTGCGGTGGTGGTTCTGGCGCGGGACGCGATTGTGATGGTGGGAGCGTTGGTGCTGATGGTGTTGCACGGGAAGTCCTCGGTGCGGACGACGTGGACAGGAAAGGTGGCGACGGCGTTGCAGATGGTGTCGCTGGTGGCGGTGATGCTGCAGTCGGAGGTGTTGCGCAGGCCGGTGGGAGCGTGGGGGGCGCACTGGGGGGTGTTGTGGCTGGATGTGCCGGTGATTTTGGCGGCGTTTTTTACGGTGACCTCGGGGGTGACGTATTCCTCTCGGGTGATTGCGCTCTTGCATCTGAGCGGGCACGGGGATCCGACGCCCTGGCCGAAGTCCGACCCTCAGGACCGGGGCGGGGGGGCGTGGCCCCCCCCTGGGGCGCGCAATTAGTTCGCCCGGCGTGGGGAGGGAGGGTAGTGCGTAGGCGCTATGCGTAGTGTCGCGATTGTTGGCCGTCCGAATGTGGGCAAATCCGCTTTGTTTAACCGTCTGGTGGGGAAGAAAATTTCGATTGTACACGACATGCCCGGGGTGACGCGGGACCGGATTGTGGCGGTGTGCGAGCGGGGGCGGACGCCCTTTCAACTGGTGGACACGGGGGGGATCGGGGCGGATGTGGACGTGGAGTTTACGGAGCAGGTGCGGCAGGAGGTGGATATTGCGTTGGAGAGCAGCGACCTGCTGCTGTTTGTGGTGGATGGTCAGTTGGGGATGACGGGGGTGGATGCGGATATCGCGCGTCTGCTGCGCCGGGTGTCGAAGCCGTTGATTTTGGTGGTGAACAAGATTGACCATGCCAGCCATCAGACGTTGCCGGCGGAGTTTACGCGGTTGGGTTTCTCTCCGGTGGTGCCGGTGAGCGCGGAACATGATTTGGGCACGGGGGCGTTGCTGGACCGGATTGAGGCGTTGTTGCCGGCGGATCCGGAGGGGGAAGCGGAGGCGCGCCGGGCCGAACCGCTGAAGATTGCGTTGGTGGGGCGTCCCAACGTGGGGAAGTCGTCGCTGACGAATGCGATTTTGGAGGACACGCGGACGCTGGTTTCGCCCATTTCGGGCACGACGCGGGATGCGGTGGACATTCCCTATCAGCGTGGGGACCAGCGTTATACGTTGATTGACACCGCGGGAATCCGGCCGAAGGGGAAGCGCTCGGATTCGGTGGAGATCTTTTCGGTGATGCGCTCCGAGGCGAGTATTGAGCGGGCGGATTTGTGCTGTTTGGTGTTGGATCTCTCGCAGGGGGTGAGCAGCCAGGACAAGCGGATTGCGGGGATGATCGTGGAGGCGCGCAAGCCGTGTGTGGTGGTGCTCAACAAGTGGGACCTCATTGAGGAGCGGACGCGGGACAAGGAGGGGCTGCGGAAGGAGTTGGAGAAGGTGCGTTCGGATTTGTTTTTTCTATCGTACGCGCCGCTGGTGATGCTTTCCGCCAAGACGGGTGCGGCGTTGGAGCGGTTGTTTAAGAAGATCGAGAATGTGCGGGAGGGCGCTTCGCGGAGGTTGGGAACGGGTCCGCTGAACCGGATTTTTTCGGCGGCGATGACGAATCATCCGCCGGCGCTCAAGAGCGGGCGGCGTTTCAAGATTTTGTATGCCACGCAGCCGGAGGCCCGGGGGAGGGCGGTGATTTCGGTGCCCGAGGTGGTGCTCTTTTGTAACGAGAAGGGATTGTTGGAGGATGGCTATCAGCGGTTTTTGGAGGCGCGGATCCGGGAGGTGGAGCCTTGGGAGGGGCTGCCGATCCGTTTTGTGCTTCGGGAACGCGCTGCGCGGACGGGGTCCCAGCGGGGTGCAGGGGGCGGGAGTGTGAAGAAGGAGCGGGGGCCGGGGAAGGGGGGGGC
>JBEBAG010000080.1:0-5324 GCA_041159065.1 Verrucomicrobiota bacterium | reverse complement strand
GGCTGGTGTACTCGCCCGAGGGGCGCCGCGTTTACCTGAGCAATGTGCATGGCAGCATCAAGGTGTTCGAGGCGGACGAAGCGGGGGCGCTGCGCGGATCGCATTCGATCGTGCTTCCGCGGGCGAACGCGCCCCGGCGGAAGGAGGAGATCCCTGCGGGACTCGCGGTGAGTCAGGATGGGCAGCGCCTTTACGTGTGCGGGAACTTGAGCAACCAGCTCTTGGAATTGGATACGCGGAGTGGAGCCGTGTTGCGGAGTTTTCCGGTGGGGGTGGCACCCTACGACGTCGTGTTGGTTGGCGAGAAAGCCTACGTGAGCAACTGGGGCGGGAGACGCCCCGGGGCGGGCGATCTGACGGGACCGGCCGGTCGCGGAACCGAGGTGCGTGTGGATCCGGTCCGACACATTGCGAGCGAGGGATCGGTGAGTGTGGTGGATCTGCGCGAGGGAGGCGGGAGCGGGGTGAAGGAGCTGCTGGTGGAGTTGCACGCCTCGGCCTTGGCCGTCTCGCCGAACGGGAAGTATGTGGTGTGCGCCAACGCGGCGTCGGACACGCTTTCGGTGATTGAGGTGCGGAGCGACACCGTGGTGGAGAAGGTGTGGACGAAGCGTAACGCGGCAGACCTGTTTGGGGCTTCGCCGAATGCGCTCGCATTCGCGCCGGACGGCCGGACGCTGTATGTGGCGAATGGGACGCAGAACGCGCTGGGGGTGGTGGAATTCGACCCCGGGGATCGGGAGTCGCGCTTGGTGGGGATGATTCCGGTCGGTTGGTTTCCCGGGGCGCTGGCCTACGACGCGGTGCGTCAGCAGATCTGGGTGGCGAACATCAAGGGGATGCCGTCGGAGATGAAGATGGGGCCCACGAAGGCGCCCGGCTTCAACTCGCACCACTACCACGGAACGCTCTCGCGCGTGCCGCTGCCTTCGAAGAAGGAACTGCCGGCGCTCTCGGAGCGAGTGGCGCGGAATCTTCGGAGTGATGCGATTGCGGCGTCCAAGGGGTCTCCGCGTTCGGGGGTGGCTCCCCGCCCGGTGCCGGAGCGGATCGGAGAGCCGAGCGTCTTCAAGCACGTGGTGTACGTGATCAAAGAGAACCGGACGTACGACCAGGTGTTGGGGGACGACCAACGGGGCAACGGACACAAGGATCTGTGCGTGTTTGGGGAGCAGATCACGCCGAACCAGCACAAGATCGCGCGCGAGTTTGTGCTTTTGGACAACACCTATTGCTCGGGGATTCTGAGCGCCGACGGCCACCAGTGGTCGACGACGGCGTTTGCCACCGCAGCGATGGAGAAGTCTTTTGCGGGGTTTCCCCGCAGTTATCCCGACGGGATGGGCGAGGATGAAAAGGACGCGTTGATTTACTCGCCGGCGGGGTTTTTGTGGGACAACGCGATCAAGCACGGGAAGACGTTGCGCAACTACGGGGAGTTTGCGCAGCCCCGGGTCCGCTGGCGGGATCCCGGGCAGAAGGGATCGCCCGGATTTGCGGCCTGTTACAAGACATGGAAGGGAGAGTCGGACGAGGTGGTGTTTGGATGTTCCGCCACGGTGGCCTCGCTGGAGCCCTACACGCCGACCGATACGGTGGGATGGAACATGTCCGTGCCGGATCAATTTCGGGCGGATTACTTTATCAAAGAGCTCAAAGCGGCGGAGGCGACAGGGCGATGGCCGCAGCTGATGTTGATCTGCCTGCCCCAGGATCACACGAGCGGGACCAAGCCCGGGGTGCCGACGCCTGCGGCGTGCGTGGCGGACAATGATCTGGCGTTTGGCCGGATCGTGGAGGCGATTTCCCACAGCCGGTTCTGGCCGGAGACGCTGATTCTGGCGATTGAGGATGATCCGCAGGCCGGGTGGGATCACGTGAGCGGGTACCGCACCACGGCGTACTGCGTGAGCGCCTACACCAAGCGGGGGGCCGTGGTTTCCACCCAGTACAATACGACGAGTGTGTTGCGGACGATTGAGCAGGTGCTGGGCATGCCGCCGATGAACCAGTTTGATGCGTCGGCGACCCCAATGCGGGACTGCTTTCAGGAGACGCCGGATCTCACGCCCTTCAAGGCGGTTGCGAACCGGGTGCCGCTGGACGAGATGAATCCGCCCGCGAAGGCGCATCGTGACCGCATTCTGCGGCGCAACGCGGAGGTTTCCGCGAAGCTGAATTTTGAGGAGGTGGACCGCGCTCCCGAGGCGGTGCTCAACCGGATTCTTTGGCAGGCGATGGTGGGAACGGCACGCCCGTATCCCGAGTGGGCCATCACGCGGGATGCGGATGATGACGAAGCCGAGAGGGGCGTGCGTTCGTTTTGGAAGCGTCTTTTTGGGAGGAAATCCTGAGAGCGCGGGACGGTTTTAGGAGAGTTGAGACAGGACTCCGGTACTGTCGCCATGGCGTTCGGCGGAGACGCCGACGCCGTGGAGAAGGGTGAGCCAGAGGTTGCAGAGGGGGGTGTTTTTGGGGAGGACCACGTTGTGTCCGAGTTTGATGCCGGCGCCTCCTCCGGCGATGACGGTGGGACAGTTGTCGAGCGTGTGGACGGTGCGCAGGTTGGTGCCGTAGGCGACGCAGGTGTGGTCGAGGAGGGAGGAGCCATCGGGTTCCTTGATGGATTGGAGTCGGTCCAGGAGGCCTGCGAGCAGGGTGCTCTGGGTGCGGTCGCGCAGTTGGGAGACTTCCATGCGTTCGCCCGGGGCGTAGTGGCTCATGTCATGGATATCAACCTTGGCTCCCAGGCTTTTCACGAATTCCTCGGCGGGTTGGCGGTAGGTGAAGACGCGCGTGCTGTCGGTTTGAAAGGCGGCAACCATCAGGTCGTACATCAGCCGGACCTCCTCCTTGCCGCGCATTTTGGCCGGGGGCTCCGCAATGGGCGCCTTAGGTTTGGGAACCCCGAGCCACTGCTCGTCCTTGGCGATGCGGGTTTCGATTTCGCGGATGCTTTG
Organism: Verrucomicrobiota bacterium; assembly: GCA_041159065.1. GTDB lineage: Bacteria > Verrucomicrobiota > Verrucomicrobiia > Chthoniobacterales > Chthoniobacteraceae > Chth-196. The sequence goes on along the minus strand of JBEBAG010000080.1, from coordinate 2,364 downwards.
GAAGTACTCGTTGAGTTTGTCGTTGTCGGTCTTGGTGAGGCCTCGCTGAAGCTGTTTGGCGTCTGAGAGCACGGCGTCGAGGACGCTTCGGTCTTGAGCGATGAGCGCCTGGCGTTTGGCCAGAGGCATGGATTCCTCGGAGTAGAGGCGGTGGAAGAGGAGGGCCGGCGAGTCGAGGCCGGCGATGGGCTTGCCACCGGCATCCCATGCGAGGGAGAGGCCCGGGCCGTGTCCGCGATGGTGGGCGAGCAAGTCGGGGTCGCCACCATTGAGTTGGATGGAGGCGAAGCGGGTGTCCTGGCTGATCTTCGCCGCGGCCACCTGGTCGACGGAGATGGAGTTGTGGAAGCTTTGGCCGGGTTCAGCGAAGCGGTTGGCGCCGGTGAGCCAGAAGGTGCTGCCCCAGTGGGCGTCTTGGGAGTACTTGTTGGTGAGGCCTTGGATGACCGTGATGTTTTTCTGGTGGCGCGCGAGCGGGGCGAGGCCGTCGGGCAGCGTGTACTCGGTGCCCGCTTGGTTCGCATCGGGAAACCAGGTTTCCTGGGTAACGCCGAAACCGAGGCCGAGGAAGATCATGCGCTTCGGGCGAGCGGAAACGTTTTCTTTCTCCGAGGCGAAGGTGCGGAATCCGATGGATTCGAGGGCGGGCAGAGCGATGAGGGATCCGGCGGCGCGTAGGAAGTGACGGCGGGAGAGAGAAGTTTTCATGGGAGGCGAGGGCGGGGGATTACTTGGAGTGGAAGGGTTTGGAGTCGGCGAGCGCGTGGATGAATTCGGCGATTTCGAGGTTTTTCTTCGAAGCGCGGTCCATGATTTCGGAGGCGAGATCCTCGTCGGAGAAGCCGAACGGCCGGCCGAGGGCGAATTCGACGAGCGCCTCGGTGAATCCGCGGGCGAGGCGTTCGGGTTTGGCGGCGATGAGATCGCGCAGTTGGAAGTAATCGCGGAAGGACTCGCCTTTGTGGAAGGCGCCGGAGGCGTTGATCTGCCGGTTATTTTGGGGGACGTCCGGGCGGAGGTCCTCGGTGCGCCATCTTCCGGCGGCGTCGAAGTTTTCGAGTCCGAAGCCGATGGGATCGATTTTGCGGTGGCACTGGGCGCACTGGGGTTCCTCCTGGTGAAGCGCGATGCGCTCGCGCGTGGTGAGTGGTTTGCCAGCGAGTCGGTTGAGTTGGGGGACGTTGGCCGGTGCGGGCGGGGGCGGATCGTGCAGAAGTTTGCGCAGCACCCAGGCCCCCCTTTCGACGGGACTGGTTTGCTCGCCGTTGCTTCCCATGGCGAGAATGGCTGCCATTCCCAGGAGGCCGCCCCGCGGCGAGTCAGCGGGGAGTGTAACCTCTCGGAACTCATCTCCGATCACGCCGGGGATTTTGTAGTACTGCGCCAGGAGGCCGTTGATGAATACGGAATCCGATTTGAGGAGCTTGCTGAGGCTGGCGCGTTTTTGGAGGAGCGTGTGAAAGGTGACGAAGACCTCGTTCTTGGATGCGGCTTTGGTGGGAAGGTCGTAGTCGCGGTAAAGCCGGCTGTTGAATTGGAAGAAATCGAGGCGAGAGAGCCCGAGCCATTGTGCGACGAAAGCCCGGGTGAAGCGTTCGCTGCGCTCATCGGAGAGGAGGCGGTCGACCTGTTTGGAAAGCACCTCCGGTTTCCGCAGTTCGCCCCGGTTGGCAAGGTCCAACAACTCGGCGTCTGGGGGGCTGCTCCAAAGGAAGAAGGAGAGGCGCGTGGCGAGTTCGCGTTCGGTCAGTTGACGCGGTGCGCCCTCGGTTGCGGGTTCGGCGAGGTACAGAAAGCTGGGCGAGGAGAGCAACAGCGCAAGGGGTTCCTTGATGGCGTCTAGCGGTTTGTCTCCCTCCTTGGTTCGCGCCTCGTAGATGGCGACTAGTTTGTCGAGGAACTCCGGGGTGACGTCGCGTCCTCGGAGCGCCTTGGATGCGAAGGCGGAGAGGACTTGGCGCGCGTCGGTCTCCTTTTTTTCGAACCGTTCGATCTGGGAGCGGACATTCGCGAGTGTGCCGGCGATTTGTGGACTTTGGATGGGGCCCTCGACTTCGACCCAGTCGATCCACACCGCGTATTCGGGGCCGATGCGGTTTGCCTCGAAGCCCTCGCGGAAGATGTCGTTTGCGGGGCCCTTGCCATCTCCATTTCCCGAGACGGCTTTTTCGGAGAATTTGAAGCGGCGACCGCTTTCGGCGTCCACTTTGCAGGTGAACTCGAGGAGCTGCGGATTTTCCATCGTGCCGGTCACCTGATGGGTGCTGACTACCTGGTTCGAGGGGTGGTCTGTGAGGAAGTCGACGAAGCGTCTTTCGACGGGCCCTTCTGGAGGCGCGGCGATTCGAGCCCGGACTTTGTATT
>JBEBAG010000079.1:0-3283 GCA_041159065.1 Verrucomicrobiota bacterium | reverse complement strand
AGGCGTTCGATTTCAATCCAGTCCACCCACAGCACCAGCTCCGGCCCGATGCCGTTGCGTTTCACGGCTTCGACGCGCTTCCGGTTCCCCTCCTCATTGGTGTCGTGGCTGCCCTTTTCCCGGATGAAAATGCTCCGGTTCATCCGCTCGTTGTTGCCCCGGGTGAGGGTGAGCGGGAACTCGACGACCTGCGGAGCGTCCATGGTTCCGGTGATTTCCCGCGAGGCCATCACTTGCGCGGTGCGGGCGTGGATCCCGAAGTCGATGAAGCGGCGCTCTGGCGGGGCGGCGTCGGTGGCGGCGGCGCGGACCCGGACCACGTAGTTGCCGACGGGCCAGTCGAAGGGCACGAGCAGCTCGATGTAATTCACGTTCAGCTCGGCAGGATGTCGGGTTTGGATGCCAAGGTAGGCACCGCGGTCCACCGCAGGCTGCCGCAGGTAGTACTGGTGATACGTGAGCCATGCTGCGGAGAGACAATCATTGGCAAGGTCGGCGTCATTTTCCCCCCGCTTGTCGAATCCGAAGGTGCGCGGATTCGGTGCCCCCGGGATCTTCTCCCAGGAACGCCGGAAAATGGCTTCGTTTTTGGACTCCTTGCGGATCTGGGCGACGATTTCTTGGTTCTCGGGTCTGGCGGCGGCCTCTTCCACGGCTTTGACCCACTGTTTGGCGCGCTCCTTCGCGTCGACCTGGTAGTCGACGAATTTCTGCACGATCGGGGTCGTGGTCTCCGCCTCGTAGTGCATCTTTTTTTCGACGCCGCGAGCGGCGTGCCATTCCAGAGCCTCCGTCAGCGCTTCGCGTCCCAGATTTTGGTACTGTTCGAACTGGTTGGACGACATGAACAGGTTCGAGCCCACGGTGTCGAAGCCGCCGGTGCCAGTGTCGGAGGGGAGCTCGCTGACATTGATGTCGGCCCCCAGCAGCTCGCGCAGGGTATTGCGGTATTCGCGGCGGTTGAGGCGCCGCATGGTGATGGCGCCCTTGTGGTCGCTGAGGGCCTTGCGTGCCGAGACCATCACGTTCGCCAGATCCTCGAGAAAATCCGCCTTGGCGGCCTTTGCCGGCTGTTTTTCCTCCTCGGGGGGCATCTCGCCGGAGTTCAGCGAATTGAGGATCTTCTGCCAGCGTTCGGCGGTTTGGACGTCCCGAATTTCAAGGGGCAGATCGTCCATGCGGAACTTGCCCTTTTGCTTCTCCGGGCCGTGACAGCCCTGGCAGTGGGTTTCGAGCAGTGCCCGGTGTTTGGCGGGCAGGATGGCGCGGGGCTCCGACTCGGCCGAGTGGGCGGAGACGGAAAGGAGGCCGAGGAGGGAGGCGCGGAGGAGGAAGCGGGAGGGAATCATCGGAGGGGAGCTTGGATTGTCGGGAGGGATGCGTGTAAAACTCAGGGGAGCGGAACCTTGCGGATGAGCCGGACCTGGATGTCGTCGGTGAATTGGCCGGGGAAAGAGACGTCCCGGAGTTCGGGTTTTTGGTTCGCAGCCATCCGGTCCACCACGTGGAGGCCCACGACGATGTATCGGGTTCCAGCGGGGACGCGGATTTCGGCGCGGACGCGTTTCCAAGGGGTCCCGGAAGGGGGGAGGGGGATCTGACGCTGGGTGGTGGCGGGTTTGAAATAGGGGTGGGCTTCGTCCGAGGGGTTGGCGCCGTCCTCGGGGAGGCGCGAGCCCGAGTGAGGAGCGGGGAAGAAGAACTGGGAGGGTGTGGTGGGCAGGACCTCAATGGCCTGCAATTCGATGGCCGCGTCATACATCGCTTGCCCGCTTGTGGGGATGGACGCAAAGCTCGCCTCGGCGGTGACGACCGCTTTTCCATACTCGAACGAGGCGGCGTATTCCCGGACATCCAGGATTCGATAAACGTCTCCGTTGAAGCCTATTCTCGATCGTTTATCGAGGTGGTCCGCCCGGAGAAAGCGGAGCATTTTGGATCCGTGTGTGGGAGGGATGCCTGCGAAAGTTCCGGTGACCTCTGAGAAGTCGCCGCTCCACATTCCAAGACGCAAGGGGGGGCCTGCGGGTTGGGGGGCCTCGCCGCCTTCAAAACTTTCGTTCAGGAGTGAAATGGCTCTTCCGTGAAGGGAGCCGGAGCTGACGTAGCCGAAGAGGAAACTGGCGCTGAAGAGGCCCAGTGCAAGTCCTGCGGCGAGGGTGGTGAGGGTGCGCCAGGGGAATCGGGAGACGTGTTTGGCGGGGAGGAGCGTGGAAGGCGGCGGCGCCTGGACCGCCGCAAGCGCAGAGGCCTCCTCTTCGAAGAGGGCTTCCATGCGGCTCTGGCGGAGGCGCTCGCTGAGGAGGGTGTCCTCGGCGAGAAAACGCGCCGCGTGGGCGCGGGCTTCGGGCAAAGAGCGGAGCAGGGTGTTGAGAGCGGACCGATCTTCGTCCGAGAGGGTGTGGTTGCGGCTTTGGAGCAGCCATGTTTCCAAAGGCTCCTGCCAGTCTGTTGGGCGTTGGGAATTCATGCGCGGGCCTCCCGGGTCTCCTGTTGTTGAATGCAGTCCGCCAGGGCGCGACGCACCCGGAGGAGGAAGACTTTGATCGCGCTCAGTCCCATCTTTTGGTTCTCGGCGATTTCGGCCATCGAGAGGCCGGAGACGTAGTGCAGGTTGAGCAGGTCGCGCTGCTTGCCGGAGAGTTTTTCGAGGCAGACCGCGAGCTGAGCGCTGCGCGGCAGGGCGGCGGGGGTCTGCTCCAGGGCGGCTTCCGCCATGAGCTCCGCGACATCGCTATCGAAGAGGACACGCTCGCGTTGCCGGTCCCGGATAACGGCGAGCACTTCAAATTTCGCAAAGGCGAGGGCCCACGAGACGAAGGGGACTTCGGGGTTCCATTGGGCGGCCTTACGCCAGAGGGCGACGTTGGTGCGCTGCCACGCGTCCTTGGCATCCTCGCCGTGGCCGAGGGCGGCCTCACAGTAGGCGCGCAGGGGGAGTTGCGCCTCGGTGAGGGCGTGAACGAAGGCGTCGTCGGGCGGGGTGGGGGCTTGGGGGGCCGAGTGCACGATCCCTACCTCCGCAGGGGGCGCGCCAGGTTACATTTTTTTTAAGGGGCCGCACAGGGGGGGCGGATTACGCAGGCGCGTAACTGGGAAGAGACGGCGCCGCGGGTAAACTGGGGCATGCTGGAATCATCCCACGGCTCAAGGCACCGCGTTTGGCTTCCCCTGACGGACTCTCAGGGTGGCGCGGCGAGGATCGCCGGGATCTGGCTGCTGGGTGCGGCCCTTGTGGGAGGGACCGCGGCTCCCGCAGCGGAGGGGGTGGACTTCAGCAAGG